>JAWLBS010000138.1:0-12599 GCA_041687575.1 Phycisphaerae bacterium | reverse complement strand
CGGCAGCCAGCAGATCATGGAGATGAGCCAGTCCGGCACCAGCGACGACAGCATCGAGAAGGTGGTCCGCGAGCAGCTCAAACAGTACTTCCGGCCGGAGCTGCTCAACCGGATCGACGAGGTGGTGATCTTCCACCGCCTCAGCCGCGAGGTGCTGACCAGCATCGTGGACATCCAGCTGCGGCAGCTGTCCAGGCGGCTCGCCGATCGCGGCTACAGCCTTGAGCTGACCGATGCGGCGAAGGTCAAACTGGCCGAGGAGGGCTACGACCCGGTCTACGGCGCCCGGCCGCTGAAACGGGCGATTCAGCGGGAGCTGGAGAACCCGCTGGCTGGGCGGATCCTCTCGGGCGAGATCCCCGACCGCGCCCGCATCCGCGTGGACGCCGGCGACGGCGGGTTTGCCTTCGACGTGCTGACCGCCCAGCACTCCGAAACCGCCGACACGACGGCGTCATAGACGCCGTGGGTGCCTCACCCGCGTGGCAACTCGTCGATCTTCGCCGCCAGGATGAAGTCGTTCTCGCTCAGACCGTCGATCTTGTGCGTAAGCAGCGTGACGTGGACCTTGCCATAGCTCAGCAGCACGTCCGGGTGGTGATCTTCCTGCTCGGCCACGTCGGCGATCCGGTTGACGAAATCGCGTGCCTCGCCCCACCCGTCGAATTTGAACCCCTTCTCCAGGTGATGTTCGTCGACCAGCTGCCACTCAGGGCCGAGCCGAGCCCGGTACTCTTCGAGCTGCTTGCCCGTCAGCCGCGGCGTCTGGCCGGTACATGGTTTGCACTTGCGCTGGATCAAGGGTGTCTGGCCGGCACCACCGGTTTCGCTCATTGCTTGTCTCCCTCGTGTAATGTCCGTGTCTGTCGGTTCATCGCCGCTTGTCGGACCGTCTGCGGCCGGTCGGCGGGGAGCGCGGGCGGTCTGCCCGCTTCAGACCCGTCTGGCCGATCAGCAAGAGGGCGCTTCCCACCGCCGCCAGCGCCCCGGCGGCGATCCACCAGCCGTACGCCACGGGGGCCCACGCGAAGGTCATCGCGTAAACCAGCCCCAGCGCCCCGACGATCAGCAGTCCGCCCACGATCATCAGAATCCAGAGCGTGCGGCGACGCTTGACGGCAACCTCGCGCCGGACCTGCGAATAGACGGTGCGGGCGCTTTCGGTGTTCAGGCCCATTGCCTTGAGGTGCAGGACGATCTGGCCGGACGGCACCCCCTTGATCTCCTCTTTGACCGCCATCTTGACGGCCCGTTTGACCAGGTCTTCCGACGGCCCCCCGCGAGGCTGTCTGCCCGGCCCCTGACCGGGACGTTCTCGATCTCTACGTCTTGCCGCCATCTGCGCCTCGCTGATTGCCGGAACCGCCGCTGAACCGCCGCTCTTGCACGATTCTAGGAGCGCCGATTCATGGGGGTTGCCCCCTCGCCGAGCCGCTACGTTTTCCAGGGGTCTGCCCCGCAGCACACGTCTACTGGCAGGATCAACGCCGGAATTTCGTGCCGGCCTGAATGCCTGTTTCCTCGCTGTCGCTCAGAATGATGTTCGAGCGGTCCGTTTTTCTTCTTGCACACATTGCCGAGCGAAGTTATCTTGTAACTGGCGGAGTGTTTCCGCTGCATCATTCATGCCGCACGTTCGTCGCGGCTGCGACTGGAACAGGAGGAGGTGACGTATGGGCGCTCGACCTGGCTTTTTGTTCCTGCTGATGGGGGTACTGTCGACGGTCGTGTTGATCTTCGGAGCCGACCCGGCCGCGGGCGACTGCCTCGGGCACGACAGGGCCATCATACCAGCCGGCGAAACATCCCTCTCTTCGCCCTGCATTCACAAGCGCCGTGAGGGGGTGATCGTGCCCCTGAAACCGGCCAACACGGTGCCGTCGCTGCTGAGTGTGAATGTCGACGCCGAGGCGACGTTCTTCAGCTGCCGGACGCGCAACTTCACCGTCAACGTGGCGGCCACGTTCCAGGTCGCCGGCGTGCCGGAAGGCGGCCCGAGCGCGAACCTCGCCGTGGCGATGCCGATCACCACGCACTCTCTCTACGGCGACCACAACCAGTTCCGCGAGGTCGCGGTGTTTGTCGACAACGTACGGATCCGTTACAGCGTCGCGATCGACCGGTCGGTCTACGAGACGGCTGGCGACGAGCTGCGGTGCAAGGGCCGGCTGATCAACCACGCCGTGCACCCGCTGCTGGCCGGTGCGGAGGACCTGCGGGTCGTGGCGCCGGACCTGGTCGCCAAGGGCTTCGACATGGTGATCTACTGGTGGATGGACCTGTCGGGCTACCGCAGCCGGCTCGCCCGCGTCGAGTACACCTCCAACAGCAACGATTTCAGCGACTGCTGCAAAGAGGTCGCCGCGTGCACCTACGGCAGCGATCCGCACTACTTCTACTTCGACCTGAGCAACGCGCGGTTCTGGCCGGGACAGACCCAGTGCCGCGTCGCGCTGCACGATTCGAAGTCGGCCGAGTGGTCGGCGGTGCCGATGGTCAAGATGCTGACCGAGACGAGCCCGGACGGGATCGAGTTGACCTCGGTCAACAATGCGAACGTGCTCGAGGACCTGGCCGTGCCGGCCCAGCCGGCCGTGTTCGATATCTGGCCCCGGATCTGGCCGCCGTACATCATCGCCATCTACCCCCCGCCGCTGCAGCCGTTCGAGACGCACTGGATCGGTGGCGACATGATCGACCAGGCATTGATCGAGACGATCCCGGCGACCGACCCGATCCGCGTCCATGCAGACCTGCCCTTCAGGCTCGACGAGCGGACCCCGGTCGCCCGCTTCGAGGCCGGCTTCAAACCGCCGGTTGAGGCGCCGGCCTACATCGACGTGGTCGGCTCGGGCATGTCAGGCGGCTGTCCCAATGGCCTGTACGACGTCTGGCTCCGCGTGCCGCTGGCGGGCAAGACGATCATGGGGCACGACCTGGCGATCACGGGGCTGCACGTGACGGCCGCGCCGAACTCCGGCCAGATCACCGCCGTCGCCACGGTCGTCAACAAGGGGATCTTCACCGACCGGCTGGTTGCGACGCTGCTGCTGGACAACAAGTACCTGACCAGCGAGGCCTTCGGCCCGGTGGCGCCGGGCGAGCAGAGGGCGATCGAGCTGACGGCGCCGATGCTCAATGATGCAGCGAGGCTGCCGCGGCTGGCCGAGGTCGAGATCGAGCCGATCCCCGGCGAAGTCAACCGCCTGAACAACGCCCGCAAGGCCCCGATCGTGCCGCAGCCCCCGCCGCTGGAGGTGCTCTTCAGCATCGAGGAGCCGCAGGACCCCGAAGCGGGGACGAGCTTCGTCTGGCCGCCTTTCGGTGACGGCGACGAGGCCTCCGACCGCGGCTACATCGTGGCGGACAACGCCAGACTGCTCGGCAGATTCAATCCGGCCCCGACCTTCGCCGAGGTCCCGTTCGGCCTGGACGCCCTGCACGAGCTGCGGTGCAACGTCGCGGCGACGGCGGCCCGGCCAGTCACGCTGTTCAGCGTGGAGAACGGTTTTTACGACACGGTGCTCGGCCAGTGGATCAGCGACGGCGACCTGCTGAGCAGCTGCGGGAAGGTGGTCGCGACCAATGCGCAGCTGCTGGCCAACTTCGGGCCGATGCCGCCGACGCCCGATATGGGCCTCGATGCCGTTTACATCCCCTATTGGCGACCGACGACCGACAGCGTATGGCCGCCCGAGATCTGGTTCTCGACGGAGCGCGGCTGGTGGGACGAGAAACTCGGGCGCCAGATCAGCGACGGCGACCTGCTGAGCACGCGGGGCTACGTCGTGGCGACCAATGCGCACCTGCTGTCGCGGTTCAGCCCGATGCCGCCGCTGCCGGACCTGGGGCTCGATGCGGTGTACGTGCCGCGGCTGCGGCCATATCAAAACGCAAGTCGGCTGCCGGAGATCTGGTTCAGCGTCGAGCAGGACTTCTTCGACGAGGCGCTGGGCGTGCGGATCTTCCACGGCGACCTGCTGAGCACCAGCGGGAAGATCGTCCGGACGAACCAGCAGCTGCTGCGGAACTTCCCCAACCCGCTGATGGCGCCGATCTCGCCGGACATCGGCCTGGACGCCGTCGACGTGCGGGCCCGCCGGCTGATCGCCGTCTACCCGCCGGGCGGCAACCTGTCGCGCTCAACCCGCGGCGTGTTGCGGTTCGTCTTCGACGGGCCGATCGAGCTGTCTGACCTGCCGCTTAGGGTCGTTGGGGTGGTCACGGATGACGACATCAGCGGCGCGTTCGACTACTCGCTGGGGACCACCGACGTGCCCGACGACACGCTGGTGGTGACCGAGCGAGGCAGCGCCCTGGCCGACGGAGGGCGCTACACGATCGAGCCGACCGAGGGCCTGGACGTCGATATGTTCGTCCTGGAAGTCGGCAAAAAGATCGGCGACGCCGACGGCAACGGCCTGGTCAACGCAATCGACCTGTTGATGATGGTCAAGAGTTTCAACAGGGCCGAGGCGGACCTGGCGTATGACCCGGCCTGCGACTTCAACGGCGACGGCATCGTCAACGCGATCGACCTGCTGATGCTGGCAAAGAATTTCGGGCAGTAGGCGAACGACACGAAGCCCTGCTGTGCGGAACCGTACCGGACGCACCCGCGGAACCTGTCGGGTGGTATGGCCACGTGCAGCAGGGCTGTGCGCTTCGGATGAAGGTGCGCTTTCCTTTCCACACACCACCACAGGCTGCCATTTTGAGCGCAGCGAAGAATCTCTCATGGACAGCGTGCCCATGGTTGAGTAGCCCTCTCGGCCGGGATCCTTCACTTCGTTCAGGATGACAACCCGTGGCCGCCGCAGCCCGCCCTACCTCGCCACCTTGATCAGGTACTCGTCCGCATCGGTGCCCAGTTCGCTCTGCAGCAGGTCGTTGCAGTCGACCTCCTTGCCGATGACCACCTGCCCGCCCTGCAGGCTCACGCCCTGGGCCAGCGAGGCGTCCACCGCCTGGCCGGTCAGCGTCGCGTAGAACCCGTCGAGGCCGCTGGGCCGCGCATCTTCCATTTCCTTGTAATTCGCCCGGTCGGCCGCCTTCAGGTCGTAGAACTCCCGCAGCGCCTCGCCGATCGACTCGCAGCCGTAACCCGCCTTGCCGTGCAGCGTGTCCCGCAGGAACATCGGGTTGACCGCCTTGTAGCCAGCCTCGTAGGTCGACTCGAAAAAGCCCCGGTCCCGCGTGTCGACATGGATCTCGCCCTTGGTGCACTGCAGGTAGATCCCCTGGCGCGTCAGCGACGGAATGTTCTCCGGCAGGTTCCAGCTCAGGTAGAACGACAGGGCCGCGCCGTTGCTCATCGTCACGTCGGCCTTGACCGCGTCGTAGGTGTCGATCCCCTTCTCCGGGCCGAGCACCTGTTTGTAACCGGTCGCCTTGACCTTCCACGGGTCCAGCCCGGTGATAAAGCGGATCACGTCGAAAAAGTGCACGCCCAGGAACCACACCGGCGACGAGTGCGCCGCCAGGGCCGTCTTGAAAAAGCCGCCGGCCGGCACCGTGATCGCGTCCTGCATCCAGATGTACCCGAACTGCACGTCGCCGTAGCGTCCGGCCCGGACCCGGCTGCGGGCCTCCTGGTGGGCGGGGTCTTCCTGCTTGTGAAAGTCGGTGATCACGCGCCGCTGGTTCTTCAGCGCCGCCTGGCGGATCTTGTGGCAGTCCTTGATGTTCATCGCCAGAGGCTTTTCCACCAGCACGTCGCAGCCCGCCTCGAGCGCCTTGAGCGCAATCGGCGTGTGCGTGTGATCCGGCGTAACGATCGTCACGGCGTCCAGGTTCGCCTCGGCCAGCATCTTATCGAGGTCGCTGTACTGGCCCGCCACATCGTACCGCGTGCCCCACTCCTTAAGCCGACCGGCATTGACGTCGCACAACCCGGCCACCTCGATGAACCGGCTGTACCGGCTGTCGAAATAGGTCGGCATGTGCGCGATCTCAACGAACGTCCCCAGCCCGACCACACCGATGCGAAGCTTACCTTCCGCCATGATCCTTCACTCCCGCCATGAACTGTGTCTGTCCGTATTCGTGGGGCCACCCGCTGTGGATCGCCCGTTCTCATCTGTCATCGCACTACCGGCACGGGCTGCGTCGCCGCACCGCCGGCCGCGCTGTCGGGTTGCCCGGTTCGGCTCGTCACCCGCCCCGACCGGACGGGCTCGATGTCCAGCTCGATCGCCTTCCACTGCCCGTCCACCTGCCGCATGGCCAGGTTGATACGGGCCTCGATCGGATAGCCGATACCCCGCTCGAGCAGCTCCCGCTTCAGACGGATATCCCTGAGCCTGGCGAGCTCCTCGCCGTCATAGCCCTGCTCCCGCAGCGCCTCGGTCAGCCTGGCCGACACCTCCGCATGGACCTGCGCATCAACCGGGTTCGCAGCCACGACCGAGACGATCATGTGCCTGTCGCGGGCCTGGACCGTCAACGCCTCGCGCTCGAAACCAGCCACGTACCGCGCCACCACCGCCGGCCAGAGCTTCACGTACGCCTCCAGCATCTCCGGCGCCACGCCCGGACGATGCGTCGCCAGCGAGACAAGCCGCTCACCCGCCTCGGTCAGATCCTTCGTCCGCCGCTGGGGATCGTCCATGATCCGGGCAGCGTGCACGTAGTCCCGCAGCGCGACCAGTACCTGCCACGCCGCGTCCATCGCCGCCTGCCGCTGCGACTCGCTGACCTGCGTCGATGCAGCCGGCGCGTCACCCGCCGCCGGCGCCGCCGTCTGGCCCAACGCCGCGCCAGCCGTCGCCAGCACAAGGCCCGCCGAAACCAGCCACGCCCACGATCCCGTCGCACATCGTCTGTTCACAGTCCGGCCCTCTGCAGTAGTCACTCTTGCCCGAAGCAAAGCGAACCCTTAGTCTAGCACAAGGATACGCGGCCGCAACCGGCGGATGCCCCCCGGGGCGGCGCATCGGTGCATCCGACGACCAATAGCGGCGCGGGCTCCCTTGGGGGTCTGACCCCTGGCACCGCGCCTACGTTCGGATTAACGCCGCAATCCCCCAGGGGGCACCGGTACCTGGAAGATCCGACGGGGTCTGACCCCCTCGGGGGAGAACGCCACCGCGGTCTACTGTCTCCGGATAACGGATGCACCCGCGGCGCACCGCCCGAAAGGAACGGACAATGACGGAATTCTCCAACAACCTCTGGGCCCCGTGGCGCATGGAGTACATCAGCTCCATCAACGACAAGGACCCCGGCGGCTGCTTCCTCTGCCGCTACTGGACCCAGCCCGACCAGGACCAGGCCAACCTCGTCCTGTGGCGACAGGGACAGACCATGGTCCTGCTCAACCGCTTCCCCTATACCTCCGGGCACCTGATGATCGCCCCGGCCGACCACGTCGGCGACATCGAGCAGCTCCCCGCCGATCAGCTCGCCCGGATGATGACACTGACCCAGGACGCCGTCCGGCTGCTTCGAGAGATGATCAAACCCCAGGGCTTCAACATCGGCGTAAACCTCGGCAAGTGCGCCGGCGCGGGCCTGCCCGGCCACATCCACGTCCACATCGTGCCCCGCTGGGAAGGCGACACCAACTTCGTGCCCGTACTCTCGGGGGCCAGGGTCATCCCCCAGTCCCTCGAGAGCTTCTACCAGGCCGCCCGCGAGACGACGCAGAAACTGGGGCTGCCACGAACCGATTGACCGGCCGCCCCCGCCGAAGGGAGAAACCGCCAGCCGCAACAGGAGACCCGATGGATCCCGCCCACGCCATCCCCGACGCACTCGCCGCCGATCGCCCCAACCCCGAGCCGGCCGGCGAGGCCATGCTGCCGGGCTTTGCCCTCGACCACTGGCGCGTCGCCAACTGCTCCGCCTTTCGCCGATTGCAGTACAAGACCCAGGTCTTCGTCATCGACGAAGGCGACCACTACCGCACCCGACTGACCCATACCCTGGAAGTCGCCCAGATCTCGCGCCTGCTCGCCGAACGGCTCGCCCTGAACGCACGCCTCGCCGAGGTCATCGCCATCGTCCACGACCTGGGGCACCCGCCGTTCGGCCACGCGGGCGAGGCGATCCTGCACGAGCAGATGGCCGGCCACGGTGGCTTCGACCACAACCTGCAGGCCCTGCGGGTGATCGACCTGCTGGAGCACCCGTACCGCCACTTCCACGGGCTGAACCTCGCCAACGTGGTCCGCTGGGCGCACCAGCTCCATTCGGCCGCGAGCGACACGGCGGAAGAAGAATCGACCGGGCAAATCCCAACCGCGGAGTCGCCGCCTGAAATGACGCCGTCCCGCCCTGACGCCCCGCACGGGAATTTATCCAACCAGCCCCCACCGGTCGGATCCACCCCCGCCAACACCAACCCAGCCACCTCGACCAGCGCCCCCGCCGGTACCGGCCCCGCCCTGCCTGCCGACTGGCGCCAGCAACCCCTCGAGGGCCAGGTCACCAACCTCGCCGACCGCATCGCCTACGACATCCACGACATCGAGGACGCCCTGCACGCCGAACTCGTCAGCGAACAGGACCTGCGCAACGTGGAGATCTGGCGCCGGGCGGCCGAACCCGTTCGCGCCCGCTGGCCCGACCTGGTCCTGCCCGCCGTCCGCCGCCACATCCTCGACGGCCTGGCGATGCACCTGATCAACGACCTTCTCGCCCAGACCCGACGCAACCTCGAATCGATGGGCATGACCGGGTGGCAGGCCTTCTGCGCCGCCGACGCCCCGGCCGTCGCCTTCAGCCCCGAGACCGAACGGATGCTGAGCGAGCACGAGTCGTTTCTGGCCGAGCGGGCTTACCGCCACCCCCGCGTCGCCGCCATGGACTACAAGGCCCGCCTGATCATCCGCGCCCTGTTCGACGCCCACGTCAGCCAGCCGCGCCTGCTGCCGGTCCGCTACTTCCGCCGCATCGGCGAGCACAGTCCGCACCGCGTCGTCTGCGACTACATCGCCGGCATGACCGACCGCTTCTGCCAGGACACCTACCACACGCTCTTCGAGCCATTCTCAAGATTGTGACAACGTAGGGCGGGCTGCGCCCGCCACCGCTCCCCGAATTGGGTGCCATGGCCGCGCTGTTCGCGGCCATGGAATCCTTCAAATGGGCATCGCGCTCCAAACCGTAAGCCGTAATGTACCGGGTGCCACGCCCCTGCGGTTGTTCGCAGGCCCGTGCTTCTTTCGGCCGGGTCAACCCCGCGAAGACAGAGGACCAGATGTCGGGCCAGCATTGCACCACGGGTGAATCGACGGGTGGTCTACAGGTCGACAGCGGATGAAGAAACGACTTGACTACCACGAAGAACACGAAGGACACGAAGGAAAAAGCAACTACCTGCAACCGGTGTGCCTTTTCGTGGCCAGACCCATCTGCGGCGGCGTTGCCGTAGTCGTTGTTGTTCATCCGCGTTTGATCCGCGTTCATCCGTGGCCGATAATGTCGTTCTTGTCTTTCTTCGTGTCCTTCGTGTTCTTCGTGGTTATATTATTATGTTATGAAGAACAGGCACCGGAAGCGTCGGGAGACCCCGAACGCACGGAACCGGTCCACGACCATTTGCTGCCTTCGCGGCGCTGTCAGGCAATCTGCATCTTCCGCTGCGGCCCTCTGCCGCTCGCTTGCGGGCGCTATACCCGGTTCGAGGAGCACGGCCCTGCAGACGGCGCAGGACCGTGGCACCCGCCTCAAAAACAAGAACGGCAGCCGGCGGGCGTAGGCCCGCCGGCTGCCGCTTATCTCTCAATCCCGCAAATGCGCCCGGTCCTACGCCACCGGCTTGTCCTGCGATTCGTCGTCGCCGTCGGTGCCCGCCGACTGCGTCTTGCCAGCCGGGGCAACCTCGGTCGCAGCCGCCGGGGCCTCGTCGCCGCCCGCCGGACTCGCAGCCGGCTCGGTCGCCAGCGGCTCGGTCTCGGGCTCCTCTTCCAGGTAGATCTCCTCCGGGTCGATCGCGTCGACCTCCCGGCGAAGCAGCAGGTACGCCATGCTGCTGCCCGTGAAGTAGAACGAAATCAGCCAGCTCTGCAGCAGCCCCCAGACCACGTACACCCAGAACGCCACCAGGGTCATCAAAATGACCTCGCCCACGCCCAGCAGCTGCCAGTCCAGCGGCTGCGGCCGCAGGCTCAGGAACGTCGGCGCCTCCCAGACCACGTCGAGCTTCTGCATCCCCGGACCCGCCTGCGGCCGACCCGCCACCATCCCCGCCCCCACGAAGGCATGCGTCGCCGCCAGCATCAGCCACACGAAGAAACGCAGGAACAGGTAGCACAGGCTCCCGTACACCACCAGCGTCAGCCCGTACAGGATCGCCTTCCACGGCCGGCTGTAGACGTACACGAACCCCCGGCTGATCGCGTCGAACGCGTCCGAGCCCTCCGCCGCAATCACCGGCGCGAACAGGTGCCCGCCGGCCAGCAGACCGATCGTGATGAACGCGATCGCCAGCCCCGCCGCCAGCGCCAGCAGCCAAAGCACCCCGACCACCAGGTCGCCCACCACCGGAATGCTGCCGACGAGGCCGCCGCCGATCAGCAACAGGCCGAATGCCAGGATAAAGCCGAGGGCCACCACCGGGGCGAAGAAAAAGCCCCAGAACTTCTTGATCGAAAACTGCACCGCCTCGCGGATGCCGATCCGCTCATCCCGGGCGAACTCCATGACCGCCGCCCGGCTGATCGCCCCGCCGGCCACCGCCCAGATCGCCAGCGCGATCGGCAGGAAGATCAACGAGTAGAACCAGTGCGCCGTCAGCAGCCAGACCAGCCCGTACCAGAGCATCACCAGCGAGGCGAACACCCCCGGCTGGACCCCCGCCATCCGCGGCATCTCCAGCGGTGCCGTCATCGGGCCGCGAAGCACCGCATCCAGCCCGTCGGTGAACCGCAACTGCGCGGCGGCGAACATGGCGTTGCGCACCGAATCGAGGCTGTAGGTCACCACCTCGTGGAACGGTCCGACCGGCTCGATCGCACGCAGCGCCGCCAGCTGCTCCTGCATCTGCCCCAGCACCGCCGCGTGCGCCTCCGGCGTCTCGGCCTTGCCCCGAGCCGTAAGGTACCGCGCAACGATCCGCTCCTCGATCATCTCGACGGAGCCGGCCGGACTCGCCTGCGCCTGCTTGTCGGCGTCGTCCCGTGCCTTGGCGATGTCATACCGCAGGAGCATGTCGGCCAGCGCGTCGTACCGCCGGTCCGCCATCGCCGCGTCATAGCCCCGCTGCCCGCCCGTAGCGGCGTATATGGCAATCTCGCCCCGCCACGCGCCCTGCCCGGCGCTGACCCAGAGCGCATCCATCGTCCAGCCCAAAAGGAACGTCAAGAACAGACCCGCCAGCGCCAGCAGAATCTTCGTCGAGTGCCGGGCCAGCCGGAACCCGCTGAACAGGCGAGTAAACGCGAAGGTACCCTGCCAATCGATACGACGCAGCACCATCTGTTCCTGGGCCATGGATCCGTTCCTCCTTCTTAAAAAGGGCCTTGCGCCCCGGGAATTCCGCCTAACAGGGTTTGCCCAGCCGGTCCACCATACACTCCGGCGGCACTGCCTGCACCGGACAGCCGGATGATAAGAGATCGTGCCCGGGCAACAGCCCGGCTCGTCATCACGCGTGGATTATAAAGGATGCCTCAGGGCTGGCAATGCCCCCGGCACCGCCCGGGGCCGGGTGCCGGGTGCCATGGCAGGGGCTGTTCATGCCCTGTCTTCGACCCTGAGGCTCAGACCCGAAGGGCGCGAGCGCAGCGAGTCGAAGGGTCCGGCCATGGAATTCCCCGCATATGCAGCGTTTGCGCATCTTGCGGGAAGGAGCCCGAAGCGTAAGCGAGGGAGTCGTTCGGATGCCATGGAACTCCCCGCATCGCGCGGGAAACGAGCCGCGACCGTAAGGGAGCGGTAAACGTCCCAAGATGCATCGACTTCGCATCGGGGGGCCGGCCGCAGGAACCCTCTCCCAACTTACCCGTCCTGCCGATCGTCCGGCGGCAGCTCCTCCGCCGGGTCCATCGACTCGCTGACGCGGTACTCCTCGTTGAGCCATTTGCCCAGGTCGACCAGCTTGCACCGGCGGCTGCAGAACGGGCGCCAGGGGATATCCTTAAGTTGCTTGTATTCGACCCGTTTATGACAGATCGGACAGACAAGTTCGGCCATACGGCACCTGCTTGCGCAAAACCTGCGTTCCCGGACCACGCCCGGCCTCCCTCGCCCGCATATCCTATGGACGCATCAGTCGCTTTTCTTGCCGTTGCCGCCCGATGAACCGTTCGCACCACCCGACGCGCCGCTGGTGCCGCCCGAACTCTTCTCGGCTGAGCCACTCGAACTGCCGTTGCTGCCGCTCGACGACCCGCTGTCCGCCTTGGCCGCCTGCGAATACGAGCTGCTCCGGTAGTCCGTCTGGTAGAACCCGCTACCCTTGAACAGCAGCGCCGCGCCCGTACCGATCAGCCGCTTGACCTTCGCCCGCTTGCACTCCGGGCACACCTTGATCGGCTCAGCCGTAATCGACTGGAATTTCTCGAATTCGTGTCCGCACGACTCACAACGATACGCATATGTTGGCATTGACTCACTCCTGTAGGGTCGCCGACCCTTCGGCAACCCGCGAACCG
>JAWLBS010000137.1:10010-12601 GCA_041687575.1 Phycisphaerae bacterium | reverse complement strand
CGCCGCGGCGCTTGCCTCAAGCTTAACCGGTCAACGGATTCTATCAAGTGGATGGCACAGAGTTCGGAGTCCCCGCTTTAGCGGGTGCTGGGAGTCCCGGCTTCAGCCGGCGTTTGGAGTCCCGCCTTCAGGCGGTCCGCCCGAGCGAGCGCAGCGATGCGAGTGGCCGGGCCTGAAGTGGACGAAGAGGCTACCCCTGACGAGCAAGCCGGAAGTCATCCGCGAGGGGCATTTGCCAAGCGCGGGGGGTCCCACTTGCGAGCGTGATTTCATATTGTTGGAGCACGGCCCTGCTGTGCAGGACCGCGGCACCCGCCTTCAGCTCTTAGGCCGGCCGTGAAGGTAATGGTCGTGGTTCTCCGCCAAGTCGGTCGGCAGGCCTTCGGCCGTGCCGATCACCGGCTTGAGACGCTCAGCCAGCGTACGGTTGTTCTCTTCCGGCTCAACCGTGACGCGCACCCCGTCGGCGAGGGGCGGTTCGCCCTCGAAGACGACAACACCGTTTCTGATTTGACCCTTGTATCTCATGACCGACTCCGGCCCTCATCACAGTCTGATCATACCCCCCGGACCGGTCGTGGACAACCGCCTCACCGGCTGGCCGCCTTCCGGCGGCCCGGTCCGCCCCCACTAGAACATCGCATTGATCACCCGCTTGCCGGCGCTGACCAGGGTCTGCTTCGGCCCGGCGGAGGGCTTGGGCCTGGCGGTCGCCGGGTCGTAGAGCTCCACGCAGTTCTTGCCCGACCGCTTCGCCTGGTACAGGGCGCTGTCCGCCAGCTGCATCAGCGTGGCCACGTCGCCGGCCCGGGTCCTTCTCATCGACGCCACGCCGGCCGAGAGGGTCGGCTTGGGATCGAGGTCCCTGAGCAGCTTCGTGTGCTGGCCGAACAGGGCGACCGCGCGGGCGGCGATCTGCTGGGCGTCGGTCTCGGGCACGCCGGGCAGCAGCAGCAGGAATTCGTCGCCGCCGTAGCGGATGGCGAAATCCTCCCGCCGGATCGCCTGCTTGAGCAGCTGCGAGACGAACTGGAGCATTTCGTCGCCGGCCATGTGCCCCAGCGTGTCGTTGAGGGTCTTGAAGTGGTCGACGTCGAACATCACCAGGCTCATGTCACCGCCATCGCGTCGCTGCTCGGCCATGAGCTTGTCGCCGTTCTCTTCCAGCATGCGGCGGTTGTACAGGCCGGTCAGCGGGTCGCGCCAGATCTCGCGCTGGGTCCGCTGGAGCGTCAGGTTGATCCGCCGCGTCTCGTCCTGCACCCGCTTGTCGAAGGTTCGTTCGAGCTGGTCGGCCTTGGAGCGCCACTGGTCGAGGTTCACGTGCAGGCAGCGAAGCGTCTGGGCAAGGCTCGCCAGCTCCGCGTAGCGCGACGCGCTGGTCGGCTCGAGCAGTTCGGCCGGCAGCGAGCCGTCGGCGCCCACCTTCGAGAGCATCTCGATCGGCCGGACCACCTCGTGGCTGAGCCAGAGCATCCCGATGCACACGCCGACCAGGCCGGCCATCGCCATCGGCACGAAGTACTGCCACGCTATCACGCTGCCCGACGCCCTGGCGGAAAGCCGCAGCCCCAGCACCAGCGTCCCTTCGAACGACTCGGCGCGGATCGGCTCGACCCAGACCGCCAGGTGTCGGCCGTCGACCGGCGGCGTCTTGGTCCAGAAAAAGGCCCGCTGCTGGCGCTTGGTGCCGGCAGCGAGCAGCGTCGTCGCCAGCGGCTCGGGCGCATCGACCGCTACCGGCTGGCCGTCGCGCATCAGCGCCGCGCCTTGTACGGCGGGCCAGCGGGAGACCCGCTCGAGCCAGGTCGCGGCGGCATCGTCGTCGTCTGTGCCGGCCGTACGACCCTCCTGGAGGTGGTTATCCAGCTCCTTTGCCGCCAGCTGCGCGACCGTCACGGCGCGCTCGGTGGCAAAAGACTGGCCGTCCTGGTGGCGGGCCGCTGCGAACAGTGCCCCGGCTGTCAGGATCACCGACCAGACGACGAGCATCATGGTCAGTCGTATCGTCGCTTTTAAGCTGAGTTTCCCGCGTCCCATAGTTGCCCCGGCTCTGGACGTACCTTTTGTTCCCTCCCTTGCAGTTAAGATACGCCGGTTGCGCGGGCAAATGAGGCGAGGGATTTTGTCCATGGCGGCCCGGGGGGTCGGTTGCGTCTGGGCGGACGCTGCGGTGAGCCCGGCGTCCTACCGGTAAGCGTTTACCGGACGCAAGGTGGTTCGGGATGGCGATCAGGCGATCAAGAGAAGTTCGGCACCATGACCCCGCCAGCCGGACCCGCAGGGATTCCGCCTTCTGGCGGGCAGTGGCATGTGGAGGCGGTGGCCAGCGGGTGTGGTCCCGTTGTCTGTCGCCGCAGGCATTACGAGGTATAATGGTTAGTGGTATTGTCGATGAGGATCGGGCATGGTCGATGTGGTCGTCGAAGAAGGGATCGTCCTGCATGATGCCGCTGACCCGCGAGTGGGTGACCAAGGCCGAAGGCGACTACAACAGCGCTTTGCTGCTGCAACGCGCACGTAAGACGCCCAACTACGACGCAGCCTGCTTTCACGCTCAGCAGTGCGCCGAGAAGTACCTCAAGGCACGA
>JAWLBS010000137.1:0-9910 GCA_041687575.1 Phycisphaerae bacterium | reverse complement strand
CGACCCCCTGTACCACACGAACCTCTCGCTGCTGGACATGCTGACCGTGCTGCCGCAGCTGCGCACTGGCCTTTGAACCCCAATATGTAACACCGCAAAGCTTGGACCGGCTGCTTCCCGCAACCAAAACCACCAACAGTACGAGGACAAAGCGATCAACGACAACAGCATGTCTACCACGAAGGGCACGAAGGACACGAAGAACGACAACAACAACGGCGATGTCCGCCACGGATGAACGCGGATGAGACGCGGACAAACAACGGTAGGGGACATCAAGCCGGGAGTCGGGGTTCGGCTGTCGAAAAACAGGTCCGGGCGCCACGGTTCTGCGCGGTGCAAAGAGCACACATGTCAGTGTACGAAGATCCACGAACACGAAGAGCATTCATTGTTGTTCTTTGTGACCTTCGTGTCCTTCGTGGTAGTCCTGTCGTTGCTGTTGCCTTTTTTAATCTGTGTAATCTGCGAAATCTGCGGATAACCCGTTGTTGTCACTGGCGGTCGCGGCACCAGATGGGGCTCGACCAGGCCATCTGGCCGTTGGCCTGCTGGACGCGCAGCAGGTACCAGTCGTCAGCGCCGGGGTGCGGGTCGGTCCAGGTGCCCGACAGTCGCGTCTCGCTCCAGCCGTGCGCCTGGCCCAGGCGGATCCGCGGCGCGGAGAACACGTCGGAGATCGCCGCCCACTCGTCGCGCTGCAGGAGGTCCGCCAGCGCTGCCGTCACCGTGCAGCCGCCGGCCTTGTCCTCCCGCTGCGTCTGCGCCTCGACCCGCACCCGCGTGTCCGCCCGGCCTTCGATCCGCAGGACCACCTCGCTGATCGGCCGGGCATTGGCGCGGCTCGTGAAGGCGGAGAACGTCACCTCGTTGTCAGCGACCGCCTCGACCGCGTTGACCTTTTCCACCGAGCCGTCCCCGCCGGCATAGCACGACGAGACATCGACGATCCGGCCGCCGCTGACATTCACCCGCACCCGCCAGTCGGTCACCGCCAGGCCCTTCATCGTGTCCCAGCCGAAACTGATCCGCACGACGTAGCCGCTCTCGTTGTCGTTTGGCGATTGCGGCCCGAGGATGTTCTCCACGACCCGCCCGTTCTTGATGATCCGCACCGAGTCCACCGCCCCCAGCGCATCGACGTCCCACGACAGCGTGCGCGAGGTCTTGGCGGGCAGGACGTCGCCCATCATCCCGCCGCCCATCCGCAGGTTCAGTCCGATGCGGTCGCCGCTGACGGCAAACGTGTGCCGGCGGCGCATGGCGTCAAACACCGCCTCGCGGGTCAACGAGCCTGCGAGGATGCCAGCCAGGCCCTCGTTATAGCTGGCGGGGTGGCCGTGGTGGTTGTCGGTCGAGCCGACCACGCCGGCCACGAGGCCGCGCTTGAACTGCTCGATCACCGTCTGCGAACGATCGATGCCGCCCATGCTGTGCAGGAGCATCGGGTGGGGGGTTTCGGCCTCGATCGTGCAGCCGTGCTCGCTGAACACGTCGACCAGCGGTGAGACGTCGCTGTTGAGGCCGTCCCAGCTGAGCCCCCGCCAGCCCTGGCGGTACGCGACGTGATGGGGGATCATGATCGCGCCGCGCTCGCGCACGAACGCCTGGAGCTGTACGAGGGTTTCGGCGCCAATCACCTCGCCATCATTGCCCGGAAACAGCACATGGTAATCCCCGAACTCGCTGGAGTGCCACTCGAAGCCCAACAGCGTCACGAACCGTCCCGGCTCGTATTCAGCCTTGACCTTCGCGACGATGTCCGGCCAGGCCGCGCGGACCTTGCCGAAGCCGGTGCGGTGGTACTCGACCATCTTCGGGTCGTTGGCCGGCGTGTCGACCCATAGCCCGTGCGGCGTGAAGCAGAAGACGTCCAGCAGGCTGCCCCGCGCGATCGCGTACGAACGCTCGATCGAGCCCTTGCCGTAGCCGACGGCGTTGTGGTTGTGCAGGTCCGCCCAGAGCGGCCGTGGGAGTTTTGTGTGTGCGTTCATGTCAGCTCCATGCTTTCCGCTTCCTGACGGTCGCGGCTCGTTTCCGCGGAACCCCCCGCACCGTCTTGCTGCAGCATGTCCCTTATAAGCCGTTGCCTTCGTTGTTGTTTCTAATCTGAGTAATCTGCGACATCTGCGGAAGGCTGTTGTTGTCCTTCACTGGCAACTGGCCACCAGCAGCTTACCCGACCCACCCATCCACCGCCGACAGGCACGGCGCCGAGTGTCCCGCCAGGCGCAGGTTCAGCGCCGTCACGAACGTCCCGCCAGCCGGGCCGCCTCGCGGAAGCGGGCCCGGTCCTCTTGCGTGAGTCTTTCGGTTGTGACAGACACGGCCACTCCTTTCTGTTAGGAACGACCGGTAGAGTAACGGTTTCAGCTGCCGGAATCACGCCGGATGAATCCCCGCGCAGTCTGGTCCCCGACTAAGGGCTGCAAGTTCCTTGCTCACGCCCTCGAATGCCTCGAGCGCCTGGCAGAGTTGCTCCTTCGTATGCGTAGCCGTGACGCTGCAACGGATGAGGCAGTCGTTAGGCGGCACCGCCGGCGGGACGACGACGTTCACGAACATGCCCCGTTCGCGAAGATGCTTCCAGGCCTGCGCGACCGTCTCCATTTGCCCGAGGTGCAGCGGAAGGATCGGCGTGGCCGACCGGCCGATGTCGAAGCCCATGCGGATCAGTTCCCGCGCGAGGAATTCGCGGTTTCGCCACAGGGCCTCGATCCGCTCCGGTTCGTCTTTCATGATCCTCAGTGCCGCAAGGGCCGCCGCGGCGCTCGCCGGAGACAGCGAGGTACTGAAGATCAGCGAGCGAGCATGATGCTTGATGTAGTGGATGACACCCGCGTCGCCGGCAACGAATCCGCCATTGGAGGCGAGCGACTTGCTGAACGTGCCCATGATCAGGTCCACGCGAGACGTCAGATCGAAGTGCCGCGCTGTCCCGGCGCCGGATTCGTGCAGCACGCCCAGCGCATGCGCCTCGTCGACCATGACAGCCGCACCGTGCCGCTGCGCCAGGTCCACCACCGATGGAAGGTCGACGACGTCTCCCTCCATGCTGAACACCCCGTCGACGATCACCAGCGAGTTTGCCTGCCCTGTCCGGGTCAGCGCCCTGGCCAGGCTGGCCGTGTCGTTGTGGCGGAAACGGACCATCGTCCCCTGCGACAGGCGGCAGCCGTCGATGATCGAGGCATGGTCCAGCTTGTCGATCACGGCATACTCGCCCCGGCAGACCAGCGCGGCAATGACGCCGACATTCGCCTGGTACCCGGTGGAGAAGACCAGGCAGGCCTGCTTGCCGACCAGTTCTGCCAGCGCCTGCTCGAGCTCTTCATGCAGATCCAGGCTGCCGTTGAGAAACCGCGATCCGGCGCAGCCGGTACCGTACCTGCGCGTGGCCGCGACCGCCGCTTTGATGACCCGCGGGTCGTGGTGGAGTCCCAGGTAGCTGTTCGAGCCCATCATCAGCAGGTTGCGCCCGCGGACGGTCACTTCGCCCGCCGCCGCCGAGTCGATGGGCTGGAAATACGGGTAGCAACCATTCTGCACAAACTTGTCCGTAAGCGTGTACTGACGGCACTTGCCGAAAAAACTGTTTCCCATGCAGGGATTCCTCTGCCCCGGACGGTCCAACCGCGCGCAAGTGACTGCGAACCGGTCAGGACAGTCGCTGTCCGTGTTATCCGACGTGCCTGCACGGTGTTTTCGGCGGGACCTGATCCTGCCTGCGCAACAGACACAACCGGCGATCACATTAACATACCCGCCGATGCATCCGCAACTTTTTGCGCGCCAAAGGCTTACAGGCGAGCCTTGGGGCGTTTCCCTCCAGGGGGTCAGACCCCGCTGGATCTTTCAGGTATCGGTGCGGCCAAGGGGATTGCGGCGTGGATTCGGACGCGGGCGTGCTGCCAGGGGTCAGACCCCCGTGGCACTCGAAGGACACGGCCCTGCTCCCGGCTTCGTCGAACGACGACTACGCCGTGGCGAGTCGCAGGACCGCACCCGGCGGGCTTTACCGCTCCCTCACGGTCGCGGCTCGTTGGCGCAGGACCGTGACACCCAATTCACTGACCCCTGATCCCTGACCCCCGTCGTTGCTGTTTCTACTCTGTGTAAATCTGCGAAATCTGCGGAAGGTCGTTTCGCCCGGACCCGCGCACCCGCTAGCGTCTCGTCTTGCCCTTGGTCAGCCGCTGCCGCATGTCGTTGATCAGGCCGCCGGCCAGGAGCATGTCGATCTGCCGGCCGGACAGGTCGTGGCGGGTCTTGTACGTCTGGTCCTTCGTGACGTTGGTCACCTCGACGGTGTGGCCGGCCTGGACCTGGCTGCGCAGGTCTTCGATCCGCAGGACATCGCCCTGGTCGATGCGGCCGTAGTCGGTTTCGTCCTCGAACGTCAGCGGCACGATGCCGAAGTTGGCGAGGTTCTGCCAGTGGATGCGGGCGAACGAGATCGTCAGCACCGCCCGCAGGCCCAGGTAGCGCGGGGCGATGGCGGCGTGTTCGCGGCTGGAGCCCTGGCCGTAGTTGCGGCCGCCGACGATGAAGTGCCCGCCCTGGCAGCGGACGTCGGTCGCGCGGCGGGAGTAGGTCTCGTCGACGATGTCGAAGACGAACTCCGAGATCTTGGGGATGTTGCTGCGAAACGGCAGCACGCGCGAGCCGGCCGGCATGATCTCGTCGGTGCTGACGTCGTCGCCGACCTTCAGCAGCACGGGCAGCTCGAACTCGTCGGGCAGCGGGTCGAAGATTGGCAGGGTCTCGATGTTGGGACCCTTTTCCAGCTCGACCTTGCGCGACTCCTCGATCGGCGGCGGCGCGATGAGCATCGTCTGGTTGATGATCGGCTCTTCGGGGTCGCTGATGCGGGGGTAGTCCATCTCGAGCGTCCGCGGGTCGGTGATCACACCGGTCAGGGCGCTGGCGGCGGCGGTCTCGGGGCTGACCAGGCAGACCTTGTCCTCGCGGGTGCCGGAGCGGCCGGGGAAGTTGCGCGGCACGGTTCGCAGGCTGATCTCGTGGGTGGCCGGGGCCTGCCCCATGCCGATGCAGCCGTTGCAGCCGGCCTGGTGGACGCGGCCGCCGGCGTGGATCAGGGCGGCCATATGGCCGTCGCGGATGAGGTTTTCCAGGATCTGCCGGCTGGCGGGGTTGATGTCGAGCGAGACGCGGTCTTCTACCTGTTTGCCCTTGACCACCTGGGCGACGACGGCGAAGTCGCGGTAGCCGGGGTTGGCGCTGGAGCCGATGTAGGACTGGTAGATGCGTGTGCCGGCGACCTCGCGTACGGGCCGGACGTTGCCGGGGCTGGACGGCATGGCGATCAGCGGTTCGAGGCTCGACAGGTCGATCTGCTCTTGCAGGTCGTACTCGGCGTCGTCGTCGGCGAGCAGTTCGGTCCAGTCGTCCTCTCGGCCCTGGCTTTTGAGGAAGTGGCGCACTTCCCGGTCGGACGGAAACACCGTCGTCGTGGCGCCCAGCTCGGCGCCCATGTTGGCAATCACGTGGCGATCCATCGCACTTAAGGTGTCCAGCCCCGGCCCGTAGTATTCAATAATCCGGCCGATACCGCCCTTGACGCCATGGCGGCGAAGCATTTCGAGTATGACATCCTTGGCGCTGACCCAGTCGGGCAGTTCGCCCGTGAGCTCTACGCCCCAGATCTTTGGCATCTTCACGTAGAAGGATTCCCCCGCCATCGCCATGGCGACCTCCAGGCCGCCCGCCCCGATGGCGAGCATGCCGATCGCCCCGGCGCCGGGGGTATGGCTGTCCGAGCCGAGCAGGGTCTTGCCCGGCTTGCCGAACCGTTCCATGTGGACGGGGTGGCTCACACCGTTGCCCGGCCGGCTGTACCACACGCCGAAGCGGCGGCAGGCGCTGCGCAAAAACAGGTGGTCGTCGGCGTTCTTGTGGTCCTGCTGAACGAGGTTGTGGTCGACGTACTGGGCGGACAGTTCGGTGCGGACGCGGTCGAGGCCCATGGCCTCGAGCTCCAGCATGACCAGCGTGCCGGTGGCGTCCTGGGTGAGGGTCTGGTCGATGCGCAGGGCGATCTCCCGGCCCGGGACCATCTCGCCTTCGAGCAGGTGCGACGTAATCAACTTCTTCGCGACGTTCAAACCCATCGTGGCACTCCTTCGGTTCGCGGACGAATCGTGCGGCGGGTAACGCATCTGCCGGCAGGGCATTGCGCGATGCCCGCATGGCGGCCGCACGGGTGACGACACTAATTGTAGGACCGGGGGATGCGGGATTTCGAGTCGAAGGACGCCCCTTCGTTGTCATCCTGAGCAACGCGAAGGATCTCTGTCAAGCGGAGCACCCTCCGCTTGCGTTTTGTGTGCTCCCCTGTTGTCATCCTGAACGCAGTGAAGGATCTCGGCCAAGCGGGCCGCTCAATTCTGGGCGCTCCGTCCGATAGAGACTCTTCGCTGCGTTCAGAATGACAGCGTTGGCGGGCGCAGCCCGCCCTACATGCGCTCGGAATGACAACTTTGGGTGGCGGTTCCGGACAGGACACGCTGCGCATCCGAGGAATTCCATGGCCGCAACCCGGCTTCGCCAAACGACGGCTACGCCGTGGCAAGCAGCGCGGCCATGGCACCCGGGATCGCTCCCTTACGGTCGCGGCTCGTTGAAAGACTTCGGCTCGGGGATCATCTGCAGCAGGCGGTCGCGGAAGGTGTCGAGGCCCTGGATGTCGGACTTGACCCAGAGCTTCGAGAGGAACTTGGCGCTGTGGTAGTTGAACATCTGGTCGCGGAGCTGTTGCTCCAGCTCGGCCTGGACGTCCTGGAAGCCCTTGCGCTGTGCTTCGACCTTCTCGGCCGCCCGCACGATGAAGTAGCCGTCGGAGACCTCGATGATGTCGCTGAACTGCCCGGCCTGAAGGTCGAATGCCGCCTGGCTCGGCTGCGCCCAGCGTCCCTGCAGGCCCGGCTGGCTGATCCAGTCCCAGTCGCCGCCGTTGGCGGCGTGGATGCCCTTGCTGTACTGGCGGGCGACCTCGGTGAAGTCGGTGCCGGCCTTGAGCGCGGCGAGGGCCTGTTTCGCCTGCTGGCCGGCCTTGTCATGGGCGGCGACCCGGGCGACCGGGCCGCTGGCGTCCCCTTCGAGAAACGCGCTGTCGGGCAGGTCGATGATCTGGAGCCTGACCCTGGCGGGTGTTTCGTAGCGCTGGCGGTTCTGTTCGTAGAACTCGACGAGTTGCCGGCGGCTGATGCGGATGTGCGGGAGGATCTCCTCGCGGAGATACTGAATCGCCACGAGGCGGCGCCGCTCCTGCTGCTTGTAGTCGTCGAGGCTGAGGCCCCGGCCGGCGAGGTACCGTTCGAACTTCGCCTGGCTGCCCTGGAAGTGCTCGTTGATCCGCTCGCGGATCTTGCCGTCGACGGCCTTGTTGATCGTCTCGTCGAGCTCGGCGTTGATCTTCTGCTTGACCTCGTGCCAGACCAGGAACTCGCTGATCGTCTCGCGCAGCCGCTGGCGGACCTCCAGCCGCGCCTTTTCGGGGTAGTCTTTGGCGGGGCCGGCTTCGGCGAGCTGCTCGAGTCGGGCCCACGACGGTTCGAGCACGTCGCTGGGCCGGACGGTCAGGCCGTTGACCAGCATGACGTCCGCGCGGATCACCGGGCCGTCCTGGTAGGGGTCGGGGGCGTTGAATTCCCGCGGGCGAAACAGCGGCTGGCTGGACGGCGCGGGCGGCGGGGGCGCCGGCTCCTTGTACTCGCCGCGGGCGATGGCGGTCTGCTTGTCGCGCCACTTGCTCATCTGGCCGCAGCCGGCGAGCAGGCTCAGTCCCATCCATGCGATCAACAGGGTATGCATCCGTGCAATCATGAAACACCTGTTCTCAATTGTCTGCTGCCACCGCGCGATCGGGCTTTGCGGGCTTACATCGGAACGACGGTTCGGACGTGCCCTGCGGTGGAGATCCTTCCCTTCGTTCAGGATGACTTTCGGCTTTGTTCTCGTTGCGCGGCTTTGCTCTGCCTTCGCCGCTCGGCCACTCGCATCGCTGCGCTCGCTCGGGCGGACCGCCTGAAGGCGGGACTCCCAGCGCCGGCTAAAGCCGGAACTCCTAACTTGGCGGGCATAGCCCGCCCTACTTCAGGAGCGCGCCGGCGACGGCTGGGCCGCGCCGTGGGGCACTATAGCGGGCTGACCCGCGCGGAGCAATATCCGGCGCAGCACCACCAGCAGCGTGTCCGGCTCCAGGTAATTGGACGGCGGCCGCCAGTAGATCCGCGCCGCGTCCACCAGGCGGACCGTGCCCGGGGCGCCGGCGAAGACCTTCTCGGCCAGCCGCATGTCCTGCGCGGCGATCACGATGTCCGGCTCGTGCAGGATCATGCTCTCGATCTGCCACTTGCCGGCCAGGATCCGGTTCTCGGCAACCATCAGCAGCCGCTCGAACATCGGCGGCGGCTTGCCGAACGCGTCGACCACGTCGCTGCGGAGCTGCTCGATGTCCTGCTCGCTCTGGCAGCCGCTGATCCGCCGGTAGATCTCCATCCGCTGACGCGTCGAGCTGATGTAGCCGGTCGGGATGTAGGCCGAAAGGTTGAACTCCAGGTGCGCCGGCTGGACCCGCTCGATAGGCTCGTGCTTGAGCCGGTGGACCGCCTGCTCCAGCAGCTGGCAGTACAGCTCGTAGCCGACCGCGGCGATGTGCCCGCTCTGCTCGCTGCCCAGCAGGTTGCCCGCCCCGCGGATTTCCAGGTCGCGCATCGCGATGTGGAACCCCGCGCCCAGCTCGCTGTACTGCTCGATCGCCTGGAGCCGCCGCCGGGCCGTGGGGGTCACGTCGCGATTCGTCGGCAGCAGCAGGTAGCAGTACGCACGGTGCTTGTACCGGCCGATGCGGCCGCGGAGCTGGTGCAGGTCCGCCAGGCCGAACAGGTCTGCCTGGTCGATGATCATCGTGTTGGCGGTGGGGATGTCGACACCGTTTTCGATAATGGCCGTGGAGACCAGGATGTCGAGGTGGCCGTTGATGAACTGGAAGATGACCTCCTCCAGTTCCTTCTCGTCCATCTGGCCGTGCCCTACGCCGATGCGGGCTTCGGGCACGAGCTTGCGGACCCGGTCGGCGACGCGGTGGATGCTCTTGACGCGGTTGTGGACGAAGTAGATCTGCCCGTCGCGGCCGAGCTCCCGCATGATCGCGTGGCGGATCATCTGCGGGTCGGGCTCGGCGACCTGGGTCTGCACGGCGCGGCGGTCGATCGGCGGGGTGGTCAGGGTGCTGATGTCGCGGATGCCCAGAAGGCCCATGTGCAGTGTGCGCGGGATCGGCGTGGCCGTCAGCGTCAGCACGTCGACCGTCTCGCGCAGGTGCTTGAGGCGCTCCTTCTGCTCGACGCCGAAGCGCTGCTCCTCGTCGATGATCACCAGGCCGAGGTCCTTGAAGAACACGTCGCGGCTGAGGATGCGGTGGGTGCCGATCAGGATGTCGACGTGGCCCTTCATGCACCGCAGGACGATGTCGCGCTGCTGGGGGTCGGTGCGGAAGCGGCTGAGGCACTCGATCACGAACGGGTAGCCGGCCGTGCGGTCGCGGAAGGTCCGCAGGTGCTGCTCGGCCAGGATCGTGGTCGGCGCCAGCACGGCGACCTGCTTGCCGTACTCGACCGCCTTGAACGCCGCCCGCAGGGCCATTTCCGTCTTGCCGTAGCCGACGTCGCCGCAGATCAGCCGGTCCATCGGGCGGGGGGCCTGCATGTCCTGCTTGATCTCGGCGGCGATGCGGATCTGGTCATCGGTCTCCTGCCAGGGGAAGGCCTCCTCGAACTGGTCCTGCCACTCGGTGTCAGCCGGGTAGGCGATGCCCGATCGAGCCTGGCGCAGGGCCTGCACGCGGAGCATTTCCTCGGCCATCTCCTCGATGGCGGCGACGACCTTC
>JAWLBS010000136.1:0-12628 GCA_041687575.1 Phycisphaerae bacterium | reverse complement strand
ACGTACCGCAGCCCCAGGGCGACCGGATGGGTGTGGACCGAAACAAGCATGATCTTCATGTTGATGCCTCCGACAAGGTAGCCGCACGTCGAAAAGAACCGCTTGCACACCGAAACCGTTTCTGACAGACAGCCTTGTGACGCGGTACGAATGGAAAACAAATTCGACCTGAGCAACCCTCGGCCGCGCCTGCGCCACGTGATGGGGGGCAGGATATCCGAGACATCGCGGAGTGTAAAGGCAACCAGGCCGCGAATCGCGGCGAGGGATGGCACGCATGGGTAGTCCCCGGAGAACGGGTCTGGCCCTGCCTCGCCCGGCCCGACCCGCCACGGATGGACATGGCTCCCGCATTCTGCGGGAAAGAGCCGCGACCGTGAGGTCGCGGTGATTCCTCGGGTGAGCGGGACGCCTGCATTCGGCACCTCGCTTGTATGCCATGCTCGGTTGAAAGCGGCGTCGCTGCCGCCGCAGTCCATATTGCCGCCGCGCGATCCGCCTGGGATTGAGGCATTGGTGCCGATGGAGGCTTGAGTGAAAGCGGCGTCTTCGGCGCCGCAGTCCATATGCGACCGTTTGCACGCGCCCGGCGGGGGTGCTATGAAGGCGACTGCGGCTGCACGATGTGAATCCGACGGCAGCTGAGTATGCGAAAGAAATCCGGCGGCAAGGCCTCAAGTACAGGGAGACCACAGATGGAGGAAGCAACCTTCATCTCCGCGAGCGACCCGCGGCTGTCATGGCAGGGGGCGGTCAGTCTCGAGCGAACGGACGAGTGGGTCCGGCCGTGGCGGATCGAGCTCGATCACAAGGGCCTGTTCCACAATGCACTCATCGAGCGGGGCGGACACCCGGCCGGGGTGCGGATCGCCTTTGCCAGCGACACCCGGCGGCTCGCCGGGCGGATCGTGCCCTGTCCCGGGACCGCCTTCACCGAGCTGCTGGTCGACGGGGAGGTGTTCGGGGCATACAAGATCGGCGACGGCGACTGCTTCGCCTTCGAGGACCTGCCGGCCGGGATGAAGCGGCTGGAGCTCTGGCTGCCCCAGCTCGGCGAGTTCCGATTGTGCGGCCTGGAGGTCTCGCCGGGGGCGACCGTCGAGCGGATCGAGGACGACCGCCCGAAATGGCTCGTCTACGGCAGTTCCATCACCCAGGCGCGCGGAGCCCAGTACCCGACCCGAACCTGGGCCGGCACCGCAGCCATGGCGATGAACTGTAACCACTGGAACCTCGGCTACGCCGGCGAGTGCCACCTCGACCCGATGGTCTGGCGGATGATGCGCGACATGGCAGCCGACTACCTGACCATCAAGGTCGGCATCAACATCTACAGCGGCCCGTCGCGGAGCGTCCGGACCTTCGCCCCGGCCATCATCGGGATGGTCCTGACGATCCGCGAGAAGCACCCGGACGTGCCGTTTGCGGTCTGCTCGCCGATCTACAGCGAAGGCAAGGAAGACAAGCCCAACGCCGTCGGACTGACCCTGCGACAGATGCGGGAGGAGGTCCAGGCGGCGGTCGAGGCGCTGCGGACCCACGGTGACAAGCATCTGCACTATGTCGACGGGCCGCAGCTGCTCGGGCCGGATGAGGGACATCTGCTGGCCGACGGCACCCACCCGACGGTGGAAGGATATGTCACCATCGGCAAGCGATTCGCGGAGAAAGTGGGCCCCATCCTGGCGGGGGACAAGGTGTAGGGTGCGTTTTGCAGGGATCTGACCCCGGCCGCGAGGGGCGCTTGTCAGGGGTCTGACCCCGGATCGCACGCTTCCCAGCGGAATCAACGCCGGGATCTCGTGGCGGCCTGGATGCCTGTGCACGTCCCCGGGGTCTGACCCCGTGGGGCGGCGGCCGGGGCATTCCCAGGGGTCTGACCCCGAAGTGAACGCCTCGGGCCGAATCAACGCCAAAACGTCTTGGCGGCCCGACTGGCTGTGCATGCCACCGGGGTCTGACCCCGTGGCGTTTGAGGACACGGCCCTGCTGCGCAGGACCGGTGACACCGAGCCGGAGCGTTTGCCCCAGGGGGTCAGACCCCGGTGGATCGTTCAGGTATTGGTGCGGCCACGGGAATGGGATGCGGGGGTTCGGGTGCGGGCGTTCCGCGCGGGGTCAAACCCCCGGCAAGCCCGATCTTGTGGGGGGACAAGGATTAACGCCATAGAGGACCGTGGATCGGGGAGTATCGCTCGCGGGACATCATCGGGATCGATTTCGGCGGGCGGCTGGCCCATTTGTGAACCTGGCTGCTATAATTGGCGTTTTGGCTGGAGACGCAAACGCTTATGACGAATGAGATGCACAAAGTGGATGAACTGACACTGGAACCGGCCCCGACACCGGAAGAAATGCGGGCCTATGCCGATGCCCATGATATCCTGATCCTTGCGCACAGCTACCAGGAGGGCGAGATCCAGGATACCGCCCACTTCGTGGGCGACTCGCTCGAACTGGCCCGCTATGCCAAGACGCAGCAACCCCGCAACATCTGCCTGTGCGGGGTGCACTTCATGGCCGAGACGGCCAAGATCCTCTGCCCCGACGCGCGGGTCTTCGTGCCCGACCTCGAGGCGGGCTGCTCGCTGGCCGAAGGGTGCAGCGCCCACGACCTGGCGAAGTACCAGGCGCACCTCAAGGCGAAGCTCGGCCGCGACGACCTGGTGACGATCTGCTACGTCAACTGCAGCGCGGCCGTCAAGGCCCTGTGCGACATCGTCTGCACCAGCGGCAACGCCCTGGAGGTGGTCGAGTCGGTCCCTGCCGATCAGCCGATCCTGTTCGTGCCGGACATGCATCTGGGAGCCTGGCTCAAGGAGCAGACTCATCGCGAGAACATGACGCTGTGGAACGCCACCTGCATCGTCCACGAGCTGTTCAGCGTCGAGACGCTGATCGACCTGAAGGCCAGGCACCCCGGCGGCAAGATCCTCGCCCATCCGGAGTGTCCCAAGAACATCCGCGACATGGCCGACAAGGTGTGCGGTACGGCCGGGATGCTCCGACTGGTCAAGCAGGCCGCTGGCGAGACATTCATCATCGCCACCGAATCGAACATGATCCACCGTTTCCGCAAGGACGCGCCGCAGAACGAATACGTGGCCGCCCCCGGTCCCAGCTGCGCCTGCAACCTCTGCCCGCACATGCAGCGCAACACGCCGGAGAAACTCTGGCACGCCCTGCGGACCCGCTCGCCCGAGGTCGTCGTGCCAGAGGACATCGCCGAGAAGGCCCGTACCGCCCTGGAGCGGATGCTGCAGATCAAACCGAAGACGAAGTGAATCTCGACCCGAGACCGGATCCGGACCGAAACTTCAGGCTGGACCCGCCGATTCGTACCCGGTCGAACAGAATGCAGGAGGTGTTTTGCCATGGACAACAGCCGCACTGATCTTGGATACGGGACAAAGGCCCTTCACGCCGGCCACACGCCCGACGCGGCGACCAACTCGCGAGCCGTGCCGATCTACCAGACGACCTCGTACGTGTTCGACTCGTCCGAGCACGCGGCGAAACTGTTCGCCCTGGAAGAGCCCGGCAACATCTACACCCGCATCATGAACCCGACGACCGATGTGCTGGAAAAACGCCTGGCGGAACTCGAAGGGGGCGTGGGCGCCCTGGCGCTCGCCTCGGGACAGGCCGCCTCGACGCTGGCGTGCCTGAACATCGCCCGGGCCGGCCAGAACATCGTCTCGACGAGCTACCTCTACGGCGGGACGTTCAACCTGTTCAAATATACCTTCCCCAAGATGGGCGTGGAGGTACGGTTCGTCGACTCGTCCGATCCGAAAAACTTCGCCGACGCGGTCGACGAGAACACCCGGCTGTTCTACCTCGAATCGATCGGCAACCCGAAGAACAACGTCTCGGACTTCGAGGCGATCGCCGAGATCGCCCACAAGGCCGGCCTGCCGCTGATCGTCGACAACACCGTCAGCCCGATGATCTTCCGCCCGCTGGAGCACGGAGCCGACATCGTGATGTACTCGATGACGAAGTTCATCGGCGGGCACGGCCTGGCCATCGGCGGGGCGATCATCGACGGCGGGCGGTTCAACTGGGCTGGCGGCCGGTACCCGGAACTGGCCGAGCCGGACCCGAGCTATCACGGGGTGCGCTATGTCGAGGCGGCCGGTCCGGCGGCGTACATCACCAAGGCGCGGGTGCAGCTGCTGCGCGACCTGGGGCCGTGCATCTCGCCGTTCAACTCGTTCCTGCTGCTGCAGGGGATCGAGACGCTGCACCTGCGGATGCCGAGACACTGCGAAAACGCCCTGGCGGTCGCCCGGTGGCTCGACAGCAGCCCCCACGTCGAGTGGGTCAACTACCCGGGCCTGCCCAGCCACCCCGACCACAGGCAGGCGCAGAAGTACCTGTGCGGCGGGGCCGGCGCAATCATCGGCTTCGGGATCAAGGGCGGCATGCCGGCCGCCAAGAAGCTGATCGACTCGGTCCGGTTACTGAGCCACCTGGCGAACATCGGCGACGCCAAGAGCCTGATCATCCACCCGGCCTCGACGACGCACCAGCAGCTCAGCCCCGACGAGCAGCTGGCCAGCGGGGTCACGGAGGATTTCATCCGCCTGTCGATAGGCATCGAGGACGCAAAGGATATAATCGCCGACCTGGACCAGGCGATTGCGGCGTCGCAGAAGGCGTGACATCGATTGCGAGCGGAGATGCATGGCCACGACCGAATATGACGGATTGGGACTGGTGGAGACCCACAAGGTCGTCCTCTGCGAGCAGGGGCTGACCCTCGACAGCGGTGTGCCTTTCGGGCCGATCACCGTCGCCTACGAGGCCTACGGCACCCTGAGCCCCGCAAAGGACAATGCGATCATGGTCTGTCACGCCCTCTCGGGCGGGGCGAATGCGGCCGGCTGGCACGAGGGCAACAAGCACCCCGGCTGGTGGGACAACATGATCGGCCCGGGCAAGGCCTTCGACACGGACCGGTACTTCGTGATCTGCTCGAACGTGCTGGGCAGCTGCTACGGCACGACCGGCCCCAGTTCGATCTCGCCTCATACCGGCAAGCCATATGGTCCGACGTTTCCGGTGGTGACGGTCGGGGACATGGTGCAGGTCCAGGCCCACCTGCTGGACCACCTGGGCATCGAGCGGCTGCTGTGCGTGGCCGGCGGCAGCATGGGCGGTATGCAGGCCCTGCAGTGGGCGGTTTCGTACCCCCAACGGGTGAAATCGGCCATCGTGATGGCCTGCACGCACCGCCACTCGCCCCAGCAGATCGCCTTCAACGAGGTCGCCCGCCAGGCGATCATGGCCGATCCGGCCTGGAACGGCGGCAACTACTACGACCAGGTCGGTCCGCGGCTGGGCCTGGCGGTCGCCCGGATGGTGGGCCACGTGACGTACCTGTCGGACCGGGGGATGGAGGCCAAGTTCGGCCGGCGCCTTCAGAACCGCGAGAAGTTCGGGTACGACTTTTCCCTGGATTTCGAGGTGGAGAGCTACCTGCGGTACCAGGGCAAGAGCTTTGTCGAGCGGTTCGACGCCAACAGCCTGCTGTACATCACCAAGGCGCTGGACTACTTCGACCTGGCCAACGGGCACGCCTCGCTGACCGAAGCCTTCACGGGCAGCCGATCGTTGTACCTGCTGTTGGCGTACTCGTCGGACTGGCTCTATCCGCCGGTGCAGATGAAGGAGATCGCCCAGGCGATCCGCCGCAGCGGCGGGGACGCGACCTACTGCGAGCCGAGCGGCATCTACGGGCACGACTCGTTCCTCGTGGAGCACGAGGCGCAGGCCCCGCTGGTGACGAGCTTCCTGGAGCGGGCCCAGAAGCATCGCGAGGAGTGACAATGCTGCGGCAACGACGGTCCAACCGCATACTGATCGACGACTGGGTGGTCAACCACGCCCCGGCCGGCGGACGGGTACTGGACATCGGCTGCGGGACGGGCGAGCTGCTGGCCCGGCTGGTCCGCGAGCGGAACGTCCGCACCACCGGCATCGAGATCTCCGAGGAGTGCGTGGTCAAGGCGGTGCAAAAGGGCCTGTCCGTGCATCACGGCAACGTCGAGGAAGGGCTGGACCACTACGCCGACCAATCGTTCGACCTGGTGGTCATGAGCCTGACGGTCCAGGAGCTCAGCCAGCCCATGCACGTGCTGCGCCAGTCGTTCCGCGTGGGGCGGCAGCTGGTCATCGTCTTTCCCAACTTCGCCCACTGGCTCACGCGGGTGCAGCTGGCGCTGCGCGGCCGGGCCCCGCGCACGCCGAGCCTGCCGTACACGTGGTACGAATCGCCCAACCGCCACGTGCTGACGATCAAGGACTGGGAAGAGTTCTGCCAACAGCGCCACTGGCGCTGCGTCGACAAGGCCTTTGTGACCAAGGGCAAGCGGATCGCCTGGTGGGCGAACCTGCGGGCCGAGGTGGCGATGTACCTGCTCGAGGCCGAACCCGCCGCCCGCAGCCAGCCCGGCCCCGCCGGGGCCCGCCGCACAAAGAAGGACGACAAGAACGCGGCGGTAGCGAACAAAGACGAAAGCGCCGCGAAGCAGGGGTAGCCCTGTTCCTGTTCGAGAGAAAACGGCCTTCCGCAGATTTTCGCAGATTACACAGAGTAGAAACAACAACGCTGCCCCCTTGTCATCTTGAACGATGTAGGGCGGGCTGTGCCCGCCAATGCCGGCGTCAGCCGCCGTGGTTGTCATCCTGAGCAACGCGAAGGATCTCTGCCAAGCGGGCTACTCAACCATGGGCGCCCCGTGCAGTAGAGATTCTTCGCTGCGCTCAGAATGACGGCCTGGAGCGCTACACCATGGGCACGTTGTCCAATAGAGGTTCTTCGCTGATGCTCAGAATGCAGCGTTGGCGATTCTCTCTCATGACAATTCGATATACCCGAGCTTCATCTTGAGCACCTCCTGGGCGGCCATCTTGTCCGCGAACCACAGGGCCTCGCGCACCAGGCGGGCGGGGGCCCTGTGCTCGTCGCCTTCGGGGCGGAAGACCTTGCCCATTGCGTGGGCCTTCGGCTGGCCCGACACCAGCACCAGCACGCGGCGAGCGCTGCGGATCACCGACGGGGTGATGGTCAGGCGGTCGCGGGGGGTGACCCCTTCCGGGGCGACCACGTGCATGACCCGGCGGTCCTGCTCGTCGATGGCGAGCGAGCCGGGGAAGATCGAGGCGGTGTGCCCATCGTCGCCCATGCCCAGCAGGACCAGGTCCGGCCGGTCGGGCAGGATTGAGGCGTATTCGTCCGCGGCCGCGTCATAGTCCCGCCTCTCGCCGGGCATGCGGTGGACCTGCGAGTCTGGCGTGGCGACCCCGTCGAGCAGGTTGTGTCTGGCCATGCGGTAATTGCTCTGCTCGCTGTCCGGGGGGACGCACCGCTCGTCGCCCCAGTAGAAGTGGGTCTTGGCCCAGAAGGTCCGGCCCTTGTAAGGTTTCGTGCCGAGCAGCTGGAAGGTCGGCCGGGGCGTGGCGCCGCCGCACAGCAGCCAGGTGAACCGCCCGGACTCCTGGATGGACTGCTCGGCCAGGTCGCTGACATAGTCAGCCGCCGCCCGGGTCAGCAGGCCGAGGTCCTCGAATACGCGGATCATGGTCGTCCCCCAGAATCAGCTCTTTGTCGCCTTCAGTGAAAACATCAACGGGTACGGCGTCGTCTCACCGGTGGCCCGCCAGGTGCCGGCCGGCCCCGGCTCGACGCCGAAGCTTGGAAACTCGTGATAGAACTCGAGCCGCAAGCCGGCCCCGATCACCCCGTTGATCATCTCCCCGATTGTATGCGGCCAACTGTACTCCGGACTGTGTTGCACACAGTCGGGATTGCAGGTGCAGCAGGGGCTTGCCTCTCACGTCACCGACTTCGTGCCGCTCCAGCGGGCGCAACACACATTTCCCGCGTTTGAAGTCCTCGATCGGGTACCAGTACTCGCTACCGCGCAGGTGGATTCGGGTCATCTCATCCCAGGCGCGTTGATTGACGCGGAAGTGCTCGGCATTGGGGTCCACGGCACCGGTCTCCTTTCCTGCAGGCTGCGCGTGTTTACCGGGCCGGCTGAAACGCATGGGAAACACCGGCCCGGAGACGACCTGAATCTTGAGGCGAAACCGCGGGTATCGTACAATTCAGAAGGTCGGAATGGAAGCCTCAGGCGGTGCAGTTGCTGCGGGGATCCGAAACCACGAAAGATCCGCGTCCATGAAGAAGGAATACGATTTTTCCAAGGGCGTTCGAGGCAAGTTCCACCGCAGGAGCGCGCGCCTCAACCTCCCGGTCTACCTCGATGAAGATGTCGCGGAACTGGTCAGCAGGTTCGCCGAGCGAAAAAAACTCGACACACAGACCGCCGTCAACCGCATTCTCCGGAGCAACAAGGAGATCATGCGGGTCCTGGAATAGACCTTCTTCTCCTGCCCCTCTCAACACTACTCGGAAACCAACCACCTCCGCCCGTCGCGCCGCAGCAGATCCTCCGCCTCCTTCGGCCCCCACGAACCCGGCTTGTAATTGGGGAACCGCTCCGCCATGTCCTCCGCCGAGGCGTCCAGCAGCGGGCCGACCGCCCGCCACGCCGCCTCGATCGCATCGGCCCGCCACAAACGGTTCTGCCGGCCGCATTGACACTGATCGCACAGGGCGTCGAGGATGATCCGCTCGTAGGCGTCCGGCATGGTCGTCTCAAAGCCCGAGTAGCGGAAATCGAGCCCCGCGGTGGTGACCTCCTCGGTCCGCTCGGGGGTCTTGACGACGAAGCACAACCGGATGCCCTCGTCGGGCTGGATCCGCATGTGCAGCACGTTGGGACTGACGCTGCGGCAGGCCTCTTCGCTGAGCACGCACAGCGGCACGCTCTTGAACTGGATGACCACCTCGGTGACCTTGCGGGCAAGGGCCTTGCCCGAACGGACATAAAACGGCACGCCCCGCCACCGCCAGTTGTTGATGCGCCAGCGGACGGCCGCGAACGTCGGGGTGGCCGAGCGGGCATCGACGTTCCGCTCGTTGCGGTAGCCCTCGTACTGGCCGAAGACGAAATCCTCCGGCCCGAGCGGTTCCAATGATTTGAAGATGTCGACCTTCCGGTCGTGGATGCTCTCGAGGTCGTTGGCGACCGGCGGCTCCATGGCGATAAGGGCCAGCACCTGCATCACGTGGTTCTGGACCATGTCGCGGACGATGCCGGCCTCCTCGTAGTAGCCGCCGCGGCCCTCGGCGCCGATCTGTTCGGCGGCGGTGATCTGCACGTGGTCGACGTAGCGGCTGTTCCACAGCGGCTCCCAGATGGCGTTGCCGAAGCGGAACACCAGCAGGTTCTGCACGGTGCTCTTGGCGAGATAGTGGTCGACGCGGTAGATCTGCGGTTCGCTGAACAGCCGCCCCAGTCGCTCGTTGAGCCGCTGGGCCCCCTCGACGTGCAGGCCGAACGGCTTTTCCATGACCACCTTCGGCCAGACGGTGTCCTCGGCGTCGCGCCCCATGCCGATCTCGTTCATGTGATCCAGAATCACCTCGCTGACCGAGGGGGGCACGGCCATATAGAACACGTGGCGCAGGTCCCGGCGGCACTGCTCGCCCAGGAACTGCTGCAGCCGGCGCAAGGACTCGACCTGGCCGTAATCGCCCCGCACGTAGTGCAGTCGCCGGCAGAACCGCTCGACCCGCTGGTCGTCCAGCAGGTCCTCGTCGCCGTGTTCGCGCAGGGCCTGGCGCATCCGGTCGCGGAACCCGTCGGTGTCCCAGTCGGTCCGGCTGAAGCCGACGAGCTGGAACTTATCGGTCAGCAGCCCCTCCGCGTCGAGCTTATAGACGGCCGGCATCAGCTTGCGGGCCGTCAGGTCGCCCGAGGCACCGAAGATGACCATCACGCAGGCGGCCGGTTCATAGGCGTCGCAAGGCGCCCTTCGCTGCCGGGCGGCCGTTTGCCCGGCCTGATTCTCAACGGTGGTCATGGCATTGCACCTCACTTGCCATATTCACTCGCGGCGACACAAGGACCGGCCAGGAGCGCAAGCGCCACACAGGCGTGAGCGACCGCCGCCGGCCTCCGCCGATGGCTTGCCGGCCGAACTCAGAAGTCTATTCGGCGCAAAGTGTGAAGTCTATCACCAAGAAGGCCAGACAGTTGCGCAGCCAAAAGCCGGTGGGGGTGCGAGAATCGGGTCACGGTCCTGTGCGGTACAAAAACCAGCGGGGGCGAAGGCACGATGCCTTCGCCCCCGCCGGCGATTCGCGGTTCGGTGATCGCGATCCGCTAGAACTGCGACAGCTCCGCGTCCGTCAGGGGAATGGCCTGGGCCTTTTCGGGGGCCTGCGAATGGTTCCTGGTGCCCGCCTTGTCAGCCGCCGAACCGCCTTGCGCGGCGGCATTGCCCTTGCCGTTGCCTGCCTGCGACGACCGGCTGTTCCAGGTCTTGTGCAGGAGGGTGTCCATGTGCCCCCTGGCGCCCGCCGGGCCGGCTGCGCTTGCAGTCTTGCGCGCCGGGGCGGGGGTTGCAGCGGCGATCCGCCGGCCGTCGCCACGACTTCCCTCGACGACCTCCACGAGCCGGCCGACCATCTCGTCAAGCTCCTTCGCCTGGGCGCTGAGCTCCTCGCTGGCCGATGCCGATTCCTCGGCGTTGGCGGCATTCGACTGGGTGACCTTGTCCATCTCGGCGATGGCGGTGTTGACCTGCTCGATGCCCTGCGCCTGCTCGTTGCTGGCGGAGGAGACCTCGCCGATCAAGCTGTTGACCTTCTCGACGCCACCGACAATCTGGCCAAGGATCTTGGCCACCTCGTCCGAGACCTGCACGCCGCTTTCGGCGTTCTGCTGGCTCTCTTCGATCAGGCTGGCGGTGTTCTTGGCTGCTTCGGCCGAGCGCTGGGCGAGGTTGCGGACCTCTTCGGCCACGACGGCAAAGCCCTTGCCCGCCTCGCCCGCCCGGGCGGCTTCGACCGCCGCATTGAGCGCCAGCAGGTTGGTCTGGAAGGCGATCTCGTCGATGGTCTTGACGATCTTGGCGGTCTGGTCGCTGGAAGTCTTGATCTTGCCGATCGCCTCGGCCATGCGGACCATCGCGGCGTTGCCCTGCTCGGCGGCGCCGCGGGCGTCACCGGCCATCTTGTTGGCCTGACCGGCGTTGTCGGCGTTCTGGCGGGTCATGCTGGACATCTCTTCGAGGCTGGACGAGACCTCCTCGAGACTGGACGCCTGTTCGCTGGCCCCTTCGGCCATCTGCTGGGAGCTCTGGGCGACCTGGCCCGATGCGGCGTTGACCTGTTCGCTTCCCTGGGTGAGGGCATCGATCACGGCCCGGATCGGCCTGACGATGCTGCGGGTGATGAACCACGCCAGTGCAATGCCCGCGATGATGCTGCCGACGGCCAGCACGAGCATCAGCCAGGTCGTGCTGACGATCGAGGCCTCCATCGCCTCGGCCGCAACCTCGCCCAGCCGGTTCATCGACTGGTCGACCTTCGGGGCGACGATGGCCATTTCGGCATCGGCCTTGCGGCCGGCGAGGATGCCGTCGTAGAAGTTCACGCCGGCGGCCTCGTAATCCTTGAACTGTCTTTCCAGGTCGGCCGCGACAGCCAGGAGCTGCTCGTCGCCCTCGACCTGATTCCTCCACTGTGCAACGCCCTGCTGCAAAGCCTGAAGCGACTGCTGAAAGACCCGGTGCGTCTCGTCAGATTCCCTGAGGATCAGGTACAAGGCGTTGACTCGCAACATAAGGAACGGCTGGATGACATCTTCGTTCAGGCCGGCGCTGATGCCGGACCAGCGAGTAATCCCCACCACATCGTTGGAGGCAATGGCCGCCTTGCGGGCCGGCTCGATTGTCTCGGCAATCGTCTTTTCGATGTTGGCGGTGACGCTGTTGCCGGTGGCGGTCCACGCCCCCAGCGCCTGATCCTTGGTCCTGCGGGCATTGGCAGCTTCTTCGAAGGCCTTCTTGTAGCCGCTGGCCGCAGTCAGTGCCGTCGCCACCAGGTCTTTCTGCTCGGCCGTAAGCTCCTTGTTCTGCTGCAGGCTCGCCAGGCCGGCGTGCATCTGCTCGTAGCCATCCGTCCAGCGCTGGGCGGCGTCCTTCTGGTCGTCACCTCGCTTCTCAAAGCCGTACCGGGCAAAATCGCGACGGTGCGTCGCACAGCGGTTCATCGCCGCCAGTGCCGTGCCCGCCCCCTGGAACGTCCCCAGGTCGGTGCCGATCCCGGTGACGCCCGACCAGCTCGTGTACCCCATCACGGCCGTCAATACCAGAACGGCCCCGAACCCACAAAAGATCTTCGTGCCCAGCTTCATACTGCGAAACATGCTATAGTCCTCACAATCCCGACCGTAGCCCCATAGCTTTCGCTACCCCGAATTGCCCCCAATTCGAAGTACGATGCCGCTTTCCCCTTTGCCGGCCCCGTCTACTCGCGAGCCTGCTCGACCATCTGCACCTGCTCGGAGGTGAGAATCCGGTCGATGTCCAGCAACATGACGACCTTCTGGTCGGTCTTGCCCATGCCCAGGATGAAGTCGGTGTCGACAGCCGTGCCGAAGCTCGGCGCCGATTCGATCCTCTCGCTCTTCAGGTCGGTCACCTCGGCGACCTCGTCGACCAGGATGCCCATGGTAATCGGCCGGTCCTCGCGCTCGACCTG
>JAWLBS010000135.1:0-12643 GCA_041687575.1 Phycisphaerae bacterium | reverse complement strand
GCCGGGCTATTGGGTCGCCGCCCATCACCCCACGATCAGCAGTCCCAGCAACAGCGGCAGATAGATGACCGTGGCCAGAAACAGCCGCCGCGCCCACACGTCGCTTGCCGTCTGGTGCAGTCGCACCGCCGCGACCAGAAGGCCCGCCCCCAGCGCGACCGCGCCGAGCCCGTAACCCACGCCCGCCGGTCCGGCCGGGACCAGCGCCAGGCTCACCGCGATCAGTGCCAGGCAGTAGAGCAGAATCATGTGAAACGTCCGCCCCCCGCCGGCGTCGCCCCAGACCAGCAGGCGAAAGCCGCCGCGGGCGTAGTCCTCGCGATACAGCCACGCCAGCGCCAGGCTGTGGGGGATCTGCCACGCGAACAGCAGCGCCCCCAGCAGCCAGCCCGTGGTCCCGATGGAGGTCAGCAGGCCTGCGTCCCCTCCGCCGGCTGCCGCCGTCCCCATCAGCGGCGGGATCGCCCCGACGGCCGCCCCCGCCAGCGTGCATGCGCTGCTGTGCTGCTTGAGCGGCGTGTAGATCAGGACGTAAATCGCCGCCGCGGCACCGCCCAGCGCCGCGGTCAATCCGTTTACCGTCACCGCCAGCAGCACCACGCCTGCCGCCACGGCCGCTGCCGAGGCGATCAGGGCATGGGCACCGCTGATCCGCCCGGCCACGATCGGGCGGTCCTGTGTGCGGCGCATCCTCGCGTCGTTACCGGTCTCGTACCACTGGTTCAGCCCGTTCGCCCCGCCGGCCGTCAGCGCGGTGCCCGCCAGTGCCCACAGCAGCGTTGCCCACGCGATCTCGTCCGGCACCGACAGGATGTATCCGACAACCGTGGTGATCAGCACCAGCGAAACCAGCCGCGCCTTGCCGAGCGCCATGTACACGCCGACCTGTCGAATCGGTCGGGGCAACCTGGCCACCCGCTGTGGCCGGTCGCCCGCATATGCACGGCTGAGTGCCTCCGTCGTCGTCATGCTCGATCGCGTCCTTTGAACGTCAGTTTTGCTGCCTTACGGTTGATTGGCCGCCGGGTCTCGGGATATCTGTGCTTTCTCTCGCGGTGGTGCCAGATGCGCCACCGGCCAATACGCCCCATTATAGCCGGGAGTGACGATGGCGAACGTAACAGCAGGCCCCTTCGGGCGACGTTGTGGTCTCGGGGTCGGTCCATGGTCGCCCGGGGCCGGTCTCGGGGTTCTGCTGCTGCTGCTGGCCGGCAGGGTCGTCACCAGAAAGGAGGCCGGCCTGGCGGGCGACTGGCCGACGAGCCGCACGCCCCCCGGACAGCCGCACATGACCATACGCAGCTCGCCTGCTCGCATCCTATCTTATAGCGACTCCCCGGGATCTGGCCATGGTGGTCAATCTGGCGGCCAGGACCGGGTGCGTGACAGGAGCCGCGGCACTCCCCGCCCTGCACCAGTTACCGGGGTCTGCCGAATCAGCTCCCGCGGACGTAGTCAGTCAATCCGGTCCATGGTATCCTCCCGGCTGGGAAATCCGGTCATTTGCAGAGAGGACTCGCGATGAAAATGACGAGCGTACTGTGGCTGCTGGCGGGGATGCTTGCGACGACGGGGGCGTTTGTTTCAGGAGCGGCCGCGGCCGAGCCGCCGGAGAAGGTCCTGGCCGATTTCCAGGATCAGGCGGATCTGGAGAAGTTCGGTGTCGGCGACTCGGGCAGTACGACCCGGTCGATCGCGCCGCGGGCCGTGACCGACTCCAACCTGATGATGAAGGTGGTCTTTGGAGAGGGGGCCTACCCCGGCTTCGCCTACAGGGACGTGCCGCGCGACTGGTCGAGCTACGAGGTGCTGCGGTTCGTGGTCTGGACCGACTCGCCCTACAGCGTCTCGATTCGCATCGACGACGGCAAGAGCGTCGATTACCGCAGCCGCTACAACAAGACCTTCCGGCTGGCGGCGGGACGCAATCTCTGTCAGATCCCTGTCAGCGATATCGCGCGGGTGCTGAACGTGCAGGACATCCGCGCCCTGATCCTGTTTGCCGCCAGCCCGCCGGCCGGGCTGACGATGTGGTTCGATGACTTCGTGCTCGGGCCGGCTGTGGCCGAAGAGGTGCCCTTCATCCCGTACGACCAGCGCAGGGACCTGCAGCCGACGCTCGAGGTCGTCACGCCGCACCTGCCGTTCGGCAAGAACCTGGCGGGCGGCCCCCTGCGGGCGTTCGCCATTACGGGCGTGCGGCTCGGCCGCGAGGTCAGCGAACTGATGCAGCGCGTCGACCTGGACGTGCGGGTGCTGACCTGGGACCGCGCGTGGGACATCAACACCTGGGGGATGGGCGACTTCTACGGCCAGCGAGGGCACGCCTTCGACCGCGATCTGATGCAGCGGTACCTGGCCAGCTCGATGCTCGGGCCCGAGACGTTCGAGGTGATGATCCTCACCACGCCGATCGGCTGGAACCAGTTTCCCGAGGCGGCCCGCAAGGCGATTATCAGCCGGGTCAAGGACGACGGCGAGGGCCTGCTGCTGGTCCAGCCGTTCCCGGGCGAGCAGGAGTGGCCCGAGGACCTGCGCGAGATCTCGGCCCTGGTCGACTGCGTCAGCCCGACGATCGACCCGAACGTCGGCTACGTCCGGCAACCTGCCGAGGGCCAGGTGTCCGGGCAGGCTTGGAAGGCGGCCGGCGAGCACCCGATCATCGCCGGGCTGCCGCTGGAGGCCCTGCCGTTCGAGAGGATGAGCTACCTGCGGTACAAGCTCGCGCCGGGCGCCAAGGCGATTCTGGTGAGCGAGTCGGGCGACCCGATCCTGGCCGAACGGCAGGTCGGCAAGGGACGCGTGGTGACCGCGGCCTGGGAGGGCGGCCAGATCACCCCGTCGATCCAGCGCGGCCAGGGCGAGGGCAAGGTCCGCCCATACCGCTACTGGGAGGTCCTCTACAGCCTGCTGGGCCGCTCGGCAATGTACGCGGCCGGTCGCGAAATGTCGCGATCGGGGTCCGGGGCAGCGCTGGAGGCTACTGGCGAAAACGCCGAGGCGAACCTCGCGGTCCGCCAGTGGAAGGATGCGGCCGGCCGGGTGACGGATTGGGAGATGTCGTTCGTGGCGCCGGGCGCCGACGGGGTGCAGCAGCTGGCGGTCGAGGCCCCGGGCAGCGTGCGGCGCGGCGAGCCGATCGAGGTGACGTTCGCGGCCGAGGCCGGCGCGGCACCGTATACGGTGCTGCTGGGCGAGACGGCCGAGGGACGCTGGCGGACGCTGGAGCGCACGGCGGCCGCGCGGACGGATGAGGGGACCTGGCAGGCCGAGCTGCCGACGGCCCGGCTGCGCCAGGCGCTGGGCGTGGTCCGCGTGGAGGGCCTCGCCGACGGCAAGGTCGTCGCCCGCGGCCAGGCCGAGGTCGTGGTCACGCCGGCAGGGCCCACATGGGACGACTACGAGGTGTTCATGTGGCCGGTGGACGGCTTGCCGTTTCTGCGCGAGATCGAGGACGTGCTCATTCGCGTCAGCGGCTCGAGCGGTGTGATGGAGACGGGCTGGTCGAACCCGGACAAATTGATGCGCTGGAGCCGGGCGGGGCTGCGGATCCTGCCCCACGACCTGGACGTCCGACCCCTGCACATCCGGCCGCACGAGATGGCCGAGATCAGCCGGCAGTGGCGCCAGACGCAGGACAAGAAGCACCTGATTCGGCCCCACTCCTACGCGGACCCGGAATTCCTGGCCGAGACGCACGAGCGGATGACGCGGGCGGCGCAGTTGCTGGCCCCGTTCCACATCCCCGCTTACGTGCTGGCGGACGAGCCGTCGCTGACGAGCTACCGGGAGGACTTCGACTTCGATTTCCACCCGGCCAACATCGAGGCGTTCCGCGAGGCGATGGCGGCGAAGTTCGGGAGCATCGAGGCGCTCAACAGCGCGCTGGGCACGAATCAGACCGATTTTGAGACCCTTGAGCCCCCGACCACCGACGAAGCGCGCGAGGCCGGCAACTGGGGCCTCTGGAACGAGTGGCGGTCGCACAACGACACGGTCATGGCCGAAGGGTACCGCATGTACCGCGATGCCATCGCCGGCGTCGACCCGGGCGCCAGGATCAGCGTATCGGGCACGCAGGTGGCCACGCCCTTCGACGGCTTCGACTGGTACAAGCTCTCGCCGCTGTTCGAGGCGATGAGCGGCTACGGTTACGCCGAGCAGGAGCGCAAACGCCTGTCGTTCCACGACGGCGTCATGAAAAACGCCACCCCGGCCGGCTACGGCAACAAGGGCAAGGGCGTGACGTATCAGCTCTGGACGCAACTGACGAATCACGGCTGCGGCCACGTGCTGTTCTGGTGGGTCGCCTTCCGCAACCCGGACCTGACCTGGTCGACCTCCGCGGTGGACTACCAGAAGGGCTTCGCGGAACTCCGCGGCGGCATCGGGCGGCAGTACCAACTGGCCCGGCGACACCTCTCGCCGGTCGCCATCCAGTACAGCATGAACAGCATGCGGGCCTGCTATGCCGACGGCCGGGCCGGCGACTGGACGTCGGCCGTGCAGCAGATGACCAATGCCCTGGTGGCGGCGGGGATGGACCCGGTGTTCCTCGCCGACGAGCAGATCGCGGCTGGGGAACTGGAGCGTCGCGGCATCCGCGTACTGGCGATGCCGGCCGCACTGAGCCTGGGGCACGGAGCCGAAAAGGGCGGCCTGGATGTGGCCGGCCCCGTCGCGCGGCTGCTGGATGACGGCGGCGAGGTGATCGTGACCGAGGAGCCGACCCGCGACGAGTTCCTCCAGCCGGCGGAACTGCCCGATTCGCTCACCGGGCGGCTGGTCCGGTTCGAGCAGGTCCAGGACGAGCTGACACCGCTGTTGGCAAAGGCCGGCGTGACGCCGCTGGTGGCGGTCAATCGTCCGGACGGCTCGGCCGTGCCGGGGCTGTCGGTGACGGTCCACCGGCTGGCGGGCGAGGCGGAAGGTTACCTGGTGACGATTCTGCGGCGGCCGGTCGGCAGCAAGGAAGTCGTCGGGGCTGACGGCGTGGTGACCTACGTGCCGGACCCGTCGGGCGGCGCCGCCGTCGAGGAGTGCATCGTGGACCTGTCGGGCCTGGGCCTGCGGTATGCCACGGAGATCCGCACCGGCCGGCAGATGCCGCTGCAGGATGGCACGCTGCGGGTGCAGGCGCGGGACGGCGATGCCCTGGCCCTGGCGGTGCTGGACTACCAGGTGGCGGCGATCGACTTGGCGGCGCAGGTCCGCGGCCGCGACGTGCACGTCAAGGGACAGCTGCGGCAGCCTTCCGATGAGGATGCGGCGCGGTTCGCACCGCACGCCGTCCGGCTGGAGGTGCTCGATGGCGATGGGACGGTCGACGGCGCGCTGTCGCGGAACCTGACGGCTGACAAGGCAGGGGCGTTCGAGGTCGTGATCCCGCTGGCCGAGGAGGACGCCGGCCGCACGCTCCGCCTCGCGGCACGCGATGTGCTCAGCGGCGCGGAGACGACGGCAGATCCGCGGTAGTAGGTGCCAAGTCTATCGGAGTTACAGCAAGTGCCTGCGGGAACGTGCGTGCATCGCACGTTCTCGCAGGCCTTTTCCATTGGTACGCACGAGCAGCTGCAGCCGGACCTTGATGCAGTGCTGGCGCCAACCCAACGCCGCCGAGATCAGAGGCGTTCGAGGCGCGTAGTGCCGGAGGCACTGGCCAGCCATCAGACTGTCGGGGTGATCATGCTGGCCTGCGCGGCCGGTCTGGCCGTGTGGATCCGCCGCCGGCCGTCAGAGTCGGATTAGCCGTGACGTCTCGGCGCAAACCCGGTAACGGCCTGTTCTCGCGTGTCTGGGAGCCATAGGGTTGTGCAGGGCCTCGCAGGGAGATAGCGCCTCGGTGACGGGACCTCGAGCGGCGCAGTGGCATTGCCGGCGGCCGCAGCCGCAGGCTTGACCGCACCCGGCGGAACCCTATACTCATGATTCGCAATAGGGTGGCACGGCCGCCGGCCTTGGGATATTCCTATGCGGCAGATTGGCACTGGTATCTTGACGCTCTGGCTCGCCTCTTGCCTGCTGCCTTGCCTCGGGCAGGCGGGGATGGGTGTCCTGTGCCTGGGTGCCGATGGTCACGTCGCCTGGGAAACGGGGCGAAGCGGTTCATGCACCGGTCCGGTCGCATCCGATTCCCCGGGTGTCGGTTCCTCGTTCGTGCTGGTTGACCATGCGTCGCAGGAGCAGCACGGCAAATGTGTCGACATCCATGCCGTAAGTGTCCATCTGTCGCCTGCGCCGCGTCCCTGTCAGCGGCTAGTTGCGGCCGAACCGTGTCCGCAGGTCGTTGATCCATCGCCGGCAACGCCGGCGGTGCTGAGCGACTGGCGAACATGCTCATTTCTGGCCGGCAGGGCCGGCAATGCACACGATGTGGCCCTGCCCACAATCGTCCTGCAGATATAGGCCTTTGACGTAAATCCATCTTTTTCTCCGCCGCCTGTTGCCTGCGCGGCTGCCTGTCCGCGTCGGCTGTTTCGCAATGTGTCAGGAGGCCTCTATGCGCAACCAATGTGCCCTGTCATCTGCAGCGATGCTGCTCGCTGTTGCCACCGGATGTGCCGGCCACGAGTTCGACCGCGGTTGGCCGCAGATGCGTCCACTGGGACGGGACCTGCCGGTGTACCGTCCACCGACCGTGCCGCCGAAGGCCCTGGCGCCGGCGGCGCCGCCCCCGGCCCAAGAGCCGGATGCCGACCTGGCCCTGCCGGATGCCCTGGCACTGACGCTGCTGCACAGTCCGGACCTGGCTGCGGTTTCCTGGCAGGTCCGGGCGGCCGAGGCCGAGGTACTGCAGGCTGGCCTGCTGCCGAACCCGGCGGTCGGCGTCGAAGTCGAGAACGTCGCCGGCAGCGGCGAACTGCGGGCGGCGGATGCGGCCGAGACGACCGTGGCGATCACCCAGCCGATCGTCACGGCCGGCAAGATCGCCAAGAGGACGCGGGTGGCGGCGCTGAACCGCGATCTGGCCGGCTGGGACTACGAGGCCCGTCGCGTGGAGGTCCTGACCCAGACAACACAGCGGTTCGTCGAGGTGCTGGCCGCGCAGCGGCAACTGGTGCTCGCCGAGCGCAACGCGGAACTGGCCGGGCAGGTGCGCGATGCGGTCCGGCAGCGCGTGCAGGCGGGGGCGATCTCGCCGGTGGAGGTCAGCCGCTCGCAGGTGATCCTCTCGACGACCCGCATTGCCCTGCAGCGGGCGCAGCGGCAACTCGATGCCGCCCGGGCGCAACTGGCGACGTCGTGGGGCAGCGACCGGCCGCGGTTCGGCCAAGTCGTCGGCGAGTTGACGGATGTGGCGCCGATCCCGTCAGAAGAGCAGCTGCTGGGCTACCTGCAGCAGAACCCCGAGGTTGCGCGGTACGTCACGGAACTGGCCCGGGGAAGGGAGGTCCTGGCCCTGGCTCACGCCGAGGCCTGGCCGGACCTGGAGGCGACGGTGGGAATTCGCCGGATCAATGAGATCGACGATACGGCCATGGTCTTCGCGGTGGCGATGCCGATCCCCCTGTTCGACCGCAACCAGGGCGGCATCCTCGAGGCCCGCTACCGGCTGGCCCAGGCGCAAAAGCAGCAGCAGGCGGTCGAGGCCCGCCTGCGGGCGGCTCTGGCCGCGGCCTATAACGACCTTGCCGCCGCCTGCGCCGAGTTCAGCCTGCTGAGCGAAGAAGTTCTGCCGGCGGCGCAAGAGGCGTTCGACGCGGCCAGCCGGGCATTCGAGCAGGGCAAGTTCGGTTACCTGGAGCTGCTCGACGCACAGCGCACCTACATCGATGTGCAGGTGCAGCAGGTGCAGGCGGCCGCCGCCTGGCACGCCGCCAAGGCGGAAGTTGAGGGCCTGATCGGCCGGCCGCTGGCGGATGTCACGGCGGGGCAACCCGCCCCGTTGCCGGCCGCGCCGTCGACCAGGCATGCTGGCCGGGAGCAAGGGTAAGTCGCGCCACCGCCTCCGGCTGGTCTCAAGCGGATCGAACCTACGTGAAGTCAAGGAGTCATCATCGTGAAGAAGATACTGGTAACCCTGTCCAGTGCTGCGTGCGTACTGCTGTTGGCCGGCCTGTTTGCCGTGCAGCGGGAAGGGTTGTTGCGGGCGGCTGTCGCCGCTCCGGCGACTCAAGGCCCCGCAGTCGATCAGCCGAATCATTCCGAAAATGAGGCAGGCCACGACCACGAAGAGCACCGGCCCGGCAACGGGCATGAACATGAAGAGGAGCCTGCACACGCAGACGAACAAGACGGGCATGAGGACCATGCCGGACACGACGGCCATGACGAACACGAAGACGTCGTCCGGCTCAGCCCCGAGCAGATGCGGGAGTTCGGCGTGGAGGTGGCGCAGGCGAGGTCGGGGCGCCTGGGCCGGCACCTGGGTCTGCCGGGCGAGGTGGTCTTCAACCCGGATCGCGTCGCCCACGTCCTGCCGCGCACAGCCGGCGTGGTGCAGGATGTCCACAAGAGCGTCGGAGACGCTGTGCGGGCCGGCGATGTGCTGGCGGTGCTCGATAGCCGCGAACTGGCCCGGGCCAAGGCCCAGTACCTGGCCACATTCGCTCGGGAGGATCTGGCTCGCACGAACCACCAGCGTGAAGAAAAACTCTGGCAGGACAAGATCACGCCGGAGTCGGAGTACCTGGACGCCCGGCAGGCCCTGACCGAGGCGCAGATCCAGCGCCGGCTCGCCGAGCGCGAGCTGCATGCCTTGGGTCTGTCCGAGGAGCAGGTGCTGTCGCTGCCGGATCAGCCGGAAGAGAGCCTCACCTGCTACGCCATGACCGCGCCGATCGACGGCGTGATCACTGAGCGACACCTCGTCCGAGGCGAGGTCATCGCCGCCGATGCCGCCGACCCCGCCTTCGTGATCGCCGACCTGGGCAACGTCTGGGTCCACCTGACGGTGTACCAGAAGGACCTGGCTGACGTTCGGCCCGGCCAGTCCGTGCGTGTCGACTTTGGCCACGGCATCCCGCAGGCGGCCGGCACGATCAGTTACGTCAGCCCCTCGCTGCAAGAGTCCACCCGCACGGCGACTGCCCGGGTGGTCCTGGAAAACCCGGACGGCCGCTACCGGCCCGGCCTGTTCGTCACCGGGCAGGTGCAGATGGGGCAGGACGACGTGGGCGTGCTCGTGCCTCGGACCGCCGTGACGACGTACGAGGACCGGCCCGTCGTGTTCGTGCGGACCGATGAGGGCTTCGAGCCAGCGCCGGTTAAAACGGGACGCTCGAACGGTTCGCATGTGGAGATCGTCGAGGGCCTGCAGCCCGGCCAGCCGTATGTCGCCGAGGGCGCCTTTACGCTCAAGGCGGAACTGGGCAAGGGATCTTTCGGCGGGCACACCCACTGAGGATATGTGGCTGGCAGGCCTGCAGGCGGGCTGCGGGTGTCGCTTGCACGCCGTGCGAGCAGCGCAGGACCGTGGCACTCGAGATGCGGTGTTGCTGATGCAAAAACCTGACATTGCCGGTTCTGCCCGAACACGCTGAGGAATACTCATGATCGATCGTCTGATTGAATACTCGTTGCGCAACCGCCTGCTGGTACTGGTGATGGTGGTCTTGACGGTGGCGGCCGGCCACTGGACCTATACCCGCCTGCCGGTCGACGCGTTTCCCGACGTTTCGCCGAACCTGGTGCAGGTGTTCACCGTCACCGAGGGCCTGGCGCCCGAGGAGGTGGAAAAGTACGTCACCTACCCGGTCGAATCATCCATGACCGGCCTGCCGGGCATTGCGGAAATCCGAAGCATCTCCAACTTCGGCCTGTCGGTCGTCAGCATCTACTTCGAAGACGACATGGACATTTACTTTTGCCGCCGGCTGGTCGGCGAGCGGCTGACCGAGGCGAAAGAGCAGATCCCCGAAGGCTTCGGCGAGCCGGAGATGGGCCCGATCTCCACCGGCATGGGCCTGATCCTGTACTACTACCTCGAGGACACGACCGGCAAGTATTCGCTGACCGAGCTGCGGACGATGCAGGACTGGATCATCAAGTTCAACCTGCAGACCGTGCCGGGCGTGACCGAGGTGCTTGGCATCGGCGGCCACGAAAAGCAGTTCCAGGTCCGGGTTCACCCCGACGCGCTGCTTCGCTACGGCGTGACGCTCACCGAGGTCATCGACCGGGTCAAGGCCAACAACCTCAACGTCGGCGCCCAGTTCATCGAGCACGCCGGCGAGCAGTTCGTCGTCCGTTCGCTCGGGCTGGCCCGCGGGGTCGAGGATCTCAAGGCCATCGTCATCAAGACCGAGGACGGCCGGGCCGTCTACCTGAGCGATGTCAGCGACATCGAGGTCGGCGGGGCGATCCGCCGGGGCCTGCAGACGCGCAACGGCCGCGAGGAAGTCGTCTCCGGCATGGTCATCCAGCTCTACGGCACGAATGCCTCGAGCGTGATTCATCGCGTGGAGGCCAAACTGGCCGAGGTGCAAAAGGCCCTGCCCGACGGCGTGCGGATCGTGCCGTATTACCAGCAGAAGGAGCTGGTCGCCAAATCGATCCACACCGTGACCGACGCCCTGGGCCAGGGCATCGCGCTGGTGGCGATCGTGTTGCTGGCGTTCATGGGTGGGATCCGGCCGACCGTGGTCGTCGCGGCGGCCATTCCGTTTTCGGTCCTGTTTGCCGTCCTGGCGATGGGGTACTTCAACATCTCGGCGAACCTGATGTCGCTGGGCGGACTGGCGATCGCCATCGGCATGATGGTCGATGGCACGATCGTGATGGTCGAGAACGTCGACCGCATGCTGCGCCAGGCCGACCCGGACGAACCGCGGATTCATGTGGTGGGGCGGGCCTGCCGCGAGGTCGGCCGGCCGATCGTCTTCGCCGTCTCGATCATCATCATCGTCTTCCTGCCGCTGTTCACCCTGCAGGGCGTCGAGGGCAAGACCTTCCGGCCGCTGGCGTACACGGTCGCACTGGCGATGCTGGGCTCGCTGCTGTTCACGCTGCTGGCGGCGCCGATGCTCAGCGATCTGCTGATGCGCCGGCCGCGACGTATGCGCAAAGCCTCGACGGCCTCGGGCAACGGGTCGCCAGGTGCGCGGGAAGACGGCGACAGCGGCCAGCCGCGCCAGAACATCCTGATCCGCCTGCTGCTGGTGGTCTATCGCCCGGTGATTCGGTTTTTCGTCGCGCAGCGGTGGGCGGCGGTCCTGCTCGCCGTCCTGCTGCTGGCGGTCGGCGGGGCAATCTTCCCCCGGCTCGGTTCGGAGTTCACGCCCCGCCTCAACGAGGGCGACATCATGATCAACGCGACGATGGCGCCGTCGATCGCGCTGAGCGAGAGCAAGCGGCTGACGATGCTGATGGAGCGCCGCGTGCTGCAGCTGCCGGAGGTCAGCGAGGTGGTGACCCGGATCGGCCGCGGCGAGGTCGGCGCCCACTCCGCCCCGATCAACGTCATCCACAGCAACGTGGTGCTCAAACCGAAGGACCAGTGGCCCGACCCCACCCGCAAGCAGCCCGCCATCGAAAACGACATTCGCAAGCTGATCGAGGACATCCCCGGGATGATGACCAACATCACCCAGCCGATCCAGCTGACGGTGGATGAACTGATCGGAGGCGTGCAGGCCGAAGTGGCCATCAAACTCTTCGGCGAAGACCTCGACGTGCTCAAGCGCAAGGCGGACGAGATTGCCGCCGCCGTGGGAGAGGTCCCGGGCGCCGCCGACGTGCAGGCGGCGCAGATTGTCGGCGCGCCGCAGCTGGTGATCCGCCCGGACCGCCAGGCGATCGCCCGCTATGGCATCAACCTGAGCGAGGTGCAGGAGACGATCCGCGCCGCGGTAGGCGGCATCACCGCCGGGCAGGTCTTCGAGGGCATCCGTCGCTTCGACATCTACGTGCGATTCGTCGAGCAGGCCCGCGACACACCCGAGGCGATCGGCCGGATCCTCATCCAGGCCCCGTCTGGCGCCGACGTGCCGCTCAGTCAGCTGGCGACGATCGAGCAGATCGTCGGCCCGCGCCAGATCACCCGCGAGAACGCCCAGCGGTTCATCACCGTCCAGTGCAACGTCGTCGGCCGCGACATCGGCTCGTTCGTCGAGGACGCCCAGGAGCTGATTGCAGACGAGGTCGACCTGCCCACCGGCTACTTCATCACCTGGGGCGGTCAGTTCGAACTGGCCCGCGAGGCGAACCGGCGGCTGTCGATCGTCGTGCCGATCACGCTGCTGATCATCTGTCTGCTGCTGTTTGCCAGCTTCGGATCGCTTCGCAACTCGCTGCTGATCCTGCTGAACATCCCCCTGGCGCTGGTCGGCGGGATCGTCGCGTTGTGGTTGACGGGGCAGAACCTCTCGGTGCCCGCCTCGGTCGGGTTCATCGCCCTGTTCGGCATCGCCCTGGAAAACGGCATGGTGCTGGTGTCGTATCTGAACCAGCTCGTGCGCGAGGGCGCGGAGGTGAATGAGGCCTCCGTCCGCGGGGCATCGCTCCGCCTGCGGCCCGTGCTGATGACGGCGATGACGACGGCCCTGGGACTGCTCCCGCTGCTGTTCGCCACGGGCACCGGCAGCGAGGTCCAGCGACCGTTGGCGACGGTGGTGATCGGCGGACTGGTGACCTCGACGATCCTGACGCTGCTGGTCGTGCCGGCGCTGTACAAGTGGTTCTCGGTCCGCGCCGAGCGCGACAC
>JAWLBS010000134.1:0-12694 GCA_041687575.1 Phycisphaerae bacterium | reverse complement strand
GCCCGAGGTGTATTTCTCGGCTGGCGGTTCGAGTGTGTATGCAAAGGACCAGTCGCCGTCCAGGTCGATGGATGGGCTGCTGCCGTGAATGTCCATGCCGTGCTCCAGGTACGTGCCGTTTCGCGTTCGCGCCAGGCGAGGTGCTCCGGGCCCGATCCGGCCTCGCCCGCTTGTCCGCCATCCTACCGGCTCGACGCGTCGCGACAACGCGCCCTGCTGCCGGGAGGTGTAGCGATGAATCGCAAGCCCCTGAAGTTCCGCCACGTCGTGATCGATCCCGACCCGCCGGGCACGCACCACGACATCACGCTCCGAGCCACCATCAACTCCGGCGGCGTACGATCCGGCATACCGGGGTTTCCCCGAATCCACCTGACCAGAAGTACGCAACCCTTGCGGGCCGAATCATCTGCGTTTTGGTAGCTGATGTTTCGCGCAACCGGCATTGGCCGCCTGATCCCACACACCCTCGTAGCCGGGTATAAGCTATTCCAGACAAATGAGAAACGTTCGGGGGGCAGCCCGAAAGCCGGCGAGCGGCCATGTGCAGTCGCCAGCGGCAGCCGGGTCGCTGCGGACTACCCGCTGCGGATGCCCTCTGGCCAGTACACGACAAGGAGTCCGCTATGGCAGATGTAAACCCGAAACCCTTACCACCCCGCGAGCCGCAGCTCGACGACGAGCAGATCGCGGAAGCGGAAGGGGGCTTCTGTGCGATCGAGCCGCCCAGCCGAAGCCAGGGGACATCCGAGGCGCGCGAGTCGATGGACCGGGTCCGCGAGTCCGCTGGCCAGGCCGGCGAGCGTGGCAAAGAGATGGCCGCCGATCTGAGCGCCCGGGTGCAGTCGAAGGTCTACGAACTGCTCGAGCACGAGAAGAACCGTGCCGCCGATCGGCTGGCGTCGCTGAGCCACGCGCTTCGGGAAGCCTGCGAGAATGTCGAGGACGAGAATGCCCGGGCACTGATCTCGTATGCCAAGAGCGGCGCCGAGGGGGTCGAACGCGCGTCACGCAAGCTGCACGACCGCGAGCTGCGCGACATGGGGGACGATCTGACACGGGTCGCCCGCGACCGGCCCGAGCTGTTCCTGGGGGCGAGCTTCCTGGCTGGCGTGGCACTGGCACGGGTGGTCAAGTCCACCTGGGGACACGAGCGACAGGCAATCGCCGACAAGTGGACAGGCCAGACGGCCCCCGCCGAATCCGTGGAAGCGGGCCCCGAGCCAGGCCTCCAGCCCGAACCCGGCGTTGAGCCCGGCCTTGATGAGCCCGGATTCGGCGTCGAGCCCGGACCGGGCCCCGTCGCACGCGAGTCCCCAATGGAAGGACCGGACAGGCCCGCATTTTAAAGTACCAGGAGGATGCAGATGGTTACTGATAGAAGCAATCCCATCGGGGCGCCGCCGAAGGGGCCGTCGCCGGCTGCGACACGGCCTGCCGAAGGTCGATTCGCAGCCGAGCCGACAGCCGGGCGGGAAGTTCATTCGACCAGCGACCTGGTCCGCGAGCTGAGCGACCAGGCCAGCAACCTGATCCGCGAGGAGATGGCGCTGGCCCGGCTGGAGATGTCCGAGAAGTTCTCCAGGATGGCGCGAAACGCGGCTTACATCGCCGTGGGCGGCGCAATCGCGTACGCAGGGTTCCTCGCCTTGATCCAGGCCGCGATCAACGGCCTGGGCGTAGGTATGTGGTATGCCTGGCCGCTGGTGTGGGTGGCCTGGCTGAGCCCGCTGATCATCGGCGCGGTCGTCGCGATCGTCGGTTACGCGCTGCTGCAGAAGGGATTATCGACTCTCAAGAAAGAAAGCGTCGTCCCCGAAAAAACAATCGAGACGATGCGGGAGAATAAGACATGGTTCGAGAGACAAGTCAAGTCAACACGTCGGTGAGCACGGCCGACCGTCCGGCGCCGCCGCGGCACGACCCCCGTAATACGGAGGAGGCTCGCGACCAGATCGAGCGCACGCGGTCGCGGATGACCGAGACGATCGATGCGCTCGAGGAAAAACTCTCGCCCCACCGCCTGATCGACCAGGCGACCGACGCCATCAAGTCCAGCGGGGCGCAGAGGCGCGTGGTCGAGGTGGTCCGGGATAACCCCGTGCCGTCGGCACTGATCGCGGCCGGGGTCACCTGGCTGATCGGTGAGAACCTCCGCGGCCGGCGACGGCACGAACTGGCGGAAAGGCCCACCGCCGAGATCTCCGGCGGCCCTGACGTCAGCGAAAGAGCGGAGGCCGCCAGACAGCGGGCAGGCGAAGCGGCCGGCAGGGCCGGCGAGGCCGTGCGCGAGACGGGCGAGTCGACGGCTGATGCCGCGCGCCAGGCCGGGCAGTCGGCCCTGGACAAGACGCGCCAGGCGGGGCATGCGGTCTCCAGTACGATCGCCGGCGTGCGCGACAAAGTGACCGGCATGGCCGGCGGCATGCGCGACAGGGCCGCCGACCTGTCCGGCCGGGCGCGCGAGCGGTCGCAGCAGATGCACCCCCGCCAGACGTTCTGGGAGTCGTTCGAGGACCACCCCATGGCAATAGCCGCCGGGTTCGTCGCCGCAGGGGTGCTGGCGGGGCTGCTGATCCCGTCGACGCGGCGCGAAGAAGAGATGATCGGGCCCGCTGCCGACCGCACGATCGACCGGGCGCGGCAGCGCGGCGCCCAGGTCGTCCGCGAGACCACCGAAGAGGTGACCGACAAGGTCAGCGGCGCAGCGCACGCCGTGGCGGAAAAGGCGGGCGAGCGCCTCAGCCAGGACGATGACTCACTCGTGGAGAAGGTGCGGGGCACTGCCAGGGAGGCTGCCGATGAAACCAGGCAGCAGATGCGCGAAGGCGGTCTGATGAGTGAGCACGAACAGGACGAGAACCGCCCCGAAGGCTCACAGCAGGCCAGGCCTCAGGGCCATGTCGCAAAGCCTCAAATCGACACCAGCGAGAAGTCCAGCTCGCCCGCCAGCGGATCCTTCCAGGGCGATGCCCCGGCCCAGACCGTAGGCGAGCCCGGTCCGGTGGACAACGTCGAGACCCCGGGTGAGCCGAAGCTGCCGAATGAGGTCGCACCCGGACCAGCCCGGACGCCAAAGGGCACCGCACAGCAACAGGCCGCCGCGGAGGCCCGCGGAAACCGCCCGCCCGAGCGGCAACAGGAAAAACCGCCGACCAACCGCCCGTCCACCGGGTCCGAGAGGGACACATGACCTGACGGCCCGGACATCCACCAGCGACGGGGCGGTTGATCGCCCATGGCATTGGGGGTGATGAAGTTCCGCATGCCGGAAGACCGCGGAATTGACAGGCGGTCGGGCTTGCCCGGCCACCGCAAGTTCCGCGGTCTTCGTACGTCAAGAGGCATTCATTCGCGCAAGTGCCTGTTCACAATGGCAATTAGACGGTAAACTCCGGCGGTTCGAGGGATGATCCGGACCTGATTACTCCGCCGACGAGGATGGATTTGTGCGTTTTGTGAGGCAACTGAACGAAAATACGCCCCGCGCCCAGACGCGGGCCGCCATCAAGCGGATGATCCTGTCCCGCGACTACAAGGTCGGGGACCGGATGCCTCCGTACCGCGAACTGGCCAGCCAGTTCAGCGTCGCCCTGTTCACCGTCGAGCGGGCGATGAAGGAGCTCGCCGCCGAGGGCGTCATCCAGCTGCTCCATGGCAAGGGCGCCTTCATCCGGCAGCTGCCCGCCCGCGAGGGGCAGCTTCGCCAGATCGGACTGATCTACTCCGGCAGTCGACAGCAGATGGTCCGGGCCGGCTACCTCCGCGAGATCCTCGCCGGCGTCGTCGAGTACTGCGACCAGCGGAGCATCGATCTGCAGATCCTCGCGTTCTGGACGGCCGGCCAGCGGACCCCCGTACCGCCGCGCGAAGTGGCGATGCGGGTCGACGGGGTGATCCTGCTGGAGGTCCTGAACCAGGCCTACATCGAGGCCTTCGTCCGGGAAGACGTGCCGCTGGTGCTGGTCGACGCCCAAGCCTGGTCCGCGCCGGCCCACGCCGTCCGCGTGGACAATGCCCAGGCCGTCGACCTGTTGATGGACCACTTGCACGCGATGGGGCACCGCCGCATCGCCTACGTCGATTCGCTCTCGCACGACATCCTTGATCCGGCCAACCCTTGGGTCGAGTCGGCCGATACCCGCGAGCGCCGGGACGCCTACCTGGCCGCCATGCAGCGCCTCGGGCTGGCCGATCAGAAGCGGATCTACCCGCCGCCGAGCGCGACGGCCCCGCAGCACCTCGAGCAGGTCGCCCTGCAGCTGGCTGGCGAAAAGGACCGACCGACCGCGGTGCTCGCCTATGACGCGGGGCTGGCCAACCGGCTGTGCACCCGGCTGTGCGAACTGGACGTGCGCGTGCCGCATGACCTGTCGGTGGCGGGGGCGGTCGGTGCCGGCGACCAGATCCTGGCGGGCAACCAGGTCCTGACGCGGACAGTGGTATCGTTCGAAGAGATGGGCCGGCTGGCCATGGAAACGCTCGGCCAGCAGGCGACCGGCGCGGCCGCAGACGACCTGCCTATCCAGCGCGTCGCGGCCGAAATGGTCGTCGGCGCGACCACGGGCCCGGCGCGAAGATAACCGCAAAGCCCATCTTCAGGCGACGACCTGACTGTCGGCCGAAGTCACCGCCTCATCCGTCTCCGGCTCCAGCACGCCGATCTCCTGCAGCGCCAATTGGGCGGCCTTCTGCTCGGCCTCCTTCTTGCTGGGGCCCCACGCACCGACGAAGCGCCGGCCGTTGATCACCACGCACACCTCGAAACACTTGCTGTGGTCCGGGCCCTTCTCGTCGAGCACCTCGTAAAACGGCGTGGCCATCATGCACTGCTGGGCGTACTGCTGGAGCTGGCTCTTGTAGTTGCGCTGATGCTCCGAGGAAGCCGCCCGGTCGATGTACGGGCCGAACTGCTCGAGGATGAAATCCCGCGCCATTTCGTTGCGGCCGCTATCCAGGTAGACCGCCGCGATGATCGCCTCGAGCACCGCCGCCGCCAGGCTCGACGGCAACGCCTCCAGGCCGCACATGCCCTTGCCGACCTGCAGCAGATCGATCAGCCCCAGGTCGCGAGCGATATGGGCGCAGGTCCGCCGGCTGACGACGGCCGACTTGATCTTGGTCAGCTGCCCTTCGAGATAATTGGGGTAGCGCTGAAAGATCTCATCGCATACCACCATCCCCAGGACGGCATCACCGAGAAACTCCAGACGCTCGTTACTCTCCAGCCGATGGTCCACGCACGAAGCGTGCGTGAAAGCCGACCAGAGCAGGTCCAGGTCCTTGAAGTGATAGCCGATCATATCCTCAATACGCCGCGCGAGGTCTTCCTTCTGCACTATTATGTACCCACTTGCCTGTGAGGCAGATGGCGGCGCCTATGCCGGTTTGCGAGAACCACCATGGGCGCGACCAGCAACCTGCAACCAAACCGCCGGCTCGAGCGTGCTGGTCCCCACAACAACCAGGCCTTTCCCGCACGAGCCTGCTGTAGGCAGTCTACTAAATTCGACCTGTGAGGTCAAAGTATTTTCACAGATCGGGACGCCGCGGCCGCAGATCCCGCAGCCTCATGCCGCCCATGGGAAACTGATCCGGCCTCGGCCGGAAAATCAGAAAAAAGCGGACCTGTCATTGCGCAAAATGCCGGCAAAGCGGGCGTGCCCTTCTGAAAGACCGCCTGAAACGGGTACACGGTCCCGCGTCAACGAGCCGCGACCGTGAGGGAGCGGTAGACACTTGCAGAGCGTCAGTGGTTGTTGTGCAGCAGCGACATGACCTCCGCCCGCGTGCGGGCGTCGCTGCGGCAGATGCCTCGCACCGCCGAGGTGATCATCACGCTGTTGGGCTTTTTCACCCCGCGACAGGTCATGCACGAGTGCCGCGCCTCCATCACCACCGCCACCCCCTTGGCCTGCAGGTTTTTGGTCAGCAGGTCGGCGATCTGCATCGTCAGCCGCTCCTGGACCTGCGGGCGGCGGGCGAAAGCGTCGACCACCCGCGCCAGCTTCGACAGGCCGACAACCCGGCCGTTGGGCAGGTAGGCCACGTGGGCCCGCCCCTCGAACGGCAGCAGGTGGTGCTCGCAGAACGAGTAGAACGGGATGTCCCGCAGCACGACCAGCTCGTCATAGTCCTCGGAAAAGAAGGTCTGGACGTAGCGCTCGGGGTCGTCGTACATGCCGGCGAAGACCTCGGCGTACATCCGGGCGACCCGCTTGGGCGTGTCGCGGAGCCCCTCGCGGTCCGGGTCCTCGCCCACCGCGGCCAGGATCTCCCGCACGGCCTGCTCGATCCGCTTGTGATCGACCTGTCCGGGCCTCTGCTCGCCCTCTTCCGGGATACCAGCCAGATCAAGTTCCGTGTCCATCGCCACCTCCAGCAAACGCCGTCGCTCAAACGAACCAGACCCCCAACAGCATAGGCGCCCCGGCGCCAGAAACAAGGCGGCTGGGGGTCTGACCCCTGGCAGCACACCCACACCCGATTCCCCGCATCCGATTCCCATGGGGGCCACCAATACCTGAACGATCCGACGGGGTCTGCCCCCCTGGGGAAGAACGCCCAGAGTGAGTGCCGCGGTCCTGCGTCATTGAGCCGCGACCGTGAAGGAGCGGTAAACCGCGCCGTGCCGCTCGAACCCCACGGGGTCAGACCCCATATGCGTGCACAAGTATCCAGGCCGCCACGAGGTCACGGCATTGATTCTGTCAGGAAACGTGCGACTCGGGGGCAGACCCCTGGAACACGCCAGCGCCTGGCGGGGGTCTGACCCCTGGCAGAACGCCCGCACCCGGATCCCCGCATTCGATTCCCGTGGTGGCACCAATACCTGAAGCGATCCAACGGGGTCTGACCCCCTGGGGAGAACGCCCCGGCATCCTCGCGGCGGGGTCAGACCCCTTGGAATGCCCCGGCCGCCAGCGCCACGGGGTCGGACCCCTGCAAAAAACCACGTGACGCCGCACCTGAATATCTGTATTCTCAATCAGGTTGCACGCGACCGGCAGGGCTGCGCCGGCCGCACCGAAGACGCTGGAGGGGCACACGAGGACAAGGGACGCATGGCCATGACACCCCATAAGTTGGCAAATGCCCTGCGCTCGCGCATCACGGGCACCGTCTACGACGATCCGCTCCACCTGGCCCTGTACAGCACCGACGCGAGCATCTACCAGATCCGCCCGCAGTGCGTCGTGCTGCCGCGATCCTTCCAGGACATGCAGCAAACCGTCGCTTTCGCCGCCGAAAACGGTATCCCCATCGTCGCCCGCGGGGCCGGCAGCGGCCTGGCCGGCGAGAGCCTCTGCCGCGGCATCGTCATGGACACCACCACCTTCTACGGCCAGGTCGGCGAACTCGACGCCGATCTGGGCCTGGTCACCTGCCAGGCCGGCGTGGTCCTCGAACGGCTCAACGCGGGGCTGGCGAGCCTGGGGTGGCAGTTCGGGCCCGACCCGGCCAGCGGCACCCGCGCCAGCATCGGCGGGATCGTCGCCAACAACTCCACCGGCGCCCACTCGATCAAGTACGGCTACACCGAGGCCCACATCGAGTCGCTCAAGGTCATCCTGCCGGACGGCGAGGTGGCGACGCTTCGCGGCGTGCCGGTCGAGCAGATCGACAGTCTCCGCGGCTCCAGCAACCGTGGCGCCCAGCTCAACGTCGCCATCCACGACCTGCTCGCCCCCCAGCAAAAGGCCATCGCCGACCGCTGGCCCAAGAGCGAGCGCAACCGCAGCGGCTACAACCTCCACCGCGCGATGGAGGGTGGCTGCGTCAACCTCCACCGCCTGATCAGCGGCTCGGAAGGCACCCTCGCGGTCGTCGGCGAGGCGACCCTGCGCCTGGTTCGCCGGCCGAAGGTCAAGGCCCTGATGCAGCTGCACTTCGCCACGATTGATGACTCGGCCCGCGCCGCCGCCGCCGCGTTCCGCATGAACCCGGCCGCCTGCGAGCTGATGGACGCCGCCCTGGCCGACGTCGCCCGCAAGGCCTACCCCCACTACTCCAAGGCCCTGCCTCCGCCCGGCGTCGCCGCCAGCCTGCTGATCGAATGCGACGGAGACACCCTCGACGAGGTCCGCGACAAGCTCGCCGCGTTCCCCAAGGCCATCAACTGGGCCGTCAAACACAACGAGGTGCTCGACCCGGCCGACCAGAAGATGATCTGGTCGGCCCGCAAGGCGGCCGTGCCGCTGCTGTTCCGCGTGCCCGGCAAGAAGCAGCCCGTCCCGTTCATTGAGGACATCGCCGTGCCGGTCGACCGGTTCGCCGAGTACATCCACGGCCTGCAGGCGATCCTCGAAAAGCACGGCACACCGGTCTGCTACTTCGCCCACGCCGGCCACGGCGAGTGCCACACCCGCCCCTATCTCGACCTGCACGAGCCGGCGGAGGTCGACAAGATGGTCGCCATCGCCGAGCAGACCTACGAGATGATCTGGGGCCTCGGGGGCACGATCAGCGGCGAGCACGGCGAGGGGCTGGTCCGCGCCGCGTTCATCAAGCGCCAGTACGGGCCGCTCTACGAGGTGATGCGCGAGGTCAAGAAGATCTTCGACCCGGCCGGCATCCTCAACCCCGGCAAGATCATCAACGACGACCCCGACGTGATGCGCAAGGACCTGCGGTTCCACAACCGCGCCCGGCCGGAGCGGCTCAAGACGCAGCTGATCTTCCGCGACGACGAGTTCGTCAGCGAGATCGAACGCTGCAACGGCAACGGCGAGTGCCGTTCGCACGAGCCCGGCGGGACGATGTGCCCGATCTTCCGCGCCGTCGGCGAGGAGGACGCCAGCCCCCGCGCCCACGCCAACATGATGCGCCACTACATCACCGGGCTGCTCGACGAGGAGGTGCTCGCCTCGCCCGCCTTCAAGCGGGCCGCCGATTTCTGCGTCAACTGCAAGATGTGCCGCATGGAGTGCCCCTCGGCCGTCGACGTGCCCAAGCTGATGCTCGAGGCCCGGGCCCAGTACGTCGCCCGGCGCGGCCTGACCCGCACCGAGCTGACCCTCTCGCGGGCCCATCTGAGCTGTGCGGTCAACAGCGCCTTTGCCCCGATCGCCAACGTGCTCGGCCGGTTCGGCCCGTTCCGCCTGCTGCTGGAGAAACTCACCGGCGTCGACCGCCGCCGGCAGCTGCCGTCGTTCGACTTCGGGTCGTTCCTGAAGCGATATCGCAAGTCCGCGGAAAACGGCCACGGCCAGCAGATGCACGCAGGGTCGGGCAGTGGAGCACCGGCAGCGACGCCGGCTGATGCGGCGGTCCCCGCCCAAGGCGAGCCCCTCGACCGCGTGAGCTACTTCATCGACCTGTTCGCCAACTACAACGACCACAGCCTCGCCCGGGCCGCCATCGGCGTGCTCCGCCACAACGGCATCGACGTGAACCTCCCGCCGCAGACCGACGCCGGCATGCCCGCCATCGACTACGGCGACATGACGCTGGCCCGCAAGGCCATCGCCTACAACCTGGAGCACCTGACGCCCCAGGTCCGTGCCGGCCGCAAGATCATCTGCAGCGAGCCGACGGCTGCCCTGTGCCTCAAGGAGGAATACCTCTGCCTCGACGACTCACCCGCCGCCCACCAGGTCGCCGGCGCGACGCAGGAGCTGTGCAGCTACCTGCTCGACCTGCACCGCCGCGGGCATCTGCGGACCGACTTCCACCCGATGCCGATGCACTTCGGGTATCACGCGCCGTGCCACGTCAAGGTGATGGAGATCGGCCGGCCCGGCGCCGAACTCGTCCGGCTGATCCCCGGCACGTCAGTGACGATCATCGACCGCGGCTGTTGCGGTACCGCCGGCACGTACGGCTTCCAGAAAAAGAACTTCGACACGTCGATGAAGGCGGGCGAACCCCTGTTCGAGGCCCTGCGCGAGCCTGGGATCCAGTACGGCCTGTCTGAGTGCAGCACCTGCAGGATGCAGATGGAGCAGGGCAGCGGCAAGGGCTGCTACCATCCGATCAAGGTCCTGGCGATGGCGTACGGTCTGGAGATCTGAATCCGCGGATTTTGCAGGGGATTGCGGCAAGGGAGACAACGACCTTCCGCAGATTTCGCAGATTACTCAGATAAGAAACGACAACGACAGGGGACAGCAAGCCCCGCATGCGCAGCGTTCCGACAAGCTGCGAGAAGAAGCCCGAAGCGTAAGCGAGGGAGTCTTCTCCCCGCGGATGCGTAAGACCGGAAGCAAACGGGAAAGAGCCGCCGACCGTGAGGTCGCGGTATCTCCTCGAACGGGCACCGCGCCCGTGCCCTTTCCGCCACGGTGGATACTGGACGCGAGGTGGTCAACCCTGCGCGCCTACTCCACCTGTGTGCTTGCGTCTGTGCCGGCGGGCGTCTCCGCCGGCGGCCCGGCGATGCTCTCATCCGGCGTCAGGTCCCGCAGGTACCGCAGGTAATCGGCGCTGGTCTGCAGGATCAACGTGGCATCGGCGCCCAGAGACTTCTCATAGCTTTCCAGCGAGCGGTAGAAGGCATAAAACTCCGGATCAACGCTGTAAGCCAGGTTGTAGACCCGCGTCGCCTCGGCATCAGCCTGGCCGCGAATGACTTCCGCCTGGCGCTGCGCCTCGGACATGATCTCGGCGACCTCTCGCTGCGTCTGGCCGCGAATCTCGGCCGACTGGCCCTGCCCCTCTGCACGGAATCCCTCGGCCACCCGCTGCCGCTCCGAGATCATGCGGTTGAACACCTGCTTTTGAACCGAGGCGATATAGTTCAGACGCTTGATCCGCACGTCGACCAGCTCGATGCCGTACTTGGGCATCGACTTGCTAGCTTCTTCCAGAATACTCCGCGTGAGCTCCTGGCGGCCGATCCGGATGTCCGCCTTGAGCACCTGTTGCTGCTGTTCGTCGGTCTCGGTGACGACCCGCTCGATCTCGCTGGGATCCACTTCCCAGTCCTTCGAGCGGACGATCTCGACCAGCTCCGTGCTGGAGATCCTGTCCCGCACCACCGAATCGAGGATGTCGTTGAGACGCGACTGGGCGCCCGCCTCGTCCCGCACGCTCTTGAGGAACTGCAAGGCATCGACGATCCGCCAGCGGGCGGCCGTATCGACCGAGATGAATTCCCGGCCGCGCGTCGGGATCTGGTTCGGATCGCCGTCCCAGGTCAGCCACCGCCGATCGAAACGCCGCACCTCCTGGATGAACGGCTTTTTGAAGTGCAGGCCCGGCTCGATGATCGGTTCGCCGACCGGCGCGCCGAACTGCAGGACCACGGCCTGCTCCGTCTCGTCCAGTGTGTACGTCGAGGCGTACAGCAGGAATCCCGCAATCAACAATACCACGACAACGATGATCCAGCGTACCATCAGCGCACCTCCGTACCGGCCGCAGCGCCCCCCGGCCGACGACCGGCCGACGACTTGCCCTCAAACAGGTTCAGCAGGGGGATGGGCATCGCCTGCCCCTCCTGGACGACGTACAGATGCCCGACGCGCGGCAGCACGCTGTCGATCATCTCCAGGTACAGCCGGCGCCGCGTCACGTCCCGGGCCTGGACGTACTCGGCGAGCACGGCGCTGAACCGGTCCGCCTCGCCGCTGGCGATGTTGACGCGCTCGGCGGCGAAGCCCTGGGCCTCGGCGATCAGCTGCTTGGCCTCGCCCTCGGCCTTGGGGACCATCTGGTTGCGGTACTTCTCCGCCTCATTGATCAGGCGCTCTCTTTCCTGGCGGGCCTCGTTGACCTCGTCGAAGGCGGGCTTGACCGGGTCCGGCGGGGTCACGTCCTGCATCTCGACCGTATAGACATGGATCCCCATGTCGTACAGGTCGAGGATCTCCTGGATCTCGTCGCGGGCCTGGTTGGCCACCTCAACGCGCCCGACCGTCAGCACGTCGCTGCCCAGGCGGTTGCCGACGATCCGCCGCATGACCGCCTCGGAGGCGTCGCGGATCGCCTCTTGCTGCTCACGGACCTGGTGCAGAAACTTCTCGGCGTCGCTGATGCGATACTGAACGACCCACTCGACGTCGATGACGTTCAGGTCGCCCGTCAGCATGAGCGACTCCTGCTCCTGCTCTGTCCCCTTGTAGTACTGTGTCCGCTGGGCGGGCACGGCCGTGCGGAAGCCGAACTCCTCCTTGAGCACCCGCTCGGTCGGCACGTTCCATGCCTGGTCGATCCAGAACGGCAGCTTGAAGTGCAGCCCCGGATCCGTGATCGCCACGACCTTGCCGAACCGCTTGACGACCGCCCGCTCTTCCGGCTGAACCGTATAGAACGACGTGGCAATCCCCACCAGGACCACAAGCCCTAGAAGGCCCCAAAGGATCAGCGAGCCATACTGCTCGAGAATCTGGTCCAGGGGAATATTGTCGTACGGATCTTTCGGGTAGCGATATTTCATTCGCACACCACCTTTCTGCACGTGCCGCGGCGATAGCGCCGTATGACGCCCGATCCCCCAGCATGCGCCAGTCCGGCCCTTATTGCAAGCCTGCAAACCGACGGACCACACAGCGCCGCATACTCACGGCATTAATCATATGCATTCCATGATACGTTCAGACCATCGATGACGTTCAGAGGCAGCGATGCAGCACCGCTTCGGGCCTGCGCTGCCGGGGGTCTGACCCCTTGCAGCACGCCCGCACCCGAATCTCCGCATCCAATTCTCGTGGCCGCACCAATACCTGAACGATCCAACGGGGTCTGACCCCCT
>JAWLBS010000133.1:0-12714 GCA_041687575.1 Phycisphaerae bacterium | reverse complement strand
CCTGGGGCGGGCGCTGGCAGATAGTCTGCTCCGTCACGGCCTGGACCGGGGAGACCTGCTGCTGTCCTGCACGGGCAAACCCTCGACCATCGAGGCGCTTGGCTGCGGGGTGAGCAGGACACAGGCCCTGGAGCGGACGCTGTGAGCATGTAGGGTGGGCTATTGCTCACCAGGGCCTTGCGTACCGACGCAGTACATGGTTCGGGCGTGCGACGACCATTCGAAAGGATGCCGCGAAGGATTCGGGTCCGCCACCCGGGACGGCGCGTATTTCCCGGGGACAGACCCCGGTAGAATTTGCAGGCAGGCGAGGAAGGTCGATGCATTACAGAAAAATACTTGTCGCAATCGCCGTGTTGCCGCTGCTGGCCGGGTGCGGGGTCATCCCCACCCTCGACGAGATGATCCTGCGGCCGAACCCGACGATCACGACCACACCGGCCGACGCCGGCTATGAGTACGAGGAGCTCAGCGTCCCGGTCGCCGCCGATCGGAGCGTGACGGTCTGGCACGTGAAGGCCCCCGCACCGCCGGCCGGGATCGTGGTGGTCGTGCCGGGCTCGACCGGTAACAAGTCGATGTACGTCGCGGCGTTGCCGGTGTTCGTCGGGGCCGGCTACGACGTGCTGCTGATGGACTACGAGGGCTACGGCAACAGCCCCGGCGAGCCGACGCTCCAGCACGCGGCCGACGATGTCATGGCGGTGGCGGATTACGCCTTCGCCCAGTTCGACACCGTAGTGCTGTACGGCGTGAGCCTCGGCTCGCCGCTGGCGGCGCGGGCGGCGGCGACGCACCGGCCGGCGGCACTGATCCTGGAGGCCTCGCTGATCCTGGCGTCCGAGGCGGGGCTCTGGCTTGAGGACAACAATCTGGCAATACCGATCGCGATGAACGTCGGCGACTGGTTCGCGGCCACGGTGATGCCCGAGGAGTACGACATCATCGAGAGCATGGCCGCGGTCGACGCGCCGACGCTGATCATGCACTCGGTGGACGACGAGGTCACCCCATATCCCGGCGGCGAGCAGGTCTTCGACGCCGCAGCCGGCTCCCGGACCTTCTGGCAGATGCGCCACAAGCACGGCAAGATGTTCTTTGAAGAGCCGGAGGTGTACACGGCGGCCGTCCAGGAGTGGCTCCGGCAGAACGTGGTGGCCGGACAGGCCCCGTAGGACGGCACAGGTTGTCATCCCGCGAGGGCGGGCAGCGCCCGGCCAGACGCTGTCATCCTGAGCCACGCGAAGGATCGCTGCCAAGCGAAGCGCTCTCCGCTCGCGTTCTGTACGCTCCCAATTGTCATCCTGAACGAAGTGAAGGATCTCGACCTCGCGGGGCGCCAGACCATGGACACGCTATCCAGTAGAGATTCCTCGCTGCGTTCGGAATGACAGCGTTGGCGGGCGCAGCCCGCCCTACATGCGATCAGAATGACAGCGTTGGGTGGTGGTTACGGAATGAACACGCTGCGCATCCGCAGAATTCCATGGCCGCAAACAGCCCCTGCCATGGCACCCGGCGTCTACCGCTCCCTCACGGTCGCGGCTCGTTGGCACAGGACCGTGGTAACCCGAATTCGACACCCGAACCCCGCTCCTGCTATACCGCCCGCGTCTCGGGCCAGGCGAGCTCCAGCCCCTGGGCGGTCAGCAGGGACTGGAACTCTGCCAGCCGATCGGCGTCTTCGCGCACCGCGCGGGGCTTGAGGCCGTGCTTCAGGCAATAGCCCGCCAGCAGGCCGGCCGCCTCGCCGATGTTCCACTCCACCGGGTGCAGGCGGTAGCAGCCGTTGGTGATGTGGGTCACGCCCAGGTTCTTGCACGCCGGCAAAAGGTTCTCAACGCGGACCGGGATCAGCGCCCCCAGCGGGACCTGGAACGGCAGCGACGAGATGTCGATGTAGTTGACCTTGCTGGTGCTGGGGTGCAGGTCGATCCGGTAGCAGCCGACGCCGACGCTGTCGCCGAAGGCCTCTGCCTTGCGCCCCCCGCGGACCTCGGCCCCGACGTGGTTTTCGGTTACGGTAAACATGGCCCGGATGCGGCGCGACTCGCGGATGTAGGGGTACTTGGCGAGCCCGTCGGCCGTGCCGGTCATGTCGGGGCGGAGGTAGAGCCCCGGATAGCCCTGCCCGCCGTCTGAGCGGGGTGCCTCGGTCTGCAGCCAGTAGACCAGGCTCAGCGACAGCTGCCGGGCCTCTTCGAGGTAGCGGGCGACCTCGGCCTCCGGTTTGTCGATGAGGTTGCCCTCCCAGTAGTCGTTCTCCGGCCAGTTGACCAGCGTCACCTCGTGCGGCATCGCCCCGGCCGGGTAGTGGTCCTTCGTGACGATCCGCCGGTACATCCACAGCGACTGGCCGCGATGCTGCTCCTCGTGCGGCATGAGCACCCGCGGGAACGGCTCGAGCGTGACCGGGTGGGTGTTGACCCAGCTGAAAAGCGGTCCGGGCCACGGGGGCGTCAGCGGCGGGACGTAGTTTCGCCACCGGTCGTACTGGGCGGGCTTGTCGATCACGTGCTCATTGTCGGGGTCGTACGCCAGCGGAAAGCACCAGGTCAGCGACTGGACGTTCTCCGGCTCGGCCGGCCCGGCCACCGCGTGCGGCTCGCCGGTCTCGCTCTGCGATTCGGCGCCGGTGACGTACTCGACCCTCGCCAGCGGCAGCAGGTCGCCCAGTTCGGTCGCGTCCAGGACGTAGTCGGCCGAGATCGTGACCGCCTCGCCTGTCTCCAGGTCCTTCAGCGTCACCGCGGTCACACGGTCGCCCTTGACGTCGGCGGCAACGGGCTTGTGGCGGAGCATCACGCGGAGCCGCCCGGCGGTCCGGGGCCAGGCCAGCATCTGCTCGATGACTGCCAGGGCGACACGGGGCTCACAGCAGAGTCGCGAGACGCGGCCCGCGCCGGGGTTCAGGTGCCGGTTCGCCCTGGCCTCGGGCGTCAGCGGGTAGTGGTCGCGGTAGTACTGTCGCACACCGTCGCGCCACTCGCGGTATCGCCGCGTGCAGCCGTGCGATTCGATCCACGGGTGCTCGTCGGGGGGGACGACCTGGCTGGTGAGCTGCCCGCCGAGCCAGTCGGTCTCCTCGGTGAGGATCACGCGATAGCCGAGCGATGTGGCGGCCATGGCGGCTGCGCAGCCGCCCGTGCCTCCGCCGACGACGAGGATATCGGTCCTTGATTCGTGCATGTATGGCTCCCTTGGTTTTGGGCAAATGTCGCCGGTTGATTATAGGTGACCTTGCGGCCGGGCAATAGAGGCCCGGATGCAGGGGGACGGTCTCTGATTGCCCGCTTACCCAGGGCGGCGCCGGGCTGGTTAGTATCCCGCCCCTGTCGGGGCTTCGGAAGGCCGCACTTGCTGCAACTCTTTCGCTGCGCAAGTCTCAACAGTTCGTCCACGTTCGATGGGCACGGCCCTGCCCCCGGCTTCGTCAAAAGACGACTGCCTTGGCGCGTCGCAGGGCGGCAGCCCCCGGCCAGGATGGCCGGCGCAATGAGAAAAGGGGCGAGGCCCGAAGGCCTCGCCCCTTGTTCTTTCGGCCGACCTTCGAGTTCGCCTAGAACTCTGACAGCTCGTTGTCGCTCAGCGGGATCGCGTGGGCATTGGCCTTGCCGTGGGCGACCTTCTCGTTCACTGGTACCGGCCTCTTGCCGGCCGGCTTGCTGTTCCAGGTCTTGTGCAGCATATGGTCCAGGCCGGTGGTCTTGGTCTTTGCGCTGGCATGACCGGCGTGCGAGGCCGGGGCGTGGCTGGCCTGACGCGTCGACTGGCCTTGCGCGGCAGCCGCGGCGGCCGAGCCGCCGACGATGGCGACCAGCTGGTTGACCATCTCGTTGAGCTCCTTGGCCTGGGCGCTGAGCTCCTCGCTGGCCGAGGCCGACTCTTCTGCGTTGGCGGCGTTGGACTGGGTGACCTTGTCCATCTGGGCGATGGCGGTGTTGACCTGCTCGATGCCCTGGGCCTGCTCGTTGCTGGCAGAGGAGACCTCGCCGATCAGGCCGTTGACCTTCTGGACGCCGGTGACGATCTGGCCGAGGATCTCGGCGACCTCACCGGAGACCTGCACGCCGTTTTCGGCATTGGTCTGGCTCTCCTCGATGAGGTTGGAGGTGTTCTTGGCGGCCTCGGCCGAGCGCTGGGCGAGGTTGCGGACCTCTTCAGCGACCACCGCAAAGCCCTTGCCCGCCTCACCCGCCCGGGCGGCCTCGACCGCGGCGTTCAGGGCCAGCAGGTTGGTCTGGAAGGCGATCTCGTCGATGGTCTTGATGATCTTGGCGGTCTGGTCGCTGGAGTCCTTGATCTTGTTGATCGCATCGCTCATGCGGGCCATCGCCTTATTGCCCTTTTCGGCAGCGGCGGCGGCGTCGCCGGCCATCTGATCGGCCTGGCTGGAGTTGTCCGCATTTTGCTTGGTCATGCTGGACATCTCTTCGAGGCTGCTGGAGATCTCCTCGAGGCTGGAGGCCTGCTCGGAGGCACCTTCCGCCATCTGCTGGGAGCTCTGGGCGACCTGGCCGGAGGCGCTGGAGGTCTGCTCGGCACCGAGTTTGAGACCTTCGATCACCCGGCTGATCGGCTTGACGATGCTGCGGGTAATGAAGACGGCCAGGACGATGCCGACCACGACGCTGACGGCCAGCCCGACCAGGACGATGTTTGACGCGGTCGCCAGTGACGATGCCGCCTGGTCGGACATGTCGAGGGTATCCTTCATGCCGTCCCGGGCGACTGCGGTGACGACGGTCTTGACGCTGTTGGCCAAGGCGGTGCGCTGTGCGTCGAGGGCGTCCTTGGCTTGCCAGTTGCCCTTGAAGCTGGCAAGGGCGTCGTTGTAGGCCTTGGCTGCGGCTGCGCAGTTGTCGATCTGGCTCTGGTTTTCGGCCAGGGTGGTAACCTCCCGCAGATTCGCCAGCTTGGTGTCGATGACTGCAAGCTGTTTGCGGGCCTCGTCCAGGAGGCTCATGTCCCGGTTGGCCTGGCCGCGGAAGTTGGCGATGCGAATTTCGTTAAGGCTGTCGATCACGTCGTTGACCAGGTAGATCTGGGCGATGCGGGTCTTGAGCGTGTCGCTTGCGGCGTTCTGTCGGGAATTGGCGTTCGTGTCTGTCGACGCTGCGAAAGCAAGATCCGTCTCCTGCTCCGCCTGCTTGCGGAGAGAGGTGAGGAAGTTGCTCAGCTCCATGTGAAAGCTCGCCACAGCCTTGTCGACGTTCGCGAGGTCGTTGTTCATGGCCTCGGTGCGGGCGACGGTGTCATTGACGGTTTGTTCGTATTCAGCCACCTGTGCGGCAGATTGCTTGAGCGGTTCGATTTGACCGGTGAGGGTCGGGCTTTTTTCCGCCAGGGTCAGGGCCTCTTTCAGATGGTCCTTAACCGCCTGCAGGTCGGTGCGGCCCGCCTGGAGCTGCGCGGCATCGCCGGTGTAGCCGTAGCTGCGGATGCCCAGGATGCTGGCAGCCAGGCCTTGCTCGATGCTACTGGCTGTCGCAATGGCCGGGGCGGTTTCCGTGGCCAGGGTGGTGGTATCCTTCTTGACGGCGAGCATGTTCCAGACCGCTGCGCCGCCGAGCAGGAGCATGATTGCGATCAGGGAAGCGAAGCCCGTGCCGATCTTCGTTGCCAGCTTCATGTTTTTGAACATTGTTGATCCTCAGGTCCCCACGACCGTATGGTTGGTTTGTACTGGAATGTGTCCGATTGTCTCAAGACCTCTACTGCGTCAATTCGATCATCGCGATTTCCCTGTCGGCCAGGATGCGGTCGATGTCGAGCAGCATCACAACCCTCTGCGCCATCTTGCCCATGCCGAGGATGAAGTCGGTGCTGATGGCCGTGCCGAAGCTCGGCGGCGGTTCAATCTGTTCGCTCTTGAGATCGACGACCTCGGCGACCTCATCGACGATCACGCCGGTGGTGACGCGCTGATCGCCCCGCGAGATGTCCACGACGATGATGCACGTTTTGGACGTATCCTCCTGGGCGTCCAGGTTGAACTGGACCCGCAGGTCGATCACGGGGATGATCCGGCCCCGCAGATTGATCACCCCCCGCACGAAGTCGGGCATCCGGGGGACCTGGGTCACCGGCATGATGCCGATGATCTCCTGGACCTTGAGGATGGCCAGTCCGTACGCCTCCTGATGCAGGAGGAAGGTAAGGTACTTGCCGCCCAGATTCGGGCGGTCTGCCGGTGGTGCCCCGGCCAGCGTGCTGCCTGCCTCTGCGGCTGCGTTCATGGGCTGTGTCTCCTTTTTGGAAGCGCCCCAGGCCCCCGTTCTTATCTCGTGCCGGCGGCCGCGGATCCGAGTTCCCCGTAGATCCGCTGGCTCCGCCGGGCACGCTGGGCTTTTCGGTCAATTGCGGGAGGCCCTGAAACGACCTCTGCGTCCCAGGGGCAATTATCTTGGCTGAAGGCTGGCGGGGCCGGGGACGGGAACGGACGGATGCCCGCGGGATGATGCGGCCGATGGGCTTCCAGTGCCGCGGAAAACGGTGTAAAATGCACTCTAAGGGCCGGCAGGGCGTTTTGAACGAATTTGTCGCCTGCTTCGCCATGGTGCTAAGGGGCCTGCGGCGGCTGTTGGGCCCTGAGGTTGTGTGCTGCAATGGACGTCGCCGAGTGTGATGCTTTACCGGTCCTGAATCGGCTGGCCCGCCTTCGTTTCAACCATCAGTACGCGTTTCATTATGGCGCTCGCGGCACCGGATTCTATCAGAATAAAATAATACATGAGATGTGGATGTCCGCTGTATGAATGGCAGCGTCGATAGCCCGGGGCGCTGGGCGCAAGGGGACCAATGGGACTGGGTTTGTGCCTTCGAAAGAGCGGATTCAATGGTTGTCAGGCAGCAGAGGCAGACGACGCAATCTGTTGAACGATCACTGGACATCCTGGAAGCGGTCGCCGACAGTGACGGACCGATCGGGGTCAGCGCGCTGGCCCGCGACATCGGCTTGAGCAAGGCCACGGTGTATCGCCTGTGCCAGACGCTCGTCGAACGCAGCTTCCTCGAGCAGGACCCGCGGACGGGCGAGTACCGACTCGGGGGGCGGCTCGTGGCGGTGGCGAGTCGAGCGATCGGGCGGCTCGGTTTCGCGGACCTTTCGCGGCCGGTGCTCGAGGACATGGCTCGCCGAGGAAGGCAGAATGCCTTTGCCGCCACCGTCTCTGGCGAGCATGCATTGTTTGTTTGCGAAGAGGTGCGGGTGCAAGGCCCGGTCCAGCCGCAGTCGCTGCTGGGGTTGCGGCGGCACCTGCTGGATGCGCCGGGCGGGCTGCTGTGTCTGGCGGCCTGGCCGGAAGACCGGTTTCGCCCGTTCGTTCGCGATCTGGTTCGCTCCAGCCCTGCCGACTGGACGCCGCAGAAGGTGCTGGACCAGGTCCTGCCGCTGCGTGGCCGCGCGTGCTGCGTGCAGAGCGTACTGGACAACCGGAACCTAAGGACGCTCTGCAGCGTCGTACGCGATTACCGCGGGCAGGTCGCCGGTGTGCTGGGATACTGCTACCCATCGCTGCCGATCGATCCGGTGAACGAGGACGAATTGAGCACATTCTGCGACGAAGCAGCCAAAACGCTGTCGCAGACAGCGGTTCCACCAGCCGCCCTGGGTGGTTGAATGCGCCGGCGATGAACCGGCGGCTACTTTCCAGGGGTCGGACCCCGAATCGCACGTTGCCCAACGGAATCAATGCCGGCATTTTGTGGCGGCCTGGATACCTGTGTACGCATATGGGGTCTGACCCCGCGAGGTTCGAGCGGTACGGCGGGGTTTACCGCTCCCTCACGGTCGCGGCTCGTTGGCGCAGGTCTACCGCTCCCTCACGGTCGCGGCTCGTTGGTGCAGGGCTGTGGCACCCGGTGGCGATGGTTCGGCATTCGGCATCCGGCACCTCCCGTATCTTGACACGGCGGCCTCGCTGTGGGATTCTGGGCCGTCCAATTTCCCTGGGAGGCCCGGATATGAATCGCGTATGGCTGTTGATCGGCGTGGCGGCGGTGGCCGCCGGTTTGACACTGACCGCGTGCAGGCAGCAGCCGGAAGCGGCGAAGCCCGCCGCCCCGGCCGGCGAACCGGCTGCAGCTGCTCCCGAGGTCGTCGCCCTCACCTATGCCAATTTCCCGCCCGCCTCGACGTTTCCCTGCGTGCAGATGGAGCGATGGCGCGAGGTCGTCGAGCAGAAGACCGGCGGTAAGGTCAAGGTCCAGACCTTCCCGGGCGGCACGCTGCTGGGCGCCAAGAACATGTTCGACGGCGTCGCCGACGGTGTGGCCGACATCGGCTGTTTCGCGATGAGCTACCAGCCCGGCCGGTTCCCCGTCAGCGAGGCGGTCGACCTGCCGATGGGGTTCGACAGTTCGCGGGTCGCGTCGCTGACGCTGTACGACCTGATCAACAAGCGGCAGCCGGACGAGTTCAAGAACGTCAAGGTCGTCACGCTGTTCACCTGTCCGCCGGTGAACTTCATGACCAGCAAACCGGTGCGGTCGCTGGCGGACCTGGAGGGCGTCCAGATCCGGGCGGCGGGCACGGGTGTCGAGGCGCTGAAGATGCTCGGTGGCACACCAGTGGCCATGCCCCAGTCGGACGTGCCAGACGCGATCCAGAAGGGCGTGGTCAGCGGCATCGCCTCGTCGCTGGAAGTCCTCAAGGACATGAACTATGCCGCCTACTGCCCCTATTCGACCCGGCTGGACCTGAACGTGGTGACCTTCGCGGTGGTGATGAACCGCAAGAAGTGGGACGCCCTGACCGACGACGTGAAAAAGGCGATCGAAGAGCTCGGCCGGCCGCACGCCGAGTGGACGGGCCAGTACGTCGACGACCACGCCCGCGAGGCGCTGGCCTGGGCGAAGGAGAACCGCGGGCACGAGCACATGGCGCTGGCCCAGGCGGATCGCGAGCGGATGGCGAAGATGCTCCAGCCGATGGTCGAGGCGTACATGGCGCGGGTGAGCGAGAAGGGCCTCGATGGCAAGGGCCTCGTCGAGCAGGTCCGCTCGATCAAGGCAGAAGTCGAGCAGCAGGTGGCGATGCAGGCGGTACCGGCGACGCAGCAGGCGGCGAAGTAGGGCGGGCTGTGCCAAGAGAGTTGCCAGTCGCCAGTGAACGGCAGGGATCAGGAGGCACGGCTCAGCGTAGGGCGGGCTGTGCCCGCCAGGTTAGGAGTCCCGGCTTTAGCCGGCGCTTGGAGTCCCGCCTTCAGGCGGTCTGCCCGAGCGAGCGCAGCGATGCGAGTGGCCGAGCCGAAATGTCAGCACGGCCCTGCGAACAGCGCAGGTGGCACCCGGAACCCACGGCGACGGCGGAAAGGACACCCTCGCTTACGCCGCTTACGCTTCGGGCTCTTTCCCGCAGGATGCGGACGCGCTGCTCATCCGAGGAATTCCATGGCCGCACACAGCGCGGCCATGGCACCCGGAATCCGCGGCAGGCGGCGAAGTGAAGTTGAAGTGAAATACCTCGACAAGACTATTATTATCCTCAACGGTGTCCTGATCCTGTTGGCGGGGGTGGCCCTGCTGGCGGTGATGGGCCTGAGCGTGGCGAACATCGTGCTGCGGATGATGGGCGTCCGCTTCGGTGGAGTGTACGAGCTCGTGGGCTTCGCCGGGGCGATCGTGATCGCCGCGGCGCTCGGCCAGACGCAGTACAAGAAGGACCACGTCCCCGTGGACATCATCACGAGGCGGTTTCCCCCGGCCGTCAACCGCGGGATCGACCTGCTGAAGTACATCCTGAAGATGGTGTTTGCGGTCGTCGTGGCGTGGAAGATGACCGCCTACGGGCTGCACGTCGCCGACACCGGCGAGGTCTCCGAGACGCTCAAGATCATCCACTACCCGTTCATCTTCGTCGTGGCGGGCGGTTTTGCCGTGCTGGCCTGCACGGTCCTGCTGGACATCGTGCGGACGCTGGTGCCCGAGCCGGCCTCGCCGGCGGTAACCCAGCCGGTCGGCCAGGAACAGATGGTTGAAGAAGAGGTTCCTTTGCCATGACCGCTCAAGTGCTGGGGCTATACGGGATTGGGGTGCTGCTGGCGGCGATGATGCTGCTGAAGATGCCGCCGGGCTACGCGATGGGGATCATCGGCTTCGGCGGCCTGGCAGCGCATCTGTCGTGGGTGGCGGGCCTGCCGGCCGGGGCGGCGACCCATTCGGCGACGACGCTGGTGGTGACGGACTTGTGGGGCAGTTTCAGCAACTACGGCCTGACGGTCATCCCGATGTTCATCCTGATGGGGGAGTTGATCTTCTACGGCGGCTACAGCGACACGCTGTACCGCGCGGCGTACCGCTGGTTCGGGCACTACCGCGGCGGGCTGGCGATGACGTCGATCCTGGCGTGCGCGGGCTTTTCCGCGATCTGCGGGTCGAACACCGCGACAGCCGCGACGATGGGGGCGGTGGCGATCCCGTCGATGCGCAAATACAAATACCATCCGACGCTGATGACCGGGGCGGTGGCGACCGGTTCGACGCTGGGCGTGATGATCCCGCCGAGCATCGTGCTGGTGGTCTACGCGCTGTACCAGTCGCAGTCGGTGGCGAAGCTGTTCATCGGGGTGCTGATCCCGGGGCTGTTGCTGACGGGTCTGCTGGCGGCGACGGTGGGGCTGATTTGCCTGCGGCATCCGGAGTGGGGCCCGCCCGGCGAGCGGTCGACGTGGGCCCAGCGGCTGGCTTCGCTGCTGCCGGTTGCGGACGTGCTGGTGCTGTTCGTGGCGGTGATGGCGGCAATGTTCAGCGGGCTGGTCACGGCGACCGAGGCGGCGGCGGTGGGGTGTTTCCTGGCGCTGGTGATCTGCCTGGTGCGGCGCAAGCTCACGATGACGGCCCTGGCGCAGGCCCTGCATCACACACTGCGGATCACGTGCATGGTGTTCATGATCGTGGCGGGGGCGGTGATATTCGGACGGTTCATGGCGATCACGGGGCTGCCGCAGGCGGCGGCTGGCTGGATCGGTTCGCTGGATGTGCCGGGCTGGGTGGTGATCCTGATGATGCTGGCGATCTACGCGATCGGCGGCTGCCTGATGGATGCCCTCGCGTTTCTGCTGATCTCGCTGCCGATCTTCTTTCCGCTGGTCGAGCAGCTCGGCTACGACCCGGTCTGGTTCGGGGTGCTGCTGTGCCTGGTGACGACGCTGGGGGCGATCACGCCGCCGGTGGGCATCTGCTGTTTCGTCGTGGCGGGCATGAACAAGGACATCCCGATGGAGCGGGTCTTCCAGGGGACGCTGTACTACCTGCCGGCTTTCCTGCTGACCGTGCTGATCCTGATGCTGTGGCCGCAGGCGGTTTCGGTGCTGGCCGGTCTGGTCCGCTGAAGAACGTACGCGCTCCAGTTGATCGTTGCGCGCTATGTAACCTCATAGGCTCAACGCAACACGGCCCTGCCTGGCGGCTTGGTCGAACGGCGACTGGGCCGGGACGAGTCGCAGGACGGTGGCGCCCGATCCTGTCCTTCGCGGCGTTGTTCTCGTGGCGCAGCTTTCTTCTGCCTTCGTGGCTCGGCCACTCGCATCGCTGCGCTTGCTCGGGCGGACCGCCTGAAGGCGGGACTCCGAACGCCGGCTGAAGCCGGGACTCCGAGCTTGGCGGGCGCAGCCCGCCCTACAAGGCCTGGTCCGCTGAAATTACACGTTCATATCACACATCCCCGGTCTCATCCCTTGCTGTGACAAGGGGTTGAATCATCGGCCCAGCGGGCCTACCATTGCATGCGGCCTTTGCCGCAGGCGGCACCGGGTGTCTCGCAGCGAGAGGGAGCAGGCGACCCGGCAGACAGGTGCGCATCAGGCAGGTGATCCATACATGACAGGACCGCTTAGCGACAACCAGCCCGGCTATGGAGGGGGGATGGCCAGACACCGTACGCGCCGGCTGCGCGGGGTGCTGGCGGGGGCCCTGGTGCTGATGGCGGCCGCGCTGGGCTCGCTGGCGTCGGCGGGCTGCGCCGAGCAGGACGGCTCCCCGACAGTGACGTTCGTGGTGGCGCTGCTGCCGTCGGAGATGGTCAAGTACCTCGACGTGCTCGAGGACTTCACCGCGCAGACCGGCATCGAGGTCAACCTGATCGCCCAGCAGTACGAGCAGATCCGCACGGTCGTTGAGGCCGAGGCCCTGGCCGGCCGCGGACGCCTCGACCTGATCGAACTCGACGTGTTCCAGCTGCCGCTGCTGGCCGATGCCATGCAGCCGCTCGGGCCGCTGTTGCCCACCGGCGAAGAGCTCGCCGGGAAGGTGCCGCCTGATGCCTGGGCGGCCGGGCAGTTCGGCGAGCCGGCCCGGCTGCTCTACGTGCCGCACCGGCTGAACTGGCAGGCGATGGTCTACGACGCCGGCGTGCTGGGCGAGCCGCCCGGCACCTGGGACGAGCTGCTGGCGGCCGCGCGGGCCCACCCGGGCAGGATCGGTCTGAAGTGCGCCCGCTACGAGGGGCTGGTCTGCGACATCTTCCCGTTTTTGTGGCAGGCCGGCGGCGACCCGCTCCGGCCCGACAGCCCTGAGGCCCTGCGGACGATGCAGTACCTGCAGGAGCTTGGCCAGTACTTCAACTCCTCGGTCCGCTCGTACCAGGAGGAGTCGATCCGCCTGGCACAGGAACTCCGCGAAATCGTGCTGCACTACAACTGGCCGTTCGTCGTGCCGATCTACCGCGGCAAGGGATTGCTGCCCGAGCCGCTGAAGACGGCGCCGCTGCCGCGG
>JAWLBS010000132.1:0-12752 GCA_041687575.1 Phycisphaerae bacterium | reverse complement strand
GCGTGCAAAGGCGTTCAGGACGCCATGCAATCCCGGCGTTGATTCCGCTGGGAGGCGTGCGAGTCGGGGTCAGACCCCCTGGAAACGCCAGAGCCGCCGACCCGCCGGTCGTCCATATCGAGGCGACGGGCTCAGCTCTCGTTGGTCGTGCCGGCCTGGGCCGATGGCTGCGGCTGCGGGGCCTGCGGCGGCTGTGCCTGCTGAGCCTGCGGCTGCGGAGCCTGTGCCTGCTGTGCCTGCGGCTGCTGAACCTGGGGAGCCTGTGGCTGCTGAGCTTGGGGGGCCTTGGCGCCGGCCGGGGCCTTTTCGCCCTTGCCAGCCGGTTTTCCGGGCACGATGACCATGGTGATGCGGCGCCCTTCGGCACGGGGGTGCCGCTCGACGTAGGCCATCTCCGAAAGGCTGTCCGCCATCTCGCGCATGTGCCCGATGGCCTTGTCCACGTGGAAGCGTTCGCGGCCGCGCATGAGCATGGTAAACTGCACGCGGTCGCCGCGTTTCAGGAAGTCGCGAGCCCGGTTGGTCTTGACGTCCAGGTCGTGCTTGTCCGTGTTGGGGCGCAAGCGGACTTCCTTGAGCTGCTGCTCGTGAACGTGCTTCTTCTGCTTCTTCTTCTGCCGGTACTTCTGCTTGCCGAAGTCCATGATCCGGCAGACCGGCGGCCGCTCCGTGGGCGCGACCTCGACGAGGTCCATCTCCACGTCGCGAGCCATGCCGAGCGCTTCATGGGTGGGCACGACGCCCACCTGGGTGCCCTCGTGGTCGATCAACCTGACCTGAGGCACCCGGATCCGCTCGTTGATCCGCAGCGTACGTTCAATAGCGATGTTCACTCTCCTTTTTCACGGCTTCCCATTCCTCGACCGCCGCTCGCCGGCGCGCACATGCCCGCCTGACCTGACGAAACGACTTCGAGTCGCCCAATAAGTTGTGGATTGTAAAGATCGGATTGGTCCGGCCGGCTCAGACGCCACCTCGCTGCTGAATCTGTGCCAGGCAATCATCCACGAACTGCCGGACCGGCACGGCTGCCTTCTGGCCTTCGGTGCGGTGGCGGACGTTGACCGTCCCGGCCGCCGCCTCCTGCTCGCCCAAAACCAGTATATATGGCACCTTTTCCAGCGTGGCCGCCCGAATCTTGGCGCCGATTTTTTCGGCACTAGCGTCCAGGCCCACGCGGATGCCCGCTTCGCGTAACTGATTGTATACAACCGAGGCATATTCGCCAGACTTTTCGCTGACGTTTGCGATGCGAACCTGCTCGGGAGCCAGCCAGAGGGGAAACGCCCCGGCGAAATGCTCGATCAGCAGCCCCACGAACCGCTCCATCGAGCCGAACGGGGCCCGGTGGACCATCACCGGCCGGTGCGGGGCGTTGTCCGGCCCGATGTATTCCAGGTCGAACCGCTCGGGCAGGTTGTAGTCGACCTGGACCGTTCCCAGCTGCCACTCGCGGCCGATGCAGTCCCGGACCACGAAATCGATCTTGGGCCCATAGAAGGCGGCCTCGCCCTTTTCGGCGGCGAAGGGGACCCCGAGCGTCTCGGCGGCCTGGATGCAGGCGGCCTCGGCCTTGTCCCATCGCTGGCTGTCGCCGACGTATTTGCTGCTGTCGGGGTCGCGCAGGCCGACGCGGACGCGATAGTCGTTCATGCCCAAGGTGTTTAGCACGATCCGGACCAGCTCGAGGCAGCCCTGGACCTCGCCGGGCAGCTGCTCTTCGGTGCAGAACAGGTGGGCGTCGTCCTGGGTGAAGCCCCGCACGCGGGTCATCCCGCCAAGTTCGCCGGACTTTTCCCAGCGGTAGACCGTGCCGAATTCCGCCAGCCGCAGCGGCAGGTCCCGGTAGCTGTGCCGGTCGGAGGTGTAGATCCGGATGTGGTGCGGGCAGTTCATCGGCTTGAGCAGATAGCCGTCGATCTCGCCGCTCTGCATCCGGTTGCTCAGCTCCGCGCAGCCGCAGCCCTCCTGGCCGAGCCCCTCGATGTACTCCTGGTCGATCAGCGGGGGAAACTGGCTCTCGCGGTAGTAGGGGTAGTGGCCGCTGGTCTTGTAGAGGTTCAGCCGCCCGATGTGCGGCGTGAAGACCTGGTGGTAGCCCTGGCGGCGAAGGTGCTCGCTGATGAAATCCTGCAACTGCTGGCGGACGACCGAGCCCTTGGGCTTCCAGAGGACCAGCCCCTGGCCGACCTGCTCGTCGATCGTGAACAGCCCGAGCTTCGGTCCGAGCACGCGGTGGTCGCGTTTCTTGGCCTCTTCCAGCTGGTGCAGGTACTGCTTGAGGTCGTCGCGGCTGGGCCAGGCGGTGCCATAGACCCGCTGGAGCATCTTTTTGGAGGCGTCGCCGCGGTAATACGCACCGCTGACCTGCAGAACCTTGAACGCCCCGATCCGCCCGGTGCTGGGCACGTGCGGCCCGCGGCACAGGTCCTCGAAGTGGCTGTCGGGCTCGTCGCCGGTGACGTAGAAACTCAGCGTGTCGCCTTCGGCCCGTTCGGCGTTGTCGCACTTGTAAGGGTTGCCCTCCTCGCGCAGCCGGGCCATCGCCTGGTCGCGCGGCATCTCGTAGCGGCGGAAGGGCTTGTCGGCCTTGACGATCTCGGCCATCTTCTTTTCGATCGCCTCGAAATCGTCGGTGCTCAGGGGCCTGTCCAGATCGATATCGTAATAGAACCCGTTTTCGACCGTGGGGCCGTAGACGAGCTTCGTGTCGGGCCAGAGCGAGCAGATCGCCTCGGCCATGACGTGGGCGGCGCTGTGGCGGAGCACGTCGAGAGCGTCGGGATTATCGGCCTTTGGCAGGATGAACTCAACCCGCCCGGTCTCGGCCGGGGCGGTCATGTCGACGATACGGTCGTTCACCTTGGTGGCGACGGCCTTGCGCGCTAGCTTGGAGGCGACCTGCTCGGCCACCTGCATCCACGTTGCGTCGCGCGGCGCCTCGACGACCTGGCCGTCCAGGAGTGTGACTTTCACGGTCTGCGGATTCGAAATCTCGTGTGCCAAGGGGTTTTCACCACATTTATCATCATATTTCAAGACCATGCTGACCATATATCAAACCAAATGCAACGGTCAAGGGCAAGGGGGATTTTGGGAATTCGGCGGCCCTGCAGCCGAGTCCGGGTCGAAAACCTGCGATCGGCGCCATGTTGCACATCCGGGGCGCAGGTACGGACCCGCAAGAACAGTGATTTCGTTGGCGCGGCGTGTGTCCGAGGAGATGCTCTCGCAGCCGCTGGCACAGACCCGCAGCGGCGTCGTCAGCCGAAGGGCAAGCCCGAGAGCCGTAAGGCGACTGGGGCAAAGCCCGGGGGCCGCAAAGGCTTGGGCACGAAGAAGTCCCGCAGGCCCCCGGGACACTTCAGTCGTCCCAGACGGGACTTCAACAACAAAAACAACAACCAAAGGTCTTGGGGGCCAGCCAACCCCGCCTTGAAAGGCGGGGCTACGATCGGCCGTCCCTGACGGGACGCGAGTAACAGCCACCGCAACCCCGACAGATCTCCATTTGACCTGGATTTGCGCAACTTTATAATGCCGACTTGAGTTATGAATTTTCAGCGGCCTGAGCGATGGAATTTCCCGGCCGCTGTTGCTGTGGGATACAGGCCAGTGCGCCAACCGCGTGTTGGCCGCGGCTGGCAGGAGGTCCGCTTGTATGAGCGCATTGGTGAAGTTTCTGCGTCTGGCGGCGGTAGCAGCGGCCACGACAGTCTTGAGTCAGGTCAGTCTGGCACAGTCGCTGGGCGGCCCGATGGTCGGCCAGGACATCCAGGCCTGGGACACGTGGCGCAGTGCCGAAGAGGCGATCAACAAGGACAACTACGAGCAGGCCAATGATCTGCTGAGCCAACTGGCAGACAAGGACCTCTCGCCCTTGCGGCTGGCCCTGATGGCCGACCGGACCGGCACCTTCCAGCTCGAACAGGCGCTCAAGGACAATCGCCTGGGCGAGTCGGCCAAGGAGCTGATGGGCAAGATCGAGCGCGGCCGGCAGCTGCGCGCGCGGGCCGAGGATGGCTGGCACTACGCCGCGATCGGTCAGTTCAACTATGCCCGGAGCAACTTCGAGGCGCTGCTGCAGGCCAACCCCGATCCGGTGGCGGTTCTGGAGCTGGCGGGCTACAACCCCAACCGTGAGTCGATCCTGTTTCTGCTGATGGATCGCGAGGACTTCGGCAAGACCGCCGCCGACGTGCTCGAGGTCCTCAAGGAAGGGCGCTTCCGCCTGCGGACAGAGCCGGCGCAGATCCTCAAGAACATCGACAAGCTCGGCGGCTCGCCGCGCGAGCGGGTCACGGCGATCTCGCAGCTCAAGCAGTCGGGCGAGTGGGCCGTGCCGTTCATGATCGACAAGCTCCTCGACCCGAGTCAGAGGAACCTCCAGACCCACATCCTCTCGGCGCTGGCCGAGATCGGCAAACCGGCCGTCACGCCGCTGGCGGTCTCGCTGCAGATGGACAATAGCGCCGTCAAGATTTTCCTCATCCGGGCCCTGGGGCGGATCGGCTACCCGCATGCGATCCCGTATCTCAAGGCGCTGGCCGAAAGCGAGCAGACCACCCCCGACGTCAAGAGCGAGGCCCGCGCCGCGATCGGCCAGATCGAGCAGATCAGCGGGCGCGAGGCGGCCGGCTCGGCTGCCGACGGCTTCTACAGCCTGGCCGAGTCCTACTACTACGATCACGGCTCGCTGATGAGCGAGCAGGACGCGCCGGTGGTGAACGTCTGGTTCTGGCGGGACGGCGGCCTGACCAGCACGCAGGTGCCGCCGCGGATCTTCAATGAGCTGATGACGATGCGGTCGACCGAGCGGGCCCTGCAGCTCAACCCGAACCTGGCCGAGGCGGTGTCGTTGTGGCTGGCGGGCAACTTCCGCCGCGAGGCGCACCTGGGTGTGCAGGACGTGGCCAGCGAGGCAGCCGACCCGGCGACGGCGTACGACCCGACGCGGCCGAACAACTACCCGCGGGCGATCTACTTCGCCCGTGCGGCCGGCGCGCGGTACAACCACCTGACGCTGGCCCGCGGCCTGAAGGACGCGGACCCGGCGGTGGTGCTGGGGGCGCTGGCGGCGCTGCGTGACACGGCCGGGGCCGCCAACCTGATCGGCACCGAGGATTACAAGCAGCCGCTGGTCGAGGCGCTGACGTTCCCGAACCTGGTTGTGCGGATCAAGGCGGCACTGGTGCTGGGTGCCGCCCTGCCGACCAAGGAGTTCGCCGGGGCGGGCAACGTCGTGCCGGCCCTGTCCGAGGCTCTTGCCCAGACCGGCGAGAAGCACGCGGTGGTGGTCGAGGCGGACGAAATCAGCCGCAACCGCGTCGTGGGCTTTCTGCGCGAGGCCGGCTTCAACGTGGTGGCCGGTGAAGATTTCTATAACGTGATGGAGCAGGCTCGCAAGGACCTGCCGAGCCTGGACCTGGTCGTGCTGCCCAGCAACCTCAAGCAGCCCGCGTTCAACCAGGCGCTGGCGGACCTTCGCAAGGACTACATGTTTGGCTCGGCGGCGACCGTGCTGCTGGTCGACCCGGCGGACGAGGACGTGGTCCGGCCGCTGCTGCACCTGGATTCGCGGATCGGCGGCGTGCCGGCTGGTGTCGACGCGGCCGGCCTGCTGACCGAATACGACCGGGTGCGTCGCCAGGTCGGGGCGTTGCCGCTGGATGCGGGCACGGCGCTGGAGTTGGCGCTGCAGGCGGCACAGGCCCTGCGGATGATCGCCCTGACCAACAACAAGGTGTACGATTTCCGGCAGGCCCAGACGGCCCTGATCCGCAGCCTGGGCCATCCGCAGGCGCAGTTGCGGGTGACCGGGGCACGGGTGCTGGCCGACTCGGAATCGGCGGACGCCCAGCGGGCGATCGCGGCGCTGGCGCTGGACGAGAGCCAGCCCAAGGACGTCCGCCTGGCGGTGTTCGCGGCGCTGGCCGATTCGGCCAAGGCGCACGGCAACCTGCTCGACGACGAGCTGCGGGACCGGGTCGCCGGCGCGGCCACCCAGACGATGGACCTGGACATCCGCACGGCGGCCTCGCAGGCGCTGGGGGCGCTGAACCTGCCGAGCAACCAGGCGAGCAAGATCATCGCGGCGCAGGCGATGAGGTGATATCCGGCGTCGTGAACTAACAGTCTATAATACTGTACAAGCGGCGTGCCTGCGGGACGGGCACGCCGCTTTTTTGTTGTTTGCGAGCCCGGTTCGCGGACGGCGAGGCGGCTGCCCAGCTGCTCCCGGGACCGCGACCTCTCCCGTCAGACGGGCACTGTCCCGCCCGGGAGGCGCACATGGCCGCCTTCTCAAAACGATCGTTGATGTAACTGCAGTGGTCTGTCCCGCGGTCCGATACGTTCCTTGGAGCTTGGAAACGGGCGAAGAAACGATGCGTTCGCCACACCACTGAAAGACCGGCTGTTTCGGGGACAGGCAGTCGATCGATCTCAGCAGGACACCACAGTCGAATCACGAGATGCGCGGGTAGACCCGGCCGGACGCATACGTTCGGTCGACGCCCTCTCGCGTGGATCGTATTCGCCTGCGGCGGCAACGGGTGCTGCGTGTCGCTACGAGCCCGTGCAAAAACGGGCGGCCGCGCCGGCCGCCCACGGTCGAATCGACCCTTGCCTGAGCGGCGCCGGGTCGATGAAAGGGGACACGTTCATGCGCGGCAAATGGCGTTTGAGTACGAAGATGTACGGGGGGTTTGCGGTCGTTCTGTCGTTGTTGATCGTCCTTGCGGTGGTCATCGGCGTGAACCTCTCGCAGATCGGTCAGCAGAGTCAGCGGTACGAGGAGTTTGCCGACAAGAGCAAGCTCATGCTCGCCAAACAGGTCGATCACTTCAAGTGGGTGGCGAATCTCAATGACCTGTTCCTCAGCAACCTGGATCGGGCAGAGGTCGAGACCGACCCGACCCGCTGCGAGTTGGGCGGCTTCCTGCAGTCCGAGGACTGTGCGCAGCTGTGCCGCCAGGACCCGCATTTTGCCGAATTGATCGATCAGCTCAAGCAGCCTCACGACGCGCTGCACGCGTCCGCCATCGATATCAACAAATTGTGGCAGCAGCAGGGGGCCCAGCAGGCCTCCGGCCGAGCCGAGGCCCGTAAGGTCTACGACGAGCGGACGATTGCCGCCCTGGACCGGACGCAGGAGCGGTTGCACGAGGTCTGCGCGCACCTCGATCAGGCGAGCGTCGAGGCCGGAGCGTCGCTGGAGGCGGCCGTGACCCAGTCGATGTGGATGGCGATCATCGTGCCGGTTGTCACGGTGCTGGTCGCAATGGTCATCAGCGTGGTGCTGGTCCGTTCGATCACCGGTCCGCTCAACCGCGTGATCGCGAAGCTGCGGGCCGGGGCGGAGCAGACGTCGAGTGCCTCGGGGCAGGTCGCCCAGAGCTCCCAGCAGATGGCCGAAGGGGCGTCCGAGCAGGCGAGCAGCCTCGAGGAGATCTCCTCCTCGCTGGAAGAGATGTCCAGTATGACCAAACAGAACGCCGACAACGCCAACCAGGCCAACAAGATGGCGGGCGACGCCCACAGCGCCGCCGAGCAAGGGAATCAGGCGATGGTCCGCATGGCCGAGGCGATCGGTCGGATCAAGACCTCGTCCGACCAGACCGCCAGGATCATCAAGACCATCGATGAGATCGCCTTCCAGACCAACCTGCTGGCACTGAACGCCGCCGTCGAGGCCGCCCGGGCCGGTGAGGCGGGCAAGGGCTTCGCGGTGGTCGCCGAAGAGGTCCGCAATCTCGCCCAGCGCAGTGCCGAAGCGGCCAAGAATACCGCCGGCCTCATCGAGGAAAGCCAGCAGAACGCCGAGAGCGGCGTGCAGGTCTCCGGTGAGGTCGCCGAGATCCTCGGCCAGATCGTCACCGGCGTCCAGAAGGTTAACGGTCTGATCGGCGAGGTCAGCAGTGCCAGCAACGAGCAGGCCCAAGGCATCGAGCAGGTCAACACGGCCGTCGCCGAGATGGACAAGGTCACCCAGTCCAACGCCGCCAATGCCGAAGAATCGGCATCGGCCAGCGAAGAGCTCAGTGCCCAGGCGAAGGAGCTCAACGAGATGGTCGACGAACTGGTCGCCATCGTCGGCGGGTCGTCCGCCGTGGCTGCCACGCAGGGCCAGTCCACGCTTCAGGCCACCCACGCCCCGGCCTCGCACGCCAGCCGTACCACCGCAAAGGGCAAGCCGGCCGGCCTGGACCACATGCTGCACAAAACCTGGAATACCGCCGCCGGGTCCAAGGCGCCTCGGGCGGCCGGGCCGAAGCAGAAGACCGTGTCCGCACGCAAGGCCGAGCAGGTCATTCCTCTGGACAGCGAGGAACTGGCGGACTTCTGATCCAGCGCTTTGCAGGCGATAGCGAACCGGGGCCGGGACGGCAGACGCCGTCCCGGCCCCGTGCCCTATCATCGCCAACAGGCTCGCCCTGCGCGTCAGGGGTCTGACCCCCTGGGGCAAACGCTGCGAGGGGTACCCCGGTCCTGCCTCAACGAGCCGCGACCGTGAGGGAGCGGTAAACCCCGCCGTGCCGGTCGAACCCCACGGGGTCAGACCCCAGTGGCGTGCACAGGCATCCAGGCCCCCACGAAATCCCGGCGTTGCTTCCGGCAGGAAACGTGCGTGTTGGGGTCAGACCCCTGAAAGCTACTTCAGCGCCTCCTGCAGCGCCATGATCGTCAGGCCGGTGATGTAGTGGGGGTTGCCTTCGTACCAGCGGTCCGCCGGGTTCATCCAGGTGCCGTCCTGGCGCTGCCGGCCGAGCAACTCTTCGATCAGGTCCTGTCGCCAGTTGTGACGCCGGCCGGCCGCATCGACGATCACGTCCTCGCCCCCTGCCGCCAGGGCCTTGGCAAAGACGTCATAATAGTAGTACAGGCCCTGCAGGTGATGCGGCTCGGGCATGTTGGGGTTCTGCTCGAGCGTGTAGTGGTTGCCGATCCATTCCCGTGCCGCCCGGACCCGTTCGTCGTCGCGGCTGAGCCCGGCGTAGATCATGCTCTTGAAGGCGGCATACGTCATCGACCCGTACGACCGCAGCACCGGCTGGCCGTCGACCTCGACCGTGCCGGCCTTGCTCTCGCCGCCGTTGGCGCAGGTGTAGATGAAGCCGCCGTCCCGGGCGGTCTGCACGAAGGGCTGATCGTTGGTGTGGCTGGTCATCTGGCAGCGACTGATGAACGTCATCGCCTTCTGGAACGCCGGGTCGGTGGCGGGAAGGCCGCTCTGGTGCAGGGCCTCGAGCATCATCTGCGTGTTCGACAGGTCCGGCCGCTTGTGGCTGCCGTAGCCCGCCCCGCCGTACCAGGGGTCCTCCGGGGTGATCGCATCGCCACTTTCCGGCCGGCCGCGCGATTCGGTCCACTGCATGTCCTTGAGGTGCTTCTGGGCGTCGCGGATCGCGCGGGCGACGGCTGCATCCCCCTGGTCCTGACTCGAAAGGAACATCAACGCCACACTGGTGTAATAATTCTCGAGGTTCAACCCCGGGCGGTAGATCCCGCCGTCCTTCTGGCGATGGCTCAGCACGAACGCCAGGGCCTTGCGGACGACCGGATGGGCCGGGCCGTAGTCGGGGTCTTGGGCGAAGGCCTGGGCGGCGATCGAGGTAATCGCCGGGTCCGGCACGCCGAATGACTGCCACGCCCCATCGCTGTTCTGCACCGATTTCAAATAATCAAGACCCCTGGCGATCGCCGCCCGGGCCCGATGACGAAGGGTCGGCGAGACGGCGGGGTTGCCGGCGGGTTGCATCCCGGCCGGCTGGGTGGCGGGCCCGGTCGACGGCGCGGCAATGGCCGGTGTGACGATGCCGGCGGCTGCGGCGATCAACAGCGTGCGGATGGTGTTCATGGCAATCTCCTGTCAAATGCAGTGGCGGAACAATGCCCGTCGGCCGCTTAATATGGTACAGTACCAGGTCCGGGCGGAAAACCCGTGCTACGCAGGCCCGCCCGGGCTACAGTTGCCCGGGCGGACCGGGCGCGAGCCCCGGCCGGGCGAAACCACACGAGGCGAATCGCAGATGACAGACCAGACCCCCACGCTCAACCCGATGGCCGAGATGCCCTACCTGACCGCCGACATCCCCGGCGTCGGGGGGCTGATCAAGACCTTCGTGACCGACTTTGTCGTCGAGGAGGTCCCCCTGTACGAGCCGGCCGACGACGGCACCCACGTGTTCTTCTGCATCGAAAAGCGGGAGATCGACACCTTCAAGGCGGTGCGGGCCATTGCCGAGGCCCTTGGGCGCCGGCCGTTCGACATCGGCACCGCCGGGCTCAAGGACGCCCGGGCGGTCTCGCGTCAGATCATGAGCCTCGAGCACGTGGACCCGGCGGCGATCGAGAACCTTGTCCTTCCCAACATCCAGGTGCTCTGGACGCGGCGGCACCACAACAAGCTCAAGCTCGGCCATCTGCGGGGCAACCGCTTCGCCATCAAACTCCGCGATGTCGACCCCGACAGCCGGGCCGACGCCGAGGCGATTCTGGCGGCACTCCGGCGGCAGGGCGTGCCGAACTACTTCGGTCCGCAGCGGTTCGGCATGTGGGGCGACAGCTGGCGGATCGGCCGGGCGATCGTGAAAAAGGACGACCGCGAGGCGATCGACGTCCTGTGTGGCCAGCCTCACGAGTCGGAGACGGGCTCGATCCGCCGGGCACGCGAGCTCTACGAGGCCGGCCAGTATGTCGAGGCCGCCCGCCTCTGGCCCCACGGCTGCCGCGAGGAGCGGATCGCGCTGAAGGCGATGGCCAAGACGAAGGGCCAACACCGCCGCGCCCTGTTCGCGATCGACCGGCAGGTCAAGCGGCTCTACGTCTCGGCGTTCCAGTCGTACCTGTTCAACCAGGTGGTGGCCGAGCGGATCCGGGCCGGTGCGATCGATAAGGTCTGGCCGGGCGACCTGGCGTACCTGCACGACCGCGGGGCGGTCTTTCTCGTCGAGGACGTCGAGGCCGAGCAGCCCCGCGCCGACCGGCTGGAGATCTCCCCGAGCGGGCCGCTGTTCGGCTCGCGAACGACCCCCGCCCAGGGACGCCAGGGCGAGATCGAAGACCGCATCGTCGCCGCCCAGCAGGTCAGCCCCGAGGACTTCCGCACGATCAAGGGGCAGAAGGTTCGCGGCGCCCGCCGACCGCTGCGGTTCCCGCTGAGCGAATTCGAGTTCGACGCCGGCCTCGACCAGCACGGCCCCTACTTCGAGCTGCGGTTCTACCTGCCGGCCGGCTGCTACGCGACCAGCCTGCTGCGGGAGGTCTGCAAGGGCGGCGTCCAGCCCGCCGCCGACGACGAAGAGGATGTCGGCGAGGGCGAGTAGACCCGTCGATCACGCCGGCCGGGGTTCCGGTTCCTCGTCCGTCTCCACGGGAAACGCCATGTCCTGCCCCTGGTTCTTGCGCGGCTCGGGCATGCGGTGCAGGAAGAACGCCGAGGCCACCACGCACACCGCCGTCAGCGCCGCCACCCAGGCGAAACTGTGCGTCGTGTGCCATGTAACGTAACTGATCAGCCACGCCGCGGTCATGCTCGGGATGTTGGCCGAGCCGAGGATCGCCAGGTAGCTCGCCCGCCCATTGACCGGGCAAACCTCCAGGGCGATCGTCTGACGCCCGACGTTCATGCACATCTGCGAGGCGCCCAGCAGGAAGAACATGGCCAGAAATTCGAATGACTGGTCGGCCACCGTTCCCCATGCGCAGATCACCAGGAAGCCCGCCTGGCTCAGCGCCACCGGCAGCTTCCCGCCGAACCGGTCTCCCAGCGTTCCGCCCAGCACGTTGCCGATGATGCTGCCGGTCGTGTGCATCAGCAGCAGGATGCCCAGGTACTGGGTCGGCTTGTCCAGCACCTCCAACGCATGGATGCCCAGAAACGGCATCATGATGAAGATGCCCGCCATCGACATGATCACCAGCAGGTAGTTGCGGAACGGCGCGTTGCCCCGGATCAGCCCCGGCATCCGCCGCAGGTTCTGAGCCAGCGTCGGCACGCGGCGGCGAGGGGGAATCGGATATGGTATTTCCCGCACCCGCAGGAAGATCGCGAACGAAACCGCCATGAAGCCGAAGGCGATCAGGTGCAGCACCCCGAAGCCGATCGGACCGGACCGCCACGAGAGCACCCGCTCGACGCCCACGCCAGCCGCCAGCCCGATCACCGCCGCCAGCACGTTCCGCGAGGCGAACAGCGACGACCGCCGCGCTGCGGGAATCGTCTTGGCGACCAGCTCCTGCCAACCGTTGACCCCCAGCCCCGCGATCAGCCCGCTGCTCAGCGGCGCCAGCGCCACCGCCGCCAGCGCCAGCGTGCGGTAGTGATCGGCCAGCAGCAGGACCAGCCCCGCCACCAGCAGTGGCAGACGCTGGAACGCCCCGATCGTTGCCACGAAGGGCATGTGTCGGTTCATTGCCTGGATGCGATGGGCCATCAGCAGCTGCGGCATAACGAACCCGAAGACCATGATCATGGGCATCGCGGCGGTCAGCCAGTCGGGCCCGCCCAGCGAGGCGACCATCGCCGGGGCGACCGTCTCGGCCGCCACGAACCGCATCCCCCCGATGTACAGCCCGCCCTCGAGGCCATGGGCGATGTAGTTGCGCAGCAGGTGCCGCCTGACCTGCACGTTGTGCCGGCGCTGCAGCCGCAGCAGATCCGGGTACTGTGACGACGTCGCTTCCATAACCCTCAAACGCAGTGGGGACCTTCAGGACTTCGGCTTGCGGGCAACGGCCCGTACTTCCCC
>JAWLBS010000131.1:0-12765 GCA_041687575.1 Phycisphaerae bacterium | reverse complement strand
CGAGAAGCACAGCACTGGTGACCCTGCTCAGGCCTACGAGATGCTCGCCTGGCTGTCTCTGGGGCAATGGCCTCGGGCGATGGACCTGGCCCACAACTTCGAGCGGATCGGCCGCGGCGAGGCCGAGCCGGATCACATGAGCCTCTGGTGGAACGGCCGCAAGAGCCCGATGGTCGGCTATGGCTTTGCACAGCTGATCAAGGGGCGTGCAGCCGAGGCGCGGTCGATCTGGCAGGCGGCCCTGGACGAGGCCCCGGACTCGCGGTGGATCCGCCCGCACCTGGCGATGTCGGCGGCGCTGCTGGAGCGGATCATCGCCCGGCGGAACCAGATTGTCGAGCAGGTGCACGGCGATTCGCGGCTGCGGGTGCCGCGGATCACGGACGAGGCCGTGCCCGTCGGCGGCAACGGGAGCCAGGGCGCAAAGTAGCCGTTGCGTGCGGGCGTAAGTAGGGCGGGCATAGCCCGGCACAGCCCGCCCTGCACGGGCCCGTGGCCCCCCTCTTCCTCCTTCCGTCCCTTGGGGGACTGAACGATAAGAAAGCGGCCCGGAGGGCCGCTGGGGCCTCCGGGCCGCTTTGAATGCGAGTATGCGTCATCCACTCCCTGCCGTGCGGGCTACACCCCCGCGCCGGTCAGGCGGGTGTGGTTGAGCTTGCCGCCGGCTGCCAGGATCTTGCGCTCGCGGTCGGTCAGCGGGAGCGAGCACTGGAAAGTCGTGCCCTTCGTGCGGTTCTCCACCAGCACGCACTCGGCGCCGCTGCCGACGGCATCCAGCAGGCCCGGGATCGCCAGGTCGTCGCCCTGGTCGATCCGGTCGTAGTCACCCTGGTCCACGAACTGCAGCGGCACGATCGCGAAGTTGACCAGGTTGGCCTTGTGGATCCGCTCCATGTTCTTGGCGATCACCGCCCGCACGCCCAGGTACATCGGGCACAGCGCGGCGTGCTCCCGGCTGGAGCCCTGGCCGTACGAGTCGGCCGCGACGATCACGCCGTGTTTGCCCTGCCCCTTGGCCTGAAGCGCCCGCTCGGCGAAGGTCATCTCGCCGGACTTGTTCAAGAAGTGGAACACGTACTTGGCGTACTCCGGCACGTTGCTGCGGTACTTCAGGAACGAGCCGGCTGGCATGATCGCGTCGGTGCTCACCTTGTCGCCGACCTTGATCAGCACGGGCCCGTCGAGGTCGACCGGCGGCTCTTCGGCAGCCGGCGGCGTGACGATCGTCGGCCCGCGGTACACCTCGATCTCGTGCGCCTCGCCGTCGCCGGCCGGACTGATGATCAGCGTATCGTCGACGATGAACTTGCTGGGCCAGGTGACCTTGGGGTACTCGACGCCGCGGCCGGTCAGGTCGCGCGGATCGAGGAACTCGCCGGCAATCGCGGCGGCGGCGCACGTCTCGGGGCTGGCCAGGTAGACCTTGTCGTCGAGCGTGCCGCTGCGTCCGGTGAAGTTGCGGTTGAAGGAGCGGACGCTGACGGTGCCCTCGGCGGGGCTCTGCCCCTGCCCGATACACGGCCCGCAGGCGCTTTCGAGGATCTTGGCGCCGGCGGCGATCAGGCTGGCCAGGGCGCCATTGCGGGCGAGCATGTTGAACACCTGCCGGCTGCCCGGGGCGACGCTGAACTCGACGGACGGGTGGATCGTCTTGCCCTCCAGCACCTTCGCGACGACCATCAGGTCGTGGAAGCTGCTGTTGGTGCACGAGCCGACGATCACCTGGTTGACCTTCTGCCCGCCATTGCCGCGGACGGTCTGGATGTTGTCGGGGCTGCCCGGGGCGGCGCACAGCGGCTCGAGCTGCGACAGGTCGATCACGATTTTATCGAACGACACGGCCACGTAGCCGTCCTTGTCGGCCTCGCTGACCTCGACGCCCTGGCAGTACGTACGGATGTTCTCGATATACGCGGCGTCCTTTTCGACATGCATCTTCTTGGTGATGCGGTCGTACCTGGCGCTGCGGTCGGCCGCCAGCGGCTGGTACTGCCCCTCGCGGCCCTGCGCCTTGAAGTACTTCTTCGTCATCGCATCGGCAGGGAAGATGCTGGTGGTCACGCCGAGCTCGGCGCCCATGTTGGTGATGGTGGCGCGGTCCGGCACGGCGAGCTTCTTGACCCCATCGCCGAAGTATTCAACGATGCAGCCGACGTTGCCCTTGGTCGTCAGGATGCTCAGCACGCGGAAGATCACGTCCTTGGGCGCGACCCAGGGCTGGAGCTGCCCCTTGAGCTCCACGCCGATGACCCGCGGGGCAGCCATGTAGAACGGCCCGCCACCCATCGCGACCGCCACGTCGAGCCCGCCGGCCCCGATCGCCAGCGTGCCCGCCCCGCCCGCGGTCGGCGTGTGGCTGTCGCTGCCCAGCAGCGTCTTGCCCGGCGCGGCGAACCGCTCGAGGTGGACCTGGTGGCAGATGCCGTTGCCGGGCCGGCTGTGGTACGCCCCGACCTTCGGCGCAACGGTCTGCAGGTACAGGTGGTCCGTGTGGTTCTCGGGGCCGAACATGGCCATGTTGTGGTCGACGTAGGAGACGGCCACCTCATCGCGAACCCGGCCGATGCCCATCGACTCGAACAGCAGGAACGCCGTGGTGCCCGTGGCATCCTGCGTGAGGGTCTGGTCGATCCGGAGGCCGATCTCCTCGCCGGGGGCGAGCCGGCCTTCCACCAGGTGCTGCTCGAGGATCTTATACGTAAGGGTCTTGCCCATGACTGCTCCTGTAATCACTTATCCACCAACTGGTTGACGACTGCGACCCGACCGGAGGAACCGGCGCAAGTATAGCGGCCCCGACGGGCCGGAACAACAAAACGGGTACCAAAGCAGACGGCGGCGGGCACGAATGTTCGCCCGGCCGATTCGCCGGATGCTGCGTGGCGCCGCCCCGGGTGATAGAATCCGGGCATGGAGACCAGGGAGTCGAAAACCAGGCGGCCGTCGGTGAAGATCCGCTACTCGTTCCTCCGGCTGCTGACCGGGTCGGACCTGGCGTGGCGGCGGCTGCCGTTCATGAGCGCCCAGAGCCCCGAGCCCGGCCCGGCCGTGTGGCTGACGGCGTGTGCCCACGGCGACGAGGTCGGCGGGGTGGTGATCATCCAGGAGATCTTCAAGAAGATCCGCCGACAGCTGCAGCGGGGGGCGGTCTACGCGTTTCCGCTGATGAACCCGATCGGCTTTGAGATCGCCTCGCGGGAGGTGCCGCTCAGCAAGGAAGACCTCAACCGCGCGTTTCCCGGAAACGCAACCGGCGGCCTGGCCGACCGCATCGCCGAAAAGATTTTCACCGGCATCATGCAGACCACCCCGACGCTGGTGCTGGACCTGCACAACGACTGGCGGCGGTCGATCCCCTACTGCGTGATCGACCCATGCGCCGGCGACGACAACCAGTGCAGGCACGAGCAGGTGCAGGAGTTCGCCCGGCTGACGGGGCTGCTGCTGATCGAGGAGACCGAGGCGGTACGCCACACGCTCTCGTGGAGCCTGCGGCAGCGGGGCGTGCCGGCCCTGACGCTGGAACTGGGCGAGTCGTACATCGTCAACGAAAGCAACATCGACTGCGGCGTCAAAAGCGTCTGGAACCTGCTGGCGCATCTGGAGATGGTCCCGCCGATGCCGGAGGTCTACTGCTACGCCGTACCCGAGCCATACCGGGGGCGGCTGCTGCGCTACGCGGACCGGCCGCTGAGCTCCAGCAGCGGCATTGTGCGATTCGCGACGCGGCCGGGCTCGGTGGTCCGCAAGGGCCAGACCGTCGCCCGCATCCACAACACCTTCGGCAAGCTGCTCGAGACGGTGGCCGCACCCCAGGACGGAATCGTGCTCGGGCAGACCGACGCGTCGGTGGCGTTTCCGGGCGTGCCGCTGATCGCCTTCGGCGTCCCGTAGCGGCTTACATCTTGCCCATCCGCGCCATCACCTCGCCGCAGCGGCAGGAGAAGCCCCACTCGTCTTCGACATCCTCACGAAACTCGCCCTGGACGGAGTCGTACTTCAGCAGGTACGACAGGGTCTCGGCGTCGGCGAGGTCGTTGATCGCGACGACGTCGATCTCATCCCGCTGCCGTTCCCACATCGCCCGCAAGGCGAGCCGGCCGATGCGTCCGAATCCGTTGATCGCACCTTGATGGCTATGAGATCCTCCTTGTTTGTTCCGGGGCCTGGGTGGTCACCAGCACATCCCTTTGCAACTGCGTCCCGTGAGCACAACCCCGCACGTTGCGTTTACCGCTCCCTCACGGTCGCGGCTCGTTTTGCGCAGGACTGTGGCACCTCGATCGACTTCTCAGTCGCTCGCGGGGCCGACGATTTCGTTGTACAGACGTTCGGTGTCCTCGCGGTGACAGAGCTCCGTGCCCGGCGTCATGACCGCGGCTGCACCGGCTGCCAGACCGAAGCGAACGGCCTGGGGCACCGACTTGCCCCGGGCCAGCGCCAGCACGATGCCCGCGACCATGCTGTCGCCGGCGCCGACCTTGCTGCGGATCGGCACGGTGGGCGAGCCGATGTGCTCGACGCCTCCCTCCCAGACGAGCACCGCCCCGCCGGGCCCCAGGGAAGTCACCACGATCTGTGCCTTGCCCTCGCCGAGCAGCCGCTTGCTGGCCTCTTCGATCTGCGGGTCGTTCTCCAGCTGCCGCCCCGACACCTGCCCGAGCTCGCGCAGGTTCGGCTTGATCATGTAGAGCCCGGCATCGACCGCCTCACGCAGCGGATCGCCGCTGGTATCGACGATCACGTGGATGTCCCGCTCGCGTCCCTGCCGGGCCAGCGTCGCATAGAAGTGATTCGGCACACCGGGGGGCAGGCTGCCGCTGGCGACGAGCATGTCGGGCCAGGGGTCGAGCTTCCACAGCTGATCGAGGCACCGCTGCCATTCGTCCCTGCTCAGCTCCGCGCCCGGCATCACGAAGCGGTACTGCTGATCGCTCGACCTTTCCCGGACGGTCAAATTCTCGCGGGTGTCACCCCGGATCTCGACCACGTGATGCTCGATGCTGGCGGCATCGGCGAGCAGCCCGTGCAGCAGCTGACCGTTCACCCCGCCTGCCGTATACACCGCCGCCGATTCGCCGCCGAGCTGGGCGATCGCGCGGGAAACGTTGATCCCCCCCCCGCCTGGATGCAGCACCACCTCCGAGGTCCGCAGTTTCCGCTCGGGGGCGACCGACTCGACGGTGCAGCTCTTGTCCAACGCCGGGTTCATCGTCAGTGTCGCTACGCGTTTCATTCGGACTCCTTCGCCGGTGTCGCCTCAAGCGACCGTAATCGACTCATCCAGGTACACGTCCTGGATCAGGTTCAACAGCCGCACGCCATCTTCCATCGGCCGCTGGAACGCCTTGCGGCCCGAGATCAACCCCATGCCGCCGGCTCGCTTGTTAATCACGGCCGTCCGCGCGGCCTCGGCGAAATCGTTCTTGCCGGAGGCCCCGCCGGAGTTGATCAGCGGGATACGCCCCATGTAGCCGTTGGCGACCTGGTACCGCGTCAGTTCGATCGGGTGGTCGGCCGGCGTGAGCTGTTCGTAGACCCGCCTGTCGGTCTTGCCGAACTTGATCTCGTTGAAGCCGCCGTTGAGTTCGGGGAGTTTCTGTTTGAGGATGTCAGCCTCGATCGTAGCGCCAAGGTGATCGGCCTGGCCGGTCAGGTCGGCGGCGCCCTCGTAGTTCTTGCCGCCCTTGCGGAAGCCTTCGTTTCGCAGGTAGCACCACAGGATCGTCACCAGGCCCAGTTCGTGGGCGGTGTGGAAGGCCTCGGAGACCTCCTGGATCTGGCGGTCGGACTCGGCCGAACCGAAGTAGATCGTTGCCCCGACCGCCACTGCCCCCATCTCAAACGCCTGCTGCACGTCGGCGAACATGATCTGGTCGTACGTGTTGGGGTAGCTCAGCAGTTCGTTGTGGTTCAGTTTGACGATGAAGGGGATCTTGTGGGCGTACTTGCGCGACACCGCCCCCAGCCCCCCCAGCGTCGAAGCCACCGCATTGCAGCCGCCCTCGATCGCCAGGCGGACGATGTTGCCCGGGTCGAAGTAGATCGGGTTGGGGGCGAAGCTGGCCCCAGCCGAATGCTCGACCCCCTGGTCGACCGGCAGGATCGACACGTACCCGGTGCCCGCGAGCCGGCCGTGGTTGAGAATGGACTGAAAGTTTCTCAAAACGGCCGGCCCCCTGTCGGTCTGGCTCGCAACGCGATCGACGAAGTCCGGGCCGGGCAGATGGAGATGGCTGGAGTCGAATCCCTTTGCCTTGTAACCCACCAGGTCATCGAATTCGGCACCTAGCAATTCCTGAAGGTTTTCCTGCGACATCGATGCCTCCTTTGTTTGCCAGACGAGCCAGCCCCGTGCCGTGTCGCCTGTCCGGTATGGACTGGCGGGCAGGGCATTACAAAAGCCTAGGGAGGCAAATGCCCCCACGTCTTGCCGCAGCCGGAATTGGACGAAAAAGGTCATCCCACGCGAACCGCCTGTCGGCCGGCTTCGCGCGCGAAATCGTGGCGCGGGCGCCTGCGGCGCGACGACTGGACGGCGCGAAGCACCATCAACTTGTGCGTCGGGTGGCTTGGGGCCATCTGACGGCTGACGATACCTGTTCTACCGTTGGATCTGTGGGGGCGAGACCCGAATGATCTGTAGAGGCGCGTGATCGGCACGTACCGCATATCGGTCGATGGTTCGGTGAGGTTTCGTTCACAGGAGACAGTCGCATATGGCCCCTAACCCGATGAAGGCTTTCGTCATGAAACGGATCGGCGAGGTCGGTCTCGCCGACAAGCCCGTTCCCCAGCCCGGCCCCAATGAAGTGCTGGTGCGGACGACGGCCGCCCTGATCTGCACGTCCGACACCCATACCGTCAACGGCGGGATCGGCGAGAGGGAGAATCTCACCCTCGGGCACGAGGCGGTCGGGGTGGTGGAGAAGATCGGCAGTGCGGTCGAGGGATACAAGCAGGGCCAGCGTGTGATCTGCTCGGCCATCACCCCGGACTACAGGTGCGACAACTGCGTGCGCGGCTACACCTCGCAGTGCCGGCAGATGCTGGGCGGCTGGAAGTTCGCCAACGTCAAGGACGGCGTCTTCGCGGATTACTACCTGGTCAACGACGCCCAGGCGAATCTGGCCCTGATCCCGGATGACCTTACCGACGAGCAGGCCGTCTACTGCTGCGATATGCTCTCAACCGGCTTTGTCGGGGCGGAAAACGCCAATATCCCCATGGGCGGCACCGTGGCGATCTTCGCCCAGGGACCGGTGGGATTGATGGCGACGGTCGGCGCGCGGCTGCTGGGGGCGGCCCTGGTGATCGCCGTGGAGGCCCTGCCCGAGCGGCAGGAACTGGCCCGGCGCTATGGCGCCGATGAGATCGTCGATTTCAAGAAACGCGACGCCGTCGAGGCGATCATGGAGATCACCGGCGGCGACGGCGTGGATTCGGCGATCGAGGCGTTGGGGGCGGAACAAACGTTCGAGGACTGCATCCGTGTGACCCGCCCCGGGGGCACGATCAGCAACATCGGCTACCATGGCAAGGGCGAGTTCGTGAAGATCCCCCGCTTGGCCTGGGGCGTGGGCATGAGCGATCAGACCATTCGCACTGCATTGTGCCCCGGCGGAAAGGTCCGCATGAAGCGGATGATGCGGCTGATTCAGGCCGGCCGGGTCGATCCGACGCTGATGACGAGCCACCGGTTCGGCTTCGATGAGATCGAAAAGGCCTTTGGGATGATGGCGTCGAAGGAGGACAACATCGTCAAGCCGCTGATCACCTTCGAGCATGCGTAATCCCATGCCGGCGGCTGCGCCGAAACCTGATTGCCGACGACAGAAGAACAAAACTATACGGCAGGTTTACCTATACATATTCCCGTCCATATGATTGGTCGCGCCGCCATCCAAACTGTTTTACGGGAGTGCACCGGCGGATCGCCCGCCTGTGAACGTCATGAGGTTGTGGAGTTTCCCATTATCGAGTACTATACTAGATCGATGATCAGGGGGAACGACAATACAGGAGAGCCATAATGGCCCAGACGATCAGTCAGCTTCGGCAGGAGCTGGAAAAGCAGGAAAAGAGACTTTCGCAGCTGGAGGCGAAGCGGGAACAGCTGAATGCGGAGCTGGAGGACGTGGATGCCCAGATCGGTGAGCTGCTCGGTCAGCCGCGCAAGGCCGCGGCCGGTCGACCCGCCGAAAAGAAGGCAGCCAAAGGAGCCGCCAAGAAGGGCGCCAAGCGCGGGCGCAAGAAGGGAAGCCGTGGCGGTCCGAGCCTCAATGACGTGTTGGCCGAAGTCCTCCAGGGCAAGGGCCAGGTCCGCGTCGCCGAGGCGGCCCAGCTCGCCCAGAAGGCCGGCTACCAGAGCCGCAGCAAGCAGTTCGGCAACATCGTCAGCCAGACTCTGGCCAACGACGACCGGTTCCACAAGGTCTCGCGCGGCATCTTCGAGTTGAGCGAGTAGTACCGGCAAACCAGGACGCAAGGACATCCCCCCGCAGGTCGGGACGCAGGCGGCAGGTGCGTCCCGATCTGCGGGGTCGTTGTCCTTTTCCCGTCTTGCGTGTACGCTATAGATGTGCCGGTATCGGGTACCTCCCGTGCTCCGAACCCGGCCGCCCCGGGGCATAGCTCAGCCTGGCTAGAGCGCGTGGTTTGGGTCCACGAGGTCGTCGGTTCGAATCCGGCTGCCCCGAGTCAAAAGGCCGGTCTTCGGACCGGCCTTTTGACTAGAGCAGGTGAACAACAGAGCAGTAGAACAGGTGAGAGGACCAACCCGGCGAACGGGATCCGGCCTGGGCACCGGAAAGACCGACTCACCCGCGGTCTCCTGTTCAACTGCTCTGATCACGTACTGAAGGTGCCACCATGTTCAGACTCGCCTGGGACTTCTTCCTGAGCTTCAGCTTTCGGGCGGTATTCACACTCGCGCTGTTCGGCGGACTCACCTTCCTCGGATGGACAGTCCGTGAATGCCGAAAGGCCCACTGGCAAGAAGAACCTGAGGCGGCCGCGGTGGCTTTCATCCTGGCTGGCTCCCTGACCCTGATCGGCCTGATCGGGACTTTCCGCAGGGGCAAGGCGGAAGCGAGGTTCTCCTTGTTCTCACTGGTGACGATGGCAGCTACGGGCATCCTTCCCGTCTACGCGCCCGACACCCGCATCGGCGAACGCACGCTTCGCCGGTTCCCCTCAGCCGAGAGCATCATCCTTGGCAGCCTGCTGATCGCCCTGTGGCTGTTCGCCCCGATCTGGCAGCATGAGACATGGGTCCTTCGCAACGCGGCCATCCTCGGCACGGCCCAGATCATCTGGGGCATTCTCATCGAGGGCCTGGGAGGCGCCGGACGACGAATCCCGAACCATCGGACGGGCGAACTGTCCGATGGCTATATCGACACCGACCAGTTGCCGTGAGAAGCAGGCAACCGGCCCGCAACCCCATTGCCGACCGTCCGTGTGCGACTTACGATATGCGGTAGAGGTGCCACAATGAGCCGAACATTCACGGCCGTACTGCACAAGGAAGGTGACCTGTTCGTCGCGGAATGCCCCGAGGTCGCTGCGGTAAGCCAGGGGGCTACCATAGACGAAGCCGTCCACAACCTCAAGGAAGCCACGCAGCTCTACCTTGAGGAGTTCCCGTTGGAGGATGTGGGACGCCCATTGGTCACGACCTTCGAGGTGGCGCTGAATGCCTGAGTGGAGAAACCATGCCCCTTCTCGACACCACCAGCCTTGCCGCCACACTTGACGCCGTAAACGAAGCGATGTTCCTCGACCAGCCGGTTCCCAAAGCCGACCGCGCAGCCGTCGCCCGGTGGATCGCCGGCCGGCAGGGCGAGCAGCGCAGCTACCGCGGCATGCCCGCGCCGACGCCCGAGGACTTCCGCAGCCGCCCGCGACTGTTCACCGGCGAGCGGCTGAGCTCCGGCGCAAGCACGGGCCACGTCCTGGGCGAGGAGGCCTGCCGGGCGCTGATCCAGCTGGGCGTTCGCACGAAGTCGATCGACGATGCCCTCGACCGAGCGCAGGCGTGGCTGCGCGGGCCCCAGCATCCGCGCGACATGCTCGAAGGCACCTATCGACACCGCTTTCAATCAACGCGTCGATCTGTAGGGCTCTCGGATCTCGCGCAAGCCGCCGTGCCACGATGACGCGAGGCGCCGAAAGCCCTACACCCTTCCCTTCATCGCGCGCAGGGCTCGTTCGAGTTCGCCGATCGCCCGAACCTCCAAGGCTGCAACCTGGTCGACGATTTTCGGCCAACCTTTCTCGCCCGCCGGGGGTGGCGAATGCGGCGTTGCTCGTATCCGCCTCGCCAAGCGTTGCCAGCCCGGCCTCGTACACCTCCGCCGCCGCCCGCAGCCGGTCCACGACCGCCTGCGGGTGCCGCGACGCCATCTGAGCTGCCCGCCGCCGCCGGTCCGCTCATAGTCTGAGGCGTGGGGCGCCGATGGCGGCTTGGTCCAAAGAAGCCGCGTCTTCGGCGCCTCGCTCCAAGAACCTGTCGCCGAGTCGGCCCGTCGGAAGACACGGCCCTGCTTCCGGCTTCGCCAAGCGACGGCTACGCCGTGACGTGCCCGGCTTCCCCAGACAACGGCTACGCCGTGACGAGGCAGCAGCACCGCGGCAACCGCCTCTGCCACTGGAATCAGGATGCACCTTTCCCCTCCGGCGGCGGGGCGATCCGCGGCGGGCGCATCCGCTCGACCGTCCGGGCGAGCTGGTCGATGAGGCTGGCCTGCAGGCGGTTCATGTCGCGCAGGGTGCGGATGGCCTCGGTCGCCTCCTGCAGGGCGGGCTTCTGTGACCGGCTGCTGCGCTGCTTCGCTGGTGTCATGGTTGCTGTCCGGATATGCATCCTGTAGAATCGGAATACTGTGAGCGCCAAACGATTGCAGTACTGTCTCCAAGAGGCCTCGGGATGGCAAGCGGAAAATTCACGGACGCGAAAGACTCGCCCCTGTCGGCTGCCGACAGGGGGATCATCGAGCGGGTCCGGCAGATCCGGATCAGCCGGTTCGGTCCGCGCGGTCAGACCCACTTCGCCCAGGCCCTCGGCATTCGTTCGAGCACGTATCACTACTACGAGCACACGCGTGTACCGCCTTCGCCGCTGCTGGTCGAGATGGCGCGGATCGCCCGGGTCGACCTGGTCTGGCTGATGACCGGCGAGGGGGCGAGCGAAGTCCTCGATGGCTCGCCGGCCCTTCCGGGCACCGAGGTGGTCCGGCGGGCGGCGGACCTGCTCGAGCGGCGTCCCGGGGCGGGACGGGCGATGGCGGCGTTTGTCGAACTGCTGGAGAACGTCGAGGCCGTCGACCGGCGGGTCCGCGCCGCGGACCAGCCGGAAAGCAGATTGCGGGTCGGCAAGAAGGCCCCGGCGCATCCCGCCTGGCGGACCCGGCTGGAGAGCGGACGGCTGATCCCGGTGCTGGGGCGGGCGGCGGCGGCCAGCCCGCGGTTCTGGACGGACATCGCCGAAGGCGAATCGCTGACCCGGCAGCTCGACGCGGCGGTCGAACATCTGCAGGCCGGCAAGTGGTCCGAGGCGCAGGCCCGCTCGATGGGCGCCCTGCGGGTGCGGGGGCCGGTGGCGCTGGTGCAGCTCCTCGAGCCGACCGAACTGGCCGGCCTGAGCGTGCACGAGGTCCTCGATTCCAACGCCCTGGCAAAACGCTGGCCGGATGCGTTCGCCCTGCGGCTGGATGGCGATTCGATGCGACCGATGCTCGAGTGCAACGACCTGGTGGTGCTCTCGCCGCACGAGCCAGCTGTCGATGGCGAGCCGGCGATCGTGCAGCTGGCGGGGCAGATCGGCGTGGTGTGCAAGATCCTCCGGCGCGTCGGCAAGACGGTGCGCCTGGTGCCGGCCAACGAGGCCCTTGCCACGAGCGTGCACGCAGCCGACGAGGTGGCGTGGGCGCTGCGGGTGCTCGCGCGGGTGCGGGTGAAGTAGAATACAGGCATGAAACGACTCGGGATCGCAGCTGCCGTTGGGGCCGTCGTCGCCCTCCTGCTGATCAGCCTGCTTCGCTCGCGGGAGGCGGAGCTGACATCCGTCCGCTTGTCGCGTGAAGTGATGGGCACGATCGCCACGGTTGAGGCCGTCGGACCAGCCGGCGACAGGCAGGCCCTGCAGCAGGCCGTCGAAGACGCCTATGTCGCCATCGACGAGGTCAACCGGCGGATGAGCACCTACCGCGCGGACAGCCTCGTCAGCCGGATCAACCGCCACGCCGCCGAAGAGCCCGTCCCCCTGGATCCGTGGACGTTGCAGGTCGTCCAGATCGCCCGACGGCATTGGGAGCTATCGGACGGTGCGTTCGACCCGACGGTCGGGCCACTGATCGCGGTGTGGAGACAGGCGGGCAAGCGGGACAAGCTGCCGACCGAGGCGGAGCTCGCGGCCGCGCGGGCGCGGACCGGCCTGGACGAAGTTACGCTCGACCTGGTCGCCGACCCGCCGACGATCCGGTTCGAGGTCGAGGGCATGCACATCGACCTCGGGGGGATCGCCAAGGGCCATGCGATTGACCTGGCGATCGAGCGGCTTGCTTCCCACGGGTGCGTCGGGGGGCTGGTCGACATCGGCGGGGACCTGCGAACCTTCGGCCGGCCGGCGGATGACAGCAGGTGGGGCGTGGCCGTCCGTAATCCGTTCAAGGCGGGGACGCTCCGGGTGCTGATGCTGAACGACGGGGCGGTGTGCACCTCAGGAAACTATTACCGTTTTACGGAGATCGCCGGCCGGCCCTC
>JAWLBS010000130.1:0-12833 GCA_041687575.1 Phycisphaerae bacterium | reverse complement strand
AGGAGTGTCAAGGTGTTCAACGCTGGGCTCATGCCGCGGGCTGTACATCCGGTGCCGCACGTGGCTGAGCCCGGTCTCGTTGTCGTGGAAGTACCCGGCGTAGCGGATCGGGTTGCCCACCAGGCTCTCGCCGATCACCGTCAGGGCCTCGGCGCTCTCGGTAGCGTCCCAGCCGGCGTAGATCCGGCAGGTGCCGTACGGGTCGTACTCGTACCGCTCGACGACCGTGGTGCCCTCGCGAAGGCCGATCACGTTCCAGTTGGCGTCCTGCATGTAGTGGTACCGCCTGGCGCCGGCCGGGGTGCCGTCGAAGTCGGTGCACTCGCCGTCGCCGTCGGTGTCCACGTCCATGCAGATCGCCTCGTCGATGTACGTGGCGCCCCAGACGAACTGCCGCGTCGCCTTATCGCTGTCGTTGCGGACCTCCAGCAACTGCCACCTCTGGTTGTAGCAGTACCACTGCGCCTGGTCGCGGTCGCCACTGTTGGTGACGACCTTGCTGATCCGCCGGCCAAGCCCTTCGTAGTGGGACGCGGCCACCGTCTCGGGCCGTCGGTCACTTCGTCGCGACCCGGCAATCAGTTAGCTCCCCATGTCCATCCCCTTTTCTTTACTCTTCCTTGAGACGTTGCGAAGAAGCACAGGCCTAGTGGGCGAACTATCGGGGAGTAACATGAGATCCAACAACCCATCGCCGTCAACGTCAACGGGAACTACACTATGCCACCAAGGGGTATTCCTGCCCTCTGACACAGGCAGGACCTCTCTCGGCGCTTCAAGGCGCCCCCCGGCATTCCTCATCAGCAAGAGATGCCTGCCTCCTTTCATTCCTTCCCTCGTCCAGCCATACAGGAGCAGATCTACATGTCCATCGCCATCGAAGTCCTCCAGAAAGACTTGCCCCTGAATATCCGGTATTTCAGCTGCCTGGTGACTATATCCGTACACGAGGTCCCCGTCGTCTGCAGGACTAAGCGTATAGAGCACCGTCACAATGCTTTTCGCCCCAAGGTATGGATTCCGCAATCCGCTGGTAACCAAGTCGGGCGTTCCGTCGCCATCCACATCACCGACAGCAGCATCAGCCATGCTCAAACCTATCAATGCATCAAAGCCATGCAGGGCATTCTCAGCTATTGATAACCGCCCCTCAGTCACTTTAAATATACCTGTTACGTCCATATTTGTAGCCGTGAACGGAAACGCAAGTACTTCAGACGTTCCATCACCGTCAAGATCTATCGCGACCAGCGAACTGAACACCGCATCAATCACGTGCTCAGGCTCAACCAGGCGGCCTTTCTGATTTCGGTACAGATACGTCCCGAGTTGTGAAGGCGCTGCGGGCTCATTACCGGACCACAATAGGTCGGGAAGGCCGTTCCCAGTTACGTCAAGCCATGCTGCAGCAGGACCACGCTTCTTCGGAACTGGAAATTCGGCTTCGTGGTACTTTCCGTCTTTGAATGTCAACCAATGCTGATGCTCGGGGGTATGCCCTAACACCATTATTTCATCTACGCCATCACCATCTATGTCGGCAACCGACAAATGTTCCGGCCCGCAGACCACGATAGCAGTACTCTTCTGGGTCGTACTGGCCCCCCGGCCTGGCGTCGCAGGCCGATCATCGTCACTTGACGCGAATAGCGTCGTCACTTTGGCAGCGTCTGAACCAAAGCTGACCTGGAGAACTGTGAATGCCCCAGTCGTCCTGGTGCCTAACACAAGCAGCTGTGGAGTCGCTGTGGCCGGAGATGTTCGAGCCCACGTCCAGTCTCGATGAGAGAGGCAGAGGCCAACCGGCCAGCCTTCGAATCGGTACGCTACAGGACGGAAACGTATCTCGCCATGTGCCGGAGTTGAACTGGCACACATAACTATTGCTACAGCTGCGCCGAGTAATGCAAAAAGGCCATGCCTTGTCATGCTAGAGCCCCCAATCAATGTCTATGCTTGAATAACCACACAAAGGGCTATGTGCCGGCCAACCCCGTCATAGCGGTACGCGGCCACCACCTGCGGGCTGCTGGTCGGGCCCGGCCGGGTCACCTTGACCAGCCGGTTCAAGGCATCATAAGCATAGCGATACAGGCCGTCGTCAACAAGGTTGCCGGCTGGGTCGTAGTGGGTGGCGGCGGGCGCAGACCGCCCTGCATGGATGGCCGCCCCCGGCAGTCAGGCCCGTATCGCCGGCTGGGGCAGCAGGTCTTTATGGCAGGTGACGCGAAGGCGGCGGGCCTTTTCGCGGGCCTCGAGCATCAGGCTGGCTGACGGGTACGTCCACGAGTAGTCGTACTTTGCGTGGTCGGCGGCGAGGTAGTTGGCAACGATATGGGCGACGCCCGGGGCGTAGAGCTTGCGGACGTTGGCTATCTTGTAGCGAGGGTCCCAGTGCGCGCGGACCTCGTCGGACTGGCGGTCCACAAGGCCCGGGTCGCGGACCAGGTCCCACGCCGAGGCGAGCCGGCCGTCGGCCTTCTCGAAGAACCGCCCGCGGACGTCGAAGTAGGCCCACGCCCCGTCGATGTGCATCTCGGTCACACCGTGACCCGATCCGCTGGTCGGGTCGTCGTAGTCCAGCGGCGTCATGTGCCCGACGTAGCGCGAGGGGATGCCGGCGATCTGGGCCATGACGATCAGGACGCGGGCCATCTCGTTGCACATGTCCGAGCCCTTGCGGACGACCTCCTCTTCGGCGCCGCCGTGGAAGGGCTCGTAGTCCGGGTGGACGTAGTTGACGCGGATCTTCCAGGTCCACGCCGTCAGGGCGATCGCCTTGTCGCGGTCGCTGGAGCAGCCTTCGGTGATGCGGGCGACCAGCCGCTCGAGCAGCGGCCGGGTGCCCGGGGTGAACGGCTGATCCAGCGGCGTGAAGTCGGCGTAGAGGTAATCGACAGTGGCCGGCTGGAGCGCCACCGCGTCGTTGAACATGACGTTGTCGATCGAGCCGGTCCGGTAGACGGACTGACTGTAGGTGGTGTTTTCGAGTGCGACGGCCGTCACCTTCGAGTCGCCGTGATCGGCGCCGATGCCCTTGTACTTCGTCAGGTCCATGTTTGCCGATGCCTCCCGGGCGTTGCCCGATAACGCTATAGGAAAGAAGAGTACGGCCCTGCGCAGGACTCTGGCACCCAACTTCGAATTCTGTTTCCGGAGAGGCATTCCTCATCCGAAGGTCTACCGCGACCTCATGGTCGCGGCTGGTTGCCGCAGGATGCGGGAGTCTTGCGCACTCGAGCAACAACACCCTTGCTTACGCGTCGGGCTCCTTCCCGCGACATAGGGGGCCGCTGCGTGTGCGGGGAATTCCATGGCCGGAAAACTGCCCCGGCCATGGCACCCGGCGGCGTTGTTCTCGTGGCGCAGCTTTATTCTGCCTTCGCGGCTCGGCCACTCGCATCGCTGCGCTCGCTCGGGCGGACCGCCTGAAGGCGGGACTCCCAGCGCCGCCTAATGCTTTTTGACAGACTAATCCGGTAATGCTCGCTGGTGGGCCGCCCCACGGCGCACATTGGCGCCCATGGGTAAGAGGCTTTCCGCCTGCGGCACAACCAGATTGTCAAAAAGCATAAGGCGGTACTCCTAACGCCCGCTGAAGCGGGGACTCCGAGCGCCGGCTGAAGCCAGGACTCCGAGCTTGGCGGGCATAGCCCGCCCTACATGCGTAGCGGCGTACTGGCAACTCTGGCGGACGCAGCCCGCCCTACGTGCGCAGCGGCGCCCCTACCTGGTCGCCTGCGACGCGGCGGCGGCCTTTGGCGACTTCGGGGCCGGCCGGGTGGACGGGCCTGAGGTCGCGCCCGGCTTGTCGTCGCCGGGGCGGGGCTTGCCGTGCGCCTTTTCATAGGCCTGGCGCTGGGCGTCGGTGGGGATCTGGTCGAGGCGCTGCTTCATCTCGCCAAAAAGCCCCTCCTGGACCGGCTTGTTGAGCTCGGCGATCTTCTCGCGGGCTGCGGCAGCCGCCTTGGCGTCGCTGCCGGCGGCGGCGAGTTGGGTCTGGAGCTTCTCGTATTCATCCTTGCGGCTGGTGATGTACTCGCTGGCCCGTTTGCGAACATCGCTGAGGATGCCCCAGGCCTGGGTGGCCTGCGTCTTGTCCAGGCCATAGTTGCTGATGAAGCGCCTGACGTACATCTCCCAGATGTCCATGCTCCGCATGGCGCTGTCGGTGGGGCCGACAATCTGCGGTTGCCTGACGGTCGGGGCGGGGGCGGGCGCTGCCGGGGCTGCCGGGGCCTCGGGGGCCGGGGCCGGTTTCACCGTCGGGGCCGGCTGGGTCGGGCGCGGGCGAGGCTGAACCGGCCTTTGCGGCTGGGGCTGGGCTGGCGGGGCGGGCACGCCGGGCTGGAAGTCGACCTTGGGATCGTAATCACCTTCGCGCCAACGGGTAAGGCGCCCTTCGGCGTCCCTGAAGTTCTCCTCCATGACCTGCAGGTCGATGTCGTGGACCAGCTTCTGCTCATCCGAGAGGATCTCGCGGAAATCGTGGTTGCCGTCGAGGATCAACCCCTTGGCCTCATCGAACATCGGGTCGATGCGGCGGGTCCACTCCTGGACCCGTTCCGGCGGCGGGGGATTGCCCGAGATCTGGTACTTGATCGCCTCGGCGAAGATCTCGCGGATTTCCTGCTCGTGACTGTCGAGGAAGGCGTTGACCCGCTTGCTCATCAGTTCGCGGGTGTAGGCCGTCTGTTCATCCGTCAACTGATAGCGTTTGGTGACCTGGCCGGTCGCCCGGTCGATCATCTGGTCGACGTTCCACATCTGAAACGGGTCGGTCGGATTGGCGGCCCGAGACTGGGCCGACGCGCTGCCGCTGGTGACAAGCAGGGCCAGACCCGCGGTTACAACCATCAACAAGGCTCGACGCATAAAGAAACCTCCGTTGCCGGATATACATTCCCTGCAAACCCTTACAAACAGGACTGGAGTATTGTACATCGACAGGTTCGATGGGATGCAGCAGATCGGCAGGCAGAGTTGCCAGTGAACGGCAACGGCAGGGGTCAGGGGTCAGGGGACGACAACAGCAGGTTACAGGGGACAGCAGGCAACGGCCTACGGCAACGGAAGGGGTCGGAGACCAAGGGGGCCGTATCCACAGCACGGCGGTGCAACCAGTCGGAGACCGCAGCACCTGGAGAGTTGGCGGCTGCACCCGCGCGTCATCGACGTTTTACCGGCGAATCCAGCCGGCGACGGTCCCGCCCCCACGGCGGGCGCACCACAGGGCCACGTGCCACCACCAGCGACGTTTCTGATCCAGCAGGACCGGATCGAGCGGGTGGACCTTCAGGCCGAATTCCAGGACCTTGCGGGCCTGGCGCCAGCGGCCGAGGTGGCGGTAAGCCGCCGCCAGGTCCTGCAGCGACGGCAGGTGGTGCGGGTCGATCTGGACCGCCCGCAGGCAAAGCGCAATGCCGGCATGGAACTTGCCTTGGGCAAACTGGCAGGCCGCCATCTTCTGATAGGCCCCGGCATTTCGCGGCGACCCGCAGATCACCTTGGCGAAGTACTGGTTTGCCTCCTGGGGCTTGCCCAGCTCCAGAAGCGTGACGCCCAGGCCGGTCATCGCCGCCACGTCGTCCGACCGGGCAAAGAGCTGGACCTCGAACTGGAGCTTGGCGTCGGCGACACGGCCGGCGTGCAGCAGGGCCTCGCCATACAGGCCATGGATATCGGGCCAATTGGCGTCGAGGCCCAGGACGGTCTCGATGTTGTCGATGGCCGGATCCCACCGCCCCTGGATGAGGTCGACGCGGGCCGCGAGGGCATAGCCGGCGGCGTTGTCAGGTTCGAGTTCGATGATCTGGCGGGCCTTTTCGCCGGCCGCGGCGACCTGGCCGGACTCGAGGAAGGCCTCGGCCATTTCGGCGAGCAGCTCGGTATTGCCCGGATCCTGTCGGAATTCGGCGAGGTAATATTCCCGGGCGGCCTCGTAGTCGCCCTTGGATCGGTAGATGCCGGCGAGGATGCGGCGGACGTCCGGGTATTCCGGGTCCAGATCGACGCAGCGCTTGAAGCAGTGGACGGCCTTGTCGGGCAGGTCGCGGTCCATGAGGCTGCGCCCGATGTTGTAGAAGCATTCCGGGCAGGACTCGTTGATCTGCTGGGCGAGGTAGAACATCTCCTCGGCCCGGTCGTGCTGCCGCATCTGGGTGTAGGTGACGACCCGCTGGCAGTAGGAGGCCTCGAAAGATGGGTCCACCCGCTCCAAGGCCTCGAAGGCCTTGAGGGCCTGGCTGCATCGTTCCAGCCGCGTCAGGTCGATGCCCAGGGCGAGCAGGGCCTCCCGATCGTCCGGATCGAGGTCCGCCGCCTGACGGAACGAGCAGACGGCCTCATCGAGACGGCCCATCTGGTCGAGGATATAGCCGCGATTGCAGTGCCACGCGGCATTGTAGGGGTTCATCTCCAGCGCGGCGTCGATCTCCGACAGGGCCTCGGTCCACTGTTCCATCTCGAACAGCTCCCGAGCCCGCTCAACACGCTGCTCAGCATCGTACCAATCAGTCATTGTGGGTTCCGCAGCAGGAAAACTGACCCGGCCGCCGATGCGGCTTACACACAGCCACCGCATATCCGCTTCAGATTCCGTTGACAACAGCCTGCATTGTACGGGTTCGGAGATTATGGGGCAATACAAAGTTGACGCCCGGGCATGGCATGGCACCGCCCGCTCGACCCGCACTACTGCCCTGATCGACTTTATCGGCTACGGGAACTGGAGATCTTGGACGGGTTTACCGCTCGGAACAGAACATTGCCAACCACAACCGAGCGGGCCGCGGGGAGGCAACTTTTTTTGGTTGGGCGCCAGCGTGTTCAGGCTTTTCTGGCGGTAACAGCGGCGAAAGATGACATCTTCTGATGCACCTTGCGGCTGCGGCACTTCGGACAGGTCGGCCTGGATGCCTTCTGGCGCTGCGAGAACGTCATCACGCAGGACCACATGTGCCGGCAGTTGTCGCATACGTACTCGTAGGTCGGCATGGTACCGGTCTCCGTGCAAATGTAGCGCGTCGCGAACGCAATCCGTATGCCTGATGCCGCCGGATCGACGCCTCGCCTCGTGCAGGATCAAGCATCTGATTTTAGACTTCGCGCATCGCCGAGCCAAGCAGCCGGCGAAGATGGCGTGGCCGGCGGATGCATGACCGGACCCGCGGCAACCGGCAGGCCCCGGGGGTGAGGCTGGACACTTCAGTCGTCCCTGACGGGACTCCAACAACAGAAACAACAACCCAATGTCTTGGGGGCCAGCGGACCTCGCCTTAAAAGGCGGGGCTGCCGGTGGTGCATGAGGGCCGGCGGGGCGTTGCATTGGCGCAGGGCCCTGAGGCTCAAGACCGTAGGCAGCGGTGAGGGGCAAAGAGATGCTGATGCGACCGACCTGGCGATTGCCCGCCTCGAAAAGACGGGCACAGGGCCGTTCGACTGCCGGACGCCTTGCAGGCGACTACAATTGGAAGACGACGTGCAACCGGATTTGAGGATCCTCTATCCGTGAAGGAGCGATCATGGCAGATGACAGGCAAGCCGATCAGCCGCAGACCGATGAGCCGCTGGTGATCCTTTGCCGGCTGGGCCAGTACCAGGAGGCGTCACTGATCCGCCAGGCGCTGGAGGCCGAGGGCATCCCCAGCATGACCGACGGGGAGAACTTCAGCGCCCTGTTCGGCCTGGGCGCCGAGGCGCCGATGGCGATGAAGGTCCTGGTCCGCAAGAGCGACCGGCCCCGCGCCGTCGAGATCGTCAAGCAGATGCAGGACGAAACGGAAACCGAGATCGACGTCATCGAGGAAGATTGAGTACCTCCCGCCCGGCGACTGCCCTGCCCGCAAGACAGGCGGGGCAGTCGCGTATCCGGCGGGCCCGCCCCCCTTGGAACATCCCGCATGAAGCAGGCGTGGCATTTCATCCTCAAGGCCCTGCGGATCGGCCTGGGTATTTCCCTGATCGTGCTCGGCATCGTCGGGGGGATGTTGCCGATCCTGCAGGGGTGGATCTTCTTCACGGCCGGTGTGCTGATCCTGGCCCGCGACGTGCCGTTCGTGCGGCGGTGGCTGCACTACGCCGAGCAGCGGATCCCGGTGCTGAAGCGCGTACTCGACCAGGGCCGGCACTGGCACGATCGGCGGCGGCAGCGCAAGGCTGGCGTCGTCCGCGAGGCCGCACCGCCGCCGAGCCCGGACCCGGCGAGCCGGTGTCCCGAACCGAGGGAGTAGTTTTTCAGGGGGCATTCGTCTCCGGCGCATAGGCGTCCCCGACTCGCCCACGGCTTTACAAGGGCCGATGCCACGACACAATGAAACCATGCGGTATCATGCTGGACGCTGTATGATGGCCGTGGGCTTGACCGGGCGGTGGGGGCTTGGCGAGGAAAGGGACACGCGCATGATGCGAGGACTGCCTGTACTGATCGTCTGTCTGGCCGCAGCGGGCACGGCGGCGGCGGGGCCCGAAGGGATCGTGGTTCGCACGGATCGGAGCGTGAACTGCACGTCGCTGGATTCAATCATCGCGGACGTCTGCCGCGACTGCAAAACCGACCAGGACAAGGCGATCGCCCTGTACAACTTCATGGTTCGGACCGTGTGGATGGACTGGCACTCGCACCGGCCGCTGGAGATGCAGCCCGACGGGCGATTGCTGTTCGTCAACGACCCGGTCAAGTACATCGTCGTGTACGGCTATTGCGGGTGCGGTCCCCAGGCGGGGGTGTTCGGGGCGCTGTGCGAGGCGGCGGGGCTCAAGGCCCGGCTGCTGAATCCCGGGTTCGGCCACGTCAGCAACGAGGTGTTCTGGGCAGGTCAGTGGCACTGGCTGGACGTGTGGCTGCCGGCGTATGTGACCGATGCGAAGGGCGAAATCTACTCGTACGACGCCATCATGGCCGACCGCACCCGCTTCAGCAAGGCCCGCGACGAGGGACGGGCGCCCGGCAATTTCATGGTCAACTATAACGAGGACGTCAACGCCGTGGTCAATGCGAAAGGCCACAAGCCGGGCGGCAAGCCGTACGAGCAGAAGTACACGGAAAACCTGTGCCTGCGGCCGGGGGAGTCGTGCACGTGGCTGTGGGGCAATCTCGGCAAGTGGTACAACCCTTCCGGGCCTTACGAAGGGCTGTATCTCGACGGGCACTTCGGGTCGGGGCCGGCGACGAAGTTCGGCAACGACGAAGTGCTCAAGGATGCATTCCCCTATTGGGAGCCCTACCGCAAGACGATCGAGGACGGTCCGCACTCACCCGGCAACAACACGTATTACCGCTATTATGGCAACGCCGTGTTCGTACGCGAACCGAGCCTGACGGCGGAGGGCATGGCGACCTGGCAGGCCAGGCTCGAGAAGGTGGAGGCTCGCAAGGACGGCGGGTTGACGGCGGCCAAAGCGGGAGGGCGCATCGAACTGGCAATGCAACTGCCCTACGTGATTGCGGACACGCAGATCGAGGGCACCGCCGAGATGGACAAGGGCGGCGCCCTGAGCTTCAGCTTTTCGACCGACGGCGGCAAGACCTGGGTGCTGGGTGGCGAGGTGACCGGCAGCGGTGCCTTCGGGCCGATCCAGCTGGGCAAGCCCAACACGATCGCCTTTCCCGGCGGCTCGACCAGCGGCCGATACGGGTACCTGCTGCGCATCGACCTGTGGACCGACTGGCGAAAGGAGCCGACGGTCCTGAAGGCGCTGAAGATCACGGACGTGACGATGCTTAACTTCTACAGCCGACCGTGGCTGGAGGTCGGGGACAACAACGTCACCGTCACGGCCACGAACCCGAAAAGCCTGAAAACCGCACCGCTGGAGGTCACGTGGCGGTGGCTGGAGGACGGGACGGACGAGAAATCGTTCACGCACAAAGTGGACAAGAGCGGGACGTCGTGCGTGATCCGCGTGGGCGGAAAGAAGCGGCCGAAGATGGAGTCGGTGACCATCGCGTGTCCCGCTCGATAGGAGCGGCGGGCGCGACAGCGACGACAGCAGCGCAAGACCGGGGGCAGCATCGAGGCCGAACCGGCTGCCCCATGGCCGCGGCCGGGCCCGGCGAGTCGGTGTCCCGAGCCGTGGGAATAGTTTTCAGGGTGCCATGGCCGCACTGTTTGCGGCCATGGAATTCCCCCTACAGATCCGCCAGCTGATGCCCCATCTTTGTCCGCTTGGTGGCCAGGTAGCGGCGGTTGTGGGGGTTCGAGGGGATCTGCAGGGGCACCTGCTCGACCACGTCGATGCCGTAGACCTTCAGCCGGTTGATCTTCTTCTCGTTGTTGGTCAGGATCCGCAGCCGCCGCAGCCCCAGGTCGTGGATGATCTGCGCGCCGATGCCGTAGTCGCGCTTGTCGGGCGGAAAGCCCATTTGCACGTTGGCCTCGACCGTGTCGAGCCCGCCGTCCTGCAGGCGGTAGGCCTTGAGCTTGTGCATCAGGCCGATCCCGCGGCCCTCCTGGCGGAGGTAGATGACGGCGCCCTTGCCCTCGGCGACGATCCGCTGCATCGCGCTGTGCAGCTGGTCGCCGCAGTCGCACCGCATCGACCCGAAGATGTCGCCGGTGAGGCATTCGCTGTGCACCCGCACCAGCACCGGCTCGGGGTGCTCGACGACCTTGCCCGTCTCGTCGATCTCGCCCACCCCGCCGTAGCACATCGCCAGGTGCGGCTCGACGTCGACCAGGCTCTTGTAGGCGACCAGCGTGAAATCCCCGAACCGCGTCGGCATCGGGATCGTCTCGATCCGCTGGATCAGCTGCTCGCGGCGCTGGCGGTATTCCACAATATCGGCCACCGTGCCCATCTTCATGCCGTGCTGACGGGCCATCTCGATCAGCTCCGGCAGCCGGGCCATCGTACCGTCCTCATTCATGATCTCGATGAGCACCCCGGCCGGGCTCAGCCCCGCCATCCGCGCCAGATCGACCGACGCCTCGGTGTGACCGGCGCGGACCAGGACCCCACCGTCGCGCGCGGTGATCGGCTGGATGTGGCCGGGCCGCACCAGGTCGCCCGGGGTGCATGACTCCTCGACGGCCTTGAGGATCGTGGTCGCCCGGTCGGTCGCCGAAACGCCGGTGCCCACGCCGTAGCGGGGGTGGGCGTCGATCGTGACGGTAAAGGCCGTGCCGAAGGTCGCCTGGCTCTCGGTCATCTGGGGCGGCAGCATCAGTTCGCGGCACCGCACCTGCGGCAGGGTCAGGCACAGCAGCCCCCGCCCGTGCCTGAGCATGAAGTTGACCATCTCGGGGGTGATCTTCTCGGCGGCGCAGATGAAGTCGCCTTCGTTCTCGCGGTCGGCGTCATCGGTGATGATGACCATCCGGCCGGCCTTGATCTCGTCTATCAGTTCCTCAACGGGGCAAAACGGCTGATTCACGGGGAGTCTCCCAAATACGGCGGCCCGAACATATTCCGCCGATTGTAACACATCGCGCGGCAAAAGCATCAGGCAAGCGGCCGCGGCCTATTCGGGCTATAGTGTATCGCAAAACGTCGCGTTCGTACAGACCTGGAGCGGGTCGGGTCTGTCGGGGGTCGGGGGTCGGAACGGCAGGGGGCAGAAATAGTTGCCAGTTGCCAGTTGCCAGTGAACGGCAACGGCAGGGGTCAGGGGTCAGGGATCAGGGGTCAGGGGACGACAACAGCAGGTTACAGGGGACAGCAGGCAACGACTGCGGCAACGGCAACGGAAGGGGTCGGGAATGGGGGGGCAGTATCCACAACACGGCGGTGCAACCAGTCGGAGGACCGCAGCACCTGGAGAGTTGGCGGCTACACCTGCGCCGGCGAGGCTCTAGAGCCGGCGCTCGATTTCGCGGGAGTCTTCGGCGGCGGCAGGGTCAACCTCGTGCCCGTTGTCGAGCCCCTGCGAATTGAGGAACTGCCCCCCCGCCTTGACGTAGTCCAGCGTCGCCGCCACCGCCAGGACCAGCGACGACCACCACAGCACGTCGGGCAGAAGGTCGAGCCAGGCGGGCAGGTTCGGCCACAACAGCACCGCCAGGACCGTCACCAGCTGGACGGCCGTACACGCCTTGCCCGTAAGCCGCGGCTCGACGAAGGCCCGGCCCGAGATGAAGAAGACCACCATGAACCCCAGGACCACGATCAGGTCCTTGCCGATCGCGGCGACCACCACGATATCGGGGATCTGCTTGCCCTCGACGGCCGTGCCGCCGTAGCTGAGCATGATCAGCGAGGACGTGATCAACAGCTTGTCCGCCACCGGGTCCAGGTAGGCCCCGAGGCGGGTGAACTGGTCGAGCCGCCGCGCCAGGTAGCCGTCCAGCGCGTCAGACAGGGCCATCAGGCCGAAGATGAATAACGCCCCATAACGCGGCCACGGCATCCAGTCCGGGTCCTGCATGTGCAGCAGGCAGACCGCGAACGGCCCGATCAACAGCAGGCGGGTGATGGTCACACGGTTCGGCCAGGACAACTTCGTCATGCATTCAACCCGACGGGCAACAGCAAACAAGAGGGCCAGCGGATCCTCGGACCTCCAGCCGGCAACATCGGGCCACCGCGGCCCCCAACCGCCGGCTGCCGGCACTGCACCGCTGACCGAATATGTGCTACTATTCTAATCAGCCAAACGGGCAAGACAAACGCCGCGCCGACGGAATCGTGGGCGCAAGCCCCTAGGGGCCGCTATCTTGTGGGAGATTCATGGCCAGAGGACGCGTCAGGTACAAGTCGGTTGACCAGCCGCCGGCCAGCGGGCTGCGGATCGAGGATCTGCTCGTGCCGCCTGAGGAGGTGGCCGAGACGGTCGATTTTCGCCGGATCTTCGGCAACGATCGGCCGGTCGAGGTGGAGATCGGCTCGGGCAAGGG
>JAWLBS010000129.1:0-12906 GCA_041687575.1 Phycisphaerae bacterium | reverse complement strand
AAGGCCGCCATCAGCAGCCCGCTGAGCAGCAGGCTGGACAGCCCCAGGTCCAGCAGCAGTTTCGTGTCGTCGTCCAGCGAGAATGCCGACAGCGAGACGTTCAGCACGAGCATCATCCACGTCAGAAACACCACCACGGCGTAGATCGGCTGGCGCAGCGTCTCGGTGAAGGTCGTCTGGGCGACGGCAAGCATCTTTGTAAACATGAGGTCTCCTTGGTTCAGGCAGCTATTGCCATACTACGGCGCCACAGGCCCGGAGGTTTGCGATAGCTCGCCGCGCAGCAATGCATAAGGCACGAACCGCTGGCAATCAAGGGCCGTAAGGATAAACGTCTTGTCGAATCGGACAAGGGCCTTGAGAGACAGGGAATGAATATGGCCGTAACGGAAAAAACGTATCGTCGGGCCGAACTGGCCAGCCTCGTCGGCTTGCTGTTGCAGGTGGTCGGGGCGGTCGTGGTGCTTCTGCTGGCGATGGCGACCGGGGCCCCCGCGGTCAACGCCATCACCTGGTACTGGATCGGCGGGATCCCGGTCTGGGTGCTGCTGCTGCTGGTGTTCCACCAGAAGCGGCTGGAGACCCTGGAGCTGCTCGAACTGGAGGAGCTTCGTCGGCAGCGCGATGCGACCGGGCAGAGCGCCTTGTTCGAGGTCGAAGCCGAGGACCTGCTGGTCGCCGGGCGCCGGTTGCGGACGATCCTGCGGTACGTCGTGCCGATCGCCACGGTGATCCTGGCGCTGTACCACGTGGTCATCGGCGGGCTTCTGTGGAAGCTCGCCTCGCGGGACGCCCCGCTGAATGCCGAGGAGATCCGGGAGATCCCCAACGTCCTGCCGGCGATGGCCCTGCTGGGCGCGGTGAGCTTCGGGGCGTTCGTCCTGTCGCAGATGGTGATGGGTCTGGCGAAAGAGCCGGCCTGCCGCATGCTCCGCGCGGGCGGCAACTATCTGACCGGCAACTGCTTTGCGACGATCCTGGTGGTGGTCGTCCTGGCGATCTCGTACTTCGGTTTCGGCTGGCCCGCGTACCTGCTGGCCTACGTGATCCCGGTGCTGCTGATCGTTCTGGGCGTCGAGATGGTGCTGAGCCTGATCCTGGAGATGTACCGTCCGCGGGTGCCCGGTTCGGAGCCTCGCCCGGCGATCGAGAGCCGCCTGCTGGGGCTGATCAGCGAGCCCGGCGACATGGCCCGCAGCATCGCCGAGGCGATGAACTACCAGTTCGGTTTCGAGATCTCACGGACCTGGTTCTACCAGCTGCTGCAAAAGGCGCTGGGGCCGCTGATCATCTTCCAGCTGCTCGCCCTGATGGCCCTGTCCATGCTGATCGTGGTCGAGCCGGGCGAGCGGGCGGTGATCGAGCGGTTCGGCCAGTTCCGCGGCAAGGGCTTCGGTCCGGGCCTGCACGTCAAATGGCCCTGGCCGGTCGAGCAGGTGCAGATCGTCTCGACCGACGAGATCCGCCAGGTCCTGCTCGGCACCGACACGCATAACGGCGGCTTCCACGACGACGAGGAAGTCGTCCTCTGGACGCACGAACACAGCACGCACGGGCACGAGTACGACATCCTGGTGGCCCCGCCGTACTATGCCCGCTTTATCAGGGCGTCATCGACGCAGCCAACTGCCGAGGGGGGCGATCAGCAGGACCGCAGCGTCTCGGTTCACCTGTTGCGGGTCGTGGCGGTGCTGCGGTACCGCGTGACCGATCCGGTGCAGTACCTGTACAACTATGCCGAACCCGGGGAGGTCCTCAGGGACTCGGTGCAAGAGGCCTTCCTCCGTTTTGCCGCCTCGCGTGACAGCGACCAGCTGATGACCGCCCAGCGCGAGCAGGTCAACAAGGAGCTGTTCACCGAGCTGCAGCAGCGCATCCGTGTGATGCAGCCGGCCCTGGGCGTCGAACTGGTTGACGCCAACCTCATCGGTGTGCATCCGCCGCCGGCGGTCGCGGAGAGCTACGAGGCGGTCGGCGGCGCGCAGCTGCAGTACCAGCAGGCCGTCCGGTGGGCCCGCGGCGTCGCCAACCAGTACCTGGCCACCGCGGCGGGCAGCGTCTGGCGGGCCCAGCAGCTCGCCGAGGCGATCGAGGAGTTGCCTCCCGCCGTGCTGACCGGCGAGGCCGGGGCCGACGGCGAGGCCCAGGTGGTGGACCGGCGTCTGGCCGAACTGCTCGCCGGGGCCGGCGGCGAGGTTGCCCGGACGGTCAGTACGGCCGAGGCCGAGCGGACCGAGATCGAGAACCGGGGCCTGGCGAACGTGGCGAGTTACGCCGCGCGGCTGGAGGGTTACCGGCTGGCACCGCAGCTGTACACGTCGGCGGAGTACCTCAGCACGCTGGCGCAGGTCCTGGGGCCGGCCCGCAAGTACCTGATGGTCTCGCCGACCCAAGGGCAGAGGTTTATCGTGGAATTCGAGATGAAGGACCAGGCGGGGTTGTTCGACATGGCCCCGACGGACGCAAGAACAGGCCGATAGCGAGGTAAGACCGAATGTGGCGTAGAAACGCGGCGACAATCATAGCGGGCGGCCTTCTGGTGATTCTGCTGGTGGTGTACATGATCACCTACCAGGTCCGCTTCAACGAAGTAGCTATCGTCAAGACGCTGGGGCAGATCACCCACGTCGAGCACAATCCGGGCCTGCGGGTACGATGGCCCTGGCCGATCCAGCAGGTGGTCACGTACGACCTGCGGGTCAACCTGACGCAGGACCCGCTCTCCGAGCCGTTGACGGCCGGCGGCAAGCCGGTGACGGCTCAGGCCTACATGGCCTGGCGGATCGCCGATCCGGAGGTCTTTTTGACCACGAGCGGCTCGGTCAGCCAGGCGGAGGCGCAGCTGCGCAACAAGCTCAAGAGCGAGAAGGAGGCGGCGTTCGGCAACTATAGCCTGGCGAACTTCGTCTCGACGGACCCGGCCGATTTGAAGCTGCCCGAGATCGAGGCGAACTTGCAGGCGACGATGAACACGTGGGCCCGCGGCATGTTCGGCATCGAGGTGCTCCAGGTCGGGATCAAGCGCCTCGGCGTGCCGGCCAGCACGAGCCGCGAGATCTTCGAGGCGATGAAGGAAGGCCGCAACGAGATGGTCAAGCGCTACCAGAGCGAGGGCCAGGCCGAGGCGACCCGCATCACCAGCGAGGCCGACCGCATCCGCCGGCAGATCCTCTCGTTCGCCGACCTCCGCGCGGAGAACCTCCGCGCCGAGGGCTGGACCAAGGCGACCGAGCAGTACCGGGCCTTCCAGGAGGACCAGCAGTTCGCCATCTTCCTCAAGGAACTCGGCATGCTCCGCCAGACCTTGAGCAACAATACCACCGTCGTGCTGGACTGGAACACCCGGCCGTTCAGCTTCTTCAGCACCGGCCCGTCGTTGCCGGCGGCGAGCAGCCCGCCGGCCGTGACCGACCCGGCCGCACAGGCGGCGCCTGCGCTGCCGGCCGGCGAGCCGGTGGCATTGTCGCCGGCGACCCAGCCGGTCCAGGCCCAGTAGGAACATCAATCCGCCGCGGGGGTCCGCGGCAGCGAGGGATAGGTCGTGAGCAAGATTGACGAGATGAACGACAGGTCGCCGGGCGCGGCGCCGGTCAGCGGGAACGGGGCCGGCGGCGGACCGGACGAGCCGGGGCAGGACCTGGCCAGCCAGTCGATCTCCAGCGCGCTGCGGACCAGTTTTCTGGCGCTGAAGATCGTGCTGATCCTGCTGGTGGTGTTCTATCTGGGCAGCGGGTACTTCACCGTCGCGCCGGGGCAGAGGGCGGTGGTGATCCAGTTCGGCCAGATCCGCGGCATGGATTCCGAGGCCGGCCCGGTCCTCGAGCCGGGGGCCCACTGGATGTGGCCCTGGCCAGTCAGCGAGAACGTCATCGAATCGACGGAAAAGTCCCGCACGCAGCGGGTCGCCTTCTGGTTCTACCTGCCCCCGGGCTATGAGAACCGCTCGATCGAGGAACTCAAGAAGAACGCGCCGGAGGCCCTGGTGCCCGGGCGCGACAACTACCTGCTCAGCGGTCAGCAGGAGATCGTGCACCTGATCTGCGCGGTGCGGTACCGCATCAGCAACCTGGTCGACTACGTCAACAACGTGACCGACGAGCCGGGCCTGATCCAGACCGTCGGCGAGTGGGCCAGTTCCCAGACCGTCGCGACGATGACTACCGACGCGATTGTCCGCGGCGAGGGCGACCGGCTGCGCGAGTCGGTCCGCCGGCTCATGCAGCAGCGGCTCGACGAGGTCCGTACGGGCCTGGAGGTCGTTGACATCATCCTCGAGCGGCGGGAGGTCCCCCTGCAGGTCCACAACGCGTACCTGCACGTGGTCCAGGCCGAAAACGAGAAGCTCAAACTCGTCAGCAGTGCCCGCAGCCGGGCGACCCAGGTCCTGAACAACGCGGCCGGGCCGGCGTATGACCCGCTCAAGGAGGCCATCCAGGCGTACGAGCTGGCGCGGGCGACCGGCGAGACGGCCGCCGCCCAGCAGCAGATGGAGACGATCCTCTCTCTGATCGACAACGCCGGCGGCGAGGTGTCCTTCGCGATCGGCCAGGCCATGGCCGAACGGAGCCGCCAGGAGCTGACGGTCCGCGCGGAGGTCAATCGCTTCCAGAGCCTGTACGAGAAGTACAAGCAGAACCCGGAGGTCTTCCTCGCCCAGTTGTGGAGCGACACGAAACAGGAGATCATGGACTCGCCGGACATCGAGGTGATCTACCTGCCGTACGCCAGCAAGGAACTGCGCCTGAAGCTGGATCACAACCCGCAGTTCCTCAAGAACCGCGAACGGCGCCAGTATACGGACCAGCTGAACTAGCTGCCTCGCGGCGGGCGCCGCATGACTGTCGAGAAAGGGTCCCGGCGGCGGGCCGCCGGACCGGAGGAATGAGCAGGATTATGGTATACCGTTCGGAAACAACCGCGATCGAGATGGTCGGCCTGACCAAGGTCTTCCGGGATTTCTGGATGCGGCAGCGGGTTGTCGCCGTCCGCGATCTGAACCTGGAGATCAGCCCGGGCGAGGTCTTCGGCCTGCTCGGGCCCAACGGCTCGGGCAAGACCACCACGATCAAGATGATGCTGGGGCTGCTCTATCCGTCCAAGGGGCGGGTGTGGATCTACGGCAAGCCCCCGACCGACGTGCAGGTCAAGGCGCGGATCGGCTTTCTGCCGGAAGAGACCTACCTCTACCGGTTCCTGAACGCCTACGAGACGCTCGACTACTACGGGCGGATCTTCAAACTCGCCCGCCGCGAGCGCAAACACCGCATCGAGATGCTGCTGGAGATGGTCGGCCTGAGCGCCACCGCCCGCCGCCCGATCGGGGAATACTCCAAGGGCATGGCCCGGCGGATCGGCCTGGCCCAGGCCCTGATCAACGACCCCGACCTGCTGATCCTCGACGAGCCGACCACCGGCATGGACCCCATCGGCAGCCGGCAGATCAAGGACCTGATCGTCGAGCTCGGCCGGCGCGGCAAGACCATCCTGCTGAGCAGTCACCTGCTGGCCGACGTTGAGGACGTGTGCGGGCGGGTGTCGATTCTCTATGGCGGCAAGGTCCGCGCGGAAGGCGACGTCAAGCAGCTGCTGGCCAAGCAGGAGATGACGCAGATCGTCGCCGAGCGGCTCGACGAGCGGACCATTCGCGCCATCCGCGACCTGATCGAGCGGATGGAGGACAAGAAGGTCGTCGAGATCGGCAGCCCCTCCGACAAGCTCGAAAGCCTCTTCCTGCGGATCGTCGAGCAGGCCCGTACCGAACGGGCCGAGACGGCCGGGGCGGTCGCCGGCGGCCGCATCGCCGAGTTCCTCGCCGCCCAGACCGACGGCCAGGGCGAAGGCGAGGGCATCATTGAACAGCTGATGGCCGCCCGCGAGCAACCGGACGAGCAGGAGGCGATGCCGGTCGGTTCCGAGCCGGACGCCGGGCAGAAGGCCCGCAAGCCCGAGTCCTCGGTGCTGGACGAGCTGGTCGCCCGCAACGAGCCGGAGGGGTCCCAGCGTCCGGCCGGTCCCCTGGCTCCGCGCGAGTCGGACGAGGACGACGAGTCGCGCCGGCGGCCGGAGCCCCGGGCGGACCGTTCGGTGATCGACGACCTGGTTCGTAAGGCATCCGACGAGGAGACCGATTCGAATGGGTAGTATCTGGGCGGTTGCGCGGGTTACCATCCGCGAGGCGCTGCGACAGAAGATGGCGGTGGCACTGCTCGTGCTGCTGGCCGTGCTGTTGCCGGCGCTGGGCTTTATGGTCGAGGGCGACGCGACGCTGCCGGGTCAGGCGCAGATGTTCCTGGACTGGAGCCTGCGGTCCAGCCGGCTGGTCCTGGCGTTCATGACGATCTTCGTCTCGTGCGCGACCATCGCCTGGGAGCTCAAGTATCGTCAGGCCTACGTGACGCTGACCAAGCCGCTGGCCCGGTGGCAGTTCCTTACCGGCAAGTGGGTCGGCATCGCGATCCTGAACCTGATGCTGCTGGGCTGCGTCGGGCTGGTCATCGAGGGGTTCGCCTGGAACTTCCGCGGTCGGCCCCCGCTGCAATTCAACGGGTGGTCGGCCTGGCCGAGCTGGAACGACAGCGCGGTTGAGCTCAAGGGGCTGACCGAACAGCAGCGCATGGACGAACAGCGAGACCGGGACATCCTGCTCAAGGAGGTCCTGGTGGCCCGCCGCTCGCTCACGCCGATCAAGCCGATCGATCAGATGGAAGACGAGGTCAGCCGGATGATCGAGCAGCGCAAAAGCGAAGGCCGCATGCCGACGGACAAGACCGAACTGGCGTTTCGCCAGGAGCTCTATCTCCAGCTCCAGCAGCAGTACCGCAGCGTCGATCCGCTCAGCGCCAAGACCTTCAAGTTCAGCGGCCTGCACGATGCCAGACGGCAGGGCTACGTCCAGATCCGCTACCGCATCGAGCCGGGCCGGTCCACGCCCAACGAAATGATGTCGTACGCCTGGCAGGTCGGTGTGGAGCGCAAGACCGAGCCCCTCCAGTACGACCGGATCAACGAGCCGGTCCGCACGCTGCACACGCTGCGCGTGCCGGCCACGGCGATCAGCGAGGACGGCGAGCTGCACGTGGCATTCATCAACGTCAACCCCAGGAATCCCCGGGGCACCTTCGCCGCCAGCGCCATCTTCTCGGGCGAAAAGGGCCTGGAGGTGCTCTACCCGGTCGATGCCTTCGAGGCGAACCTGGTGCGGGCGCTGCTGATGGTCTGGGTGCAGCTGCTGTTCCTGTCGGCGCTGGGGCTGTTCGCGGCGAGCTTTTTGACGTTCCCGACGGCCGCGCTGATGTGCCTGCTGATCTTCTTTGCCGGTTCGGGCGTCTCGTATCTTCTCGAGTCGATCAGCTGGACGATGAAAGACGACGCCGCGGTCGTCTCGCAGAGCATCACGAAGATGATGCGGCCGGCGCTGTACGCGTTCCTCGGAGCGATCCCGGACTTCGCGCGGTACACGCCCGCCGAGGCGATGGTGGACGGGCGGGTGGTTTCGTGGAGCTGGAACGGCAGTCCGTCGCTGAGCCGGAGCATGGTTTACATCGGCCTGGTGCGGACGAGCCTGGTGCTGTTGATCGGTTGCCTGATCCTGCGGCGGCGCGAGGTGGCCCAGGTTGTGGTCTAGCCCCGCGGGGCAATGGTGACATAAGACGAAATTATGAATACACAAAGATGGATACAGGTCGGGGCGGTGATGGTGGCCGTGCTGTTGGTGACGGTGGCTGGCCAGTTCCTGCGGCCCATCAACGCCCAGCGCGAAGAGATGGGCATGACGACCAGTCTCGATGGGATGGCCGACCTGCCGCCGGAGATCGCCTTTACGACGGTGGCCCTGGGCGGCTTCCGCGGGCTGGCTGTCGATTACTTCTGGATCCGGATGGAGCTGCTGCGGCAGGAGGGGCGGATCTACGAGGCCAACCAGCTGGCGAACTGGATCTGCAAGCTTCAGCCGCACTTCGTGCGGGTCTGGTCGTTCCAGGGGTGGAACCTGGCCTACAACATCTCGGTGATGACCCGGACCTTCAAGGAGCGGTGGAACTGGGTCCACAACGGCATCACGCTGCTGCGCGACGAGGGGATCAAGTACAACCCCAAGGCGATCAGCCTCTACCGCGAGCTCGGCTGGATCTTCTTCCACAAGATGGGCATGTACATGGACGACTTCCACTTGGCCTACAAGCGCCAGTGGGCCTGGGACATCGAGCGGGTGCTCGGCAACCCGCCCGCTGATATGCAGGCCGAGGGGATCCAGATGCAGGTCCAGCAGATCCTCGACGCCGCCCGTCAGCCCGATCGCCGGATCGCCGAGCCGCTTCGCCGCGCGATGGCCAGCGAAGAGCAGGTCAAGGACTATCGCGAGCAGAGCACCAAGGCGGTGATCGATTGGTTCGCCGCGATCGCCAATGCCCCCGCCAGCTGGCAGGGCCTGGTCGCTGACGAGAAGATGGCCGCCTTCGTCGAGGCGTGCCAGAAGGCCGGCATCAAGGTCCGCGTCCTGCAGGTCGCCGGCGGGTCGATGATCAACCCGGACTTCTTCGACGAGTACCAGGAGGTCCTCAGCCCGACCCTGCAGCAGCAGTTCGACCTGCGGATCGGCAAGCTCACCCTCGCCCCGGACGCCCAGGCCCTGCAGGGTTTCTTGACGGACGAGAAGACCCGACCGCTGGCCGAGCGGCTCGTGGCGTTCCTGCGGCGCCACGCCCTGGTCGAGCAGTTCAAGATGGACCCGGAGTGGATGCTCCACCTGATGGAGCGGTTCGGCCCGATCGAATGGCGTCTGCCCGACCCCCACGGGATGTACTGGACCAGCTACGGCGTGAAGGTCGTCGAGGAGCTCGGCCTGACCAACGTCGAGGAGTTCTTCGGGCCCAACACCTCGCTGAACACCGACCGGCTGATGCTGTTCGCGCTGCAGCGGCTGACCTTCTACGGCCGGCTGTTCTTCGAGCCGGACATCGGCCAGATCGAGCTGTCCTACATCGACATCCTGCCGGACCTGCGGTTCGTCGCCAGGACCCACGAGACGTACCTGGAGGTGGCGGGCAAGTACGACCCGACGGTCACGGACATCGCCGGACGTGACTTTCGCGACGGCCACCAGAACTACCTCCGCGACGCGATCCGCTACTTCTACATGTATGGTGAGCGGGATCTGGCGGAGTATTACTATGAGTACCTCCGGCGCAACTACAGGCTGTACAACGGCCAGTACAATGATGCTTACCTCCAGCCGCTGGGGGACTTCGTGCGCAACGAGGAGTTCACGGAGCGCTTCAGCGACCCGCGGATCGCCAACGGCGCGATCACCACGATGCTCGATCGGGCGATGCGGTATCTGGCCATGGGCGAAGCCGACAAGGCCGAGGGCATGATGACCTTCGCCCGCGACGACCTGTACAAGTGGTACGTCCAGTACCACGCCGAGTCGCCCAGCGAGCGGATGAAGCTGCCGCCGTTCGAGGCGATCTTCAACGACGTGGCGATCGCCCGGCTTGTCAGCCCCGACGACCTGATCATCAAGCACCGCCTCTGGCAGGTCCTGCCCGTGCGGACGCAGGTGGCGATCTATGACAATGTGATCCAGGTGCTGACCGCCCACGCGACCGCGATGGATCGGGCCGAGGACCTCGGTACGCTCTTCCCGCCCCCGCCTGGCCTCGAGCAGCATCGCCAGCGTCGGCAGGACCGGGAAAAGGGCCAGCAGCAGGGCGACCGGGGCCAGGCGGCGCAGTCCGTCGAGCAGCTCAAGCAGGAAAGCCGTGGCCAGGACCTGCAGATGCAGCAGTAACCCCTGCCGCGCCTCTCCCGCGGTTATACAAAACCAGAAGCCCCGGTCGATCCGGCCGGGGCTTCTGGTTTGGGCGGATTTCGCTCCCGCCAGTCTGTCCGGGATCGAGCGCCCCGCTGGGGTCGAGATCCTTCACTTCGTTCAGGATGACAGCGGGGGCACACACAACGCAAGCGGAGGATGCTCCGCTTGGCAGAGATCCTTCGCGTTACTCAGGATGACAACGCGGGAGCGCACCAAGAAGCCGAGATCCTTCACTTCGTTCAGGATGACAACAAGCCTTCTTTGCAGTCTCGAAAGCGCGACACCGTCAATCGTCTTCGGCCAGGAGGCCATGATAAATAGTCAGGTCTACTGATGAGAAGCAGACGAAGATGACTTCCTGCACCGACGTCTCGTCCGCCAGGAACTCCCGCACGGCCCGAACCGCGACCTTCGCGGCCTGCTCCTTCGGATAGCCATACACGCCCGTGCTGATCGCGGGGAAGGCCACGCTCGCCAGACCCGCTTCGGCCGCGAGCTTCAGCGACGTCTTGTAGCACGACGCCAGCAGCCCCGGCTCGCCGGCCGCGCCGCCGCTCCAGACCGGCCCGACCGTGTGGATCACGTGCCGCGCGGGCAGGTCGTAGCCCCTGGTCATCTTCGCGTCGCCGGTGGCGCAGCCGCCGAGGGTGCGGCATTCGGCGAGCAGGTCGGGCCCGGCCGCGCGGTGAATCGCGCCGTCGACCCCGCCTCCGCCCAGCAGCGACGTATTGGCCGCGTTGACGATCGCGTCGACGGCCAGCGTGGTGATATCGGCCTGCAGTGCTCGTATCGTTGCCATGGCAGGTCCTTTCGTCTGATCCGTGCGCGGCCGCCGGTTAGAAGCGCAACCAGCCCCGGTCGCGCATCCCCCGGCAGCATCGCATCAGAACCGGATGTACGCGTACCCCTGCAGCTGCAGATCGATGATCCGGGGATAGGCACCGATCACGATCGTCACCCCGGGCAAGACGTCGTCATCCGTCCAGCCGTTGCTCTTCATGGTCTGCGCGCAGAGCTCGATGCTCACGCCGCGCTCGACGATCTGGTCGATCACCGGTTTGTTCGGGTTGCCCGTCTCGACCTTCTTGAACTTGTTGTACGCCTCGTCCGTCAGCATCCAGTAACCGGCATCGCCGTGGAAAACGACGTGCACCGACCGGTCCTGCTCATCGACGCCGAGGGAGTCGTACGCGTCGACCAGCTTGCGCACGTAGTGCAGGCCGCTGCCGATGCCTCGCTTCCATTCGTCCGTCTTGATCTGGTAGACAACCTTCACGCCCTTCTTGACGTCGAGCCCGATTCGCTTGCGACCGTCCTGACGCTGCGCCAGGCTGACGCCGCAGGCGGCGGCGAAGGCGGCAAGCACCAGGCCCGATGATACAAGGACGCGCATCCGACGCGGCGTACGACCCGCAGTGAACATGAACTGACCTCCTGTGCTGTTGCTCGAGAAATACCAGACGGCGACCCTTCGGCCGCCACGTCAGATCATAGAACCGCTGCTGTCGCCGCGCGCTAAGCGTCGTTCATTGCCGTCACGATGTCGCCAGCAGTGGACGCACCGCCTCCGCCGGATACCGCGCCGAGCGGTACAGCGCCTGGCCGGTCGGCTCCCAGAACTCCCAGACGATCTCGCCGGCCGGGGTGACCTCGAAGACCCGCCCCGCCTGGCTCCAGTTCATCGCGCAGATCAGCGTGTTGCCGTTGGGCAGGCGCTGCTGGCCCGAGCCGATCGGCGTCCAGAAGGCCTCGGGCGGGTCGGTCTTGTACTGCCAGACGATCTGCCCGCCGGCCGGCTCGATCTCGACGACGCGCGAGTAGTCCCGATCCTCGTCCGGGTCGTTGCCATGGCCGTTGTCGAACAGCAGGATGTGGCCGTTTTCCAGCATGGTCGGCTGGTGCTGGCCGAGGATCTCGCCGGGGCCCCACGCCCAGACGATCCGGCCGGACTCGCGGTCGATGATGAAAATGCAGTGCAGGCTTCGCGGGCTGACCAGGACGTTGCCGGCCCGGAACCGCGGGTCGCGCCGGCCCAGCGGCGTGTCCGGCAGCGCCTCGACCGTGTTGATGTGCGGCCAGTCCCGCGTCCACTCCTTTTCGACCACCGGGACCATCGCCCGCAGCTCGTCGACGTGGTTGGCCATGTGCCATTCCCAGGCGACCTTGTTGTCCGGCGTGATCTCCTGCAGGTAGTCGTACAGCAGAACATTCGGGCTGATGTGCAGGTACTGCGCGCGGTCGTGGGCGACGAGAAGGGTGTTGCCGTTTGCCAGGCGGCGGGCGTCGTGGTGGGCGTGGACCGGGTCGCTCCAGACCTGCCGGCTGTCCCAGTCGAGCTCGATGATCGTCCGCGAGGCGTTCCACTGCGTGCCGTAGCCGCCGACGTCGTTGATCAGAACGATCAGGTTACCGTTTGCCAGCATGTCGGCGTGGTGGATGGTCGTCTCGCGGCCGCAGTCCCACTCGTGGACGATGCGGCCTTCCATGTCGATCAGGTGCGCCTTGGGGCGGCTCCGGCCCCAGTAGAGGGTGTAGCCGGGGAAGCAGTTGTCGGGGTCATGAATCGTCACACCTTGCCGGCCGTCAGCGGCGGGGCGGTTTTCCATTGTGTCTGTCCTTTGACTTATATGCGTTCATCACCCTGCGGCGTTGTCCAGCACAAAATCATCCATGCTCAGCGAGTACCCCCGGATCTGCCCCTTGGGCGCGTCGTCGACGATGTAGTTGACGATGTAGATCTCGCCGTCGTCGAACTGCACCCAGCCGGAATAGCCGGTGTCGCTGGCCGGCGAGCGGTCGAAGTCGATCGGCAGGATCCGGGTGTGCGCCTCGCTGCGGCTGCTCGCCAGGACCGACTCCCGGTCGGTCAGTGCCGCAAAGAAGTTCTGCGTCCACCAGCCCCAGCCCGTCCAGCCCTGCATGAAGCGGTGCGTGATCAGGACGTGGCCGCTGCTCAGCCAGCCCGCCACCGGCCGGTGACAGCCCGGCAGCGGGAAGGGCACGACCTCGGACCACGTCTCGCCCCGGTCCGTGGACATGGTTTTGTAACAGTCCCACCCCTGGCCGGAGTTCTCCCGCAGCAGTGCGACCAGCGT
>JAWLBS010000128.1:0-13128 GCA_041687575.1 Phycisphaerae bacterium | reverse complement strand
GTAACGGCAACAACGGCAGGGGTCAGGGGGCAGCAAGACAGAGGCGCTTACGCTTCGGGCTCCTTTCCGTTTCCCTTGGGACGGACCCCGCATCCGTGGCACCCGGATTTGCAGGGCGGGCTATTGCCCACCAAGGGGTCACATGCGAGCGCGGTCCCGGATGTGAGTGCAATGCTCGTCCGAAGGATTGCATGGCCGCAACCCGGCTTCGCCAAACGGCGGCTACGCCGTGGCAAGCAGCGCGGTCATGGCACCCGGCGACCATGGCACCCGTGGCATCCGATTGCTGTTTTGAGGGGTGATTTTGATGACGAATCATGGGACGAAAATTGTCGCGGCGGGCGTTGTGGCTGTTGCGGTAATGCTGGCGGTGGTGTTCGTGCTCTTGCCGGGCCTGTCGGGTGGCGGGCTGTGGGGCGGACCGATGGTCCAGCTGGCGGAGACGGACGGCTTCACGCTGATCTGGCGAGAGCCGGGCGGCGGGCCGGCGGTGGTCCGCATCTGGCAGGAAGGCTCGCAGCACGTGATCCGGGTGCCGGTCGAGCCGGAGCAGGACGGCTGGTACCGGGGACGCGTCGAGGGGCTGCAGCCGGGCACGGCTTACCAGTATGCGATCGAGCCCGCCACGCAGAGATCGGCGGCCGCCGGGGCCGGGGCCGCGGCGGATGACGATCAGGTCCTCGCGGGCCACACCCGCACCGCGCCGCGGCCGGGGGGATCGTTCCGGTTCGTGGTCGTCAGCGACAGCGGCGAAGCGACCGAGCAGCAGTACGCCCTGGGCGAGCTGATCGCCCAGCAGGACCCGGACCTGTTCATCCACACCGGCGACATCGTCATGCCGGCGGGGCTGTATGAGGAGTACCCGGCCAAGTTTCTGCGGCCCTACGCCACGCTGATCGCCCGGGCGGCTGTCTATCCGGTGCTCGGCAATCACGACTGGCACGATACGCAGGGCGAGCCGTTTTACAAGGTGTTCGACCTGCCGGTCAACGGGCCCGAGGGCGTGCGGCCCGAGCAGCACTACTGGTTCGATTTCGGCGATGCCCGATTCATCGGGATCAACAGCAACATAGACTTCGAATCGGTGCGCGACCATGTCGCGCCGTGGCTGGATCGCGTCCTGGCTGATGCCGGCGACCGCTGGAAGATCGTCTACTGCCACCATGGCATCTACACCGACGGCGTCCACCGGCCGCGGGGCGCATTTCTGGAGCACATTGTTCCGCTGCTGGATCGTCACGGGGTCGATCTGGCGCTTGCCGGGCACAATCACATTTACGAGCGGACCAGGCCGATGCGGGCCGGCGAGCCGGTGGCAGACGGTCAGGGCACGGTCTACATGACCGTCGGCACCGGCGGTTCGTTGCCGCGCAAGTTGATGGAGCCGGCCTCGGACTTCATGGCCGCGGCGGATGACAGCGAATGCAGCTTCACCGTCGTGGACGCCTCGCCGGCGGCGCTGCACTTGCGGCAGATGGGGCTCAGCGGCAAGATCATCGACGAGTTTACGTTGACCCGGGATCCGGCGGCGGCGTCGGAGCCGGCCGCGGCCACCATGCCTGCGATGGCGCAGTAACGATCCGTGTGCCAATAAGCCGCAGGCGGGTTCCAGGTGCCGCCTGCACGCCCCTGCGAGCGGTGCGGGGCCGCGGCCTGCCCGATGCGGCGTTGTTGATGCACGAAACCCAAAGACGGCACTCACTATGACTGAATTGCAGACGAATGCAGTGGACACGATGGATCGGGACCAGGCGGCGGTCGCGCTGGGCGGCAAACGTAGCGGCATCGGGCGCGACGGCGCAGTCTGGGTCTGGCTGATCGCGCTGATGGGCTGGACGATGTTCCTGTCGTTCTACCATCTCGGCGGCGGGGCGTCATTCGCGCCGACCGACGCCTGGGTGGCCCAGACGGCCCGCGAGATGCAGCAGGAGGGCAAGTGGCTCGTGCCACAGTTCAGCGGCGAGCTGCGGCTGCACAAGTCGCCCGGCCCCTACTGGGCGGTGATGATCGCCAGCATGGTGCGGGGCGCGGCGGTCGACGAGGTGGCGGCGCGGCTGCCCAATGCTGTGCTGATGGTCGTGCTGGTGCTGGCGATCTTCCTGTTCACCCGGATGGTCGCGGGGGACCGGGCGGGGATCTTCGCCGGGTTCGCCGCCAGTTCCAGCGTGGTGATGCTGTACGGCTCGCACAGGGCCAGCAGCGACTATGCGCTGATGGTGCTGTGTGCGGTGGCGCTGTTTGGCTGGTGGGCGGCTGCCAACGCCGACGTGTCCAGTCGCCAGCGCGGCATGCTCTGGTGCCTGGGGTATTTTGCCGCGGGGCTGGGGATGCTCTGCAAGATGCCGATGCCGCTGGCGTGCGTGGGGTTGCCCGCGCTGGCGTACATCCTGCTGCGACGGCGGTGGTCGGTGCTGGTAAGTCGCTGGCACCTGCTGGGGCTGGTGCTGTTTCTGGTGCCGTGGCTGCCGTGGGTGATCGCGATTCTGGTATACGAGCCGGACGGCTGGATGAAGTGGGATGTCGAGTTCCTCGACCGCTTCACCGGCGACCTGCCCAACATCGCCGACCAGACCGGCTGGCAGCAGTGGTTCGTGTACATCCCGCCGCTGCTTTTCAACACGCTGCCGTTCACGTTGTCGCTGCCGAGCGCCTTTGTCCGGGCATTCCGCGCGAAGGACGAGCGGACCCGCGACGGGCTGCTGTTCATGGTGATCTGGGTGGCCGCGCTGCTGGTCTTCTTTACCGCCTCGGCCGGCAAGGAGGCGCGGTACATCCTGCCGGCGGTGCCGCCGCTGCTGGTGCTGCTGGGGGTGGAGCTGGCGGCGGTGTTTGCGCCGCGCCAGCCGGGGCGCGGGCCGTCGCAGTTGGAGCGGCTGGCGATCTGGGGCGTCTACATCGGTGTGCCGGCCGGGCTGCTGGGCGGGCTGGTCGCGCTGCGCAAATGGGCGAAGCATACGCAGGTGCATACGTTCGGGGAGGTCGTCTGGCCGGAGTATGCGGTGATGGCGATCCTGTTGTGTGCGGGCGCCTGGGTCGCGGCGTGGTTGTATCGGCGGCGGCCGAACTGGTCGTTTGCGGCGCTGGTGGTGATGATGTGGGCGGTGTGGCTCTGGTCCTGGCCGCAGCTGATGCCCAAGCTGGCTTCAGAGCCGGCGCCGCAGTCCATCGCGGCGCAGATGGTGGAGCGGTTGCCGGCCGAGATGCGTATGCACCTGCACTACGTCGGCAGCCAGGACCCGCGGGTGATCTGGTACAGCGATCTGAGGATCCCCCGGGTGGTCGGATACATGGAGCTGCTGCGGCGCGGGGACGGCGAGCGGAGCCTGGCGAGGGAGGAGCGGCTGGTCGGCGAGGAGATGGCCGAGATGCTGCGAGGCGCCGAGCCGGTGCTGTTTGTGATGCAGCGGCCGCATTATGTGCGGTTCCTTCTGGAGGCGCCTACCCATCTGGCGGAGCAGGGGCTGACGCTGCCGCCGTCGTACCTGTGGTTGCAGTCCGAGCAGGGACCGCAGCACAAGCATCTGGTCGTGTTCGGCAATCAGCGGCCGCCGTGGCCCGAGCCGGAGATGAGCCCGCCGTCGCAGAGGCTGCAGGAGGCGCGGGAGAAGGCGAGCGCCAGTCAGGGCGCTTCCGACGGGTTGTCATCCTGAGCGAAGTAGGGTGGGCTATTGCCCACCAGAATCTTGTGTATACGTGCGGTTTGCGATTGCGGGGGTGATGCTCATCCCAGGAATTCCATGGCCACAAACAGCGTGGCCATGGCACCCGGCGAGAGTGACTCTTCACGGTTCTGGCGGGCGCAGCCCGCCCTACGCGGATCGGAGGAACCAGGCATGCAGGATGCAGCCATATCGGAAACGACGCTTGCGACAGACCGGACCGCCGGCGCCAAATGGCAATGGCTGCTGGACCGGCCGCTGCTGGCGGTGGCGCTGTACGCGGCGCTGATCTACCTGCCGTTTATGGGCGACGGGCGGATCCTCACGCGGCACGAGGTGTTCATCACGCAGCCGGCCCTGCAGATGCTTGAGACGGGCGACTGGCTCGTGCCGCGCTACGCCGAGCGAATCTGGATCCAGAAGCCGCCGCTGGTCAGCTGGATTACGGCGGGGCTGTTCGCGGTGTTCGGCTTTGCCGAGTGGGCGGCGCGGTTGCCGGCGGCGCTCAGCGCGATCGGGCTGAGCGTGCTGATGGCGGGCCTGGCAAGGAGGTACTACGGGGCGACCACGGCGGTGCTGGTCGGGTGCGTCCAGGCGACCGGGGTGTACATGTACATGCACGGCCGGCTGGGCGAGGTGGACATGACGTTCACCCTGTTTATCGCCGCGGCCCTGGTGGTGCTGGCGTGGCATTGGGGGCGGGGCGAGATCAAACTGCCGCTGAGGGCGGCAGTGCTGTTTCACGCGGCGGCGGGCCTGGCGGTGATGACCAAGGGGCCGCTGGCGCTGGTGCTGATCGGTGGGACGGTGCTCGCGTTTTGCCTGGCGAGGTGGAGCCTGCGGCCGCTGAAGGCGGTGTTCTGGACGCCGGGGGTCCTGGCGTTTTTCCTCGTGGCGGCGCCCTGGTTCGTGGCGGTGTGGATGCGGCTGGGGCCCGAGGCCCTGGATGCGTGGGTCTACGACAGCCTCGGCCGGGCCAGCGGCGATCATCATCTGGGGGCCCAGTCACCGTTTCTCTACTTTTATACCATTCCCTGGCTGGTGCTGCCGTGGACGGTCGTGCTGGTCCTGGAGGCCAGGCGGCTGGTTCGCTATGCGCGACAGCCCGAGGCGGTGCTGGACAGATTCCTGTGGTGCTGGTTCCTGGCGGGGCTGGCGCTGCTGACGTTCTCGGCGTTCAAGCACAAGCATTACTGCCTCCCGATCCTGCCGCCGCTGTCGATCTTCGCCGGTCGGATGCTGTACGAGCACCTCGAGCGGGTGAGCCCCCATGCGCGGAAGCTGCAGGCGGCGCTGTTTGTGTCGCTGGTGGTGGTCTTCGGTATCGTGGGTGGTGTGGTCATCCCGATGCAGGATTCCCGTCAGGCGACGGTGGCGTTTCTGCGGGAGTCTGTTGCGCAGGTGCCGGCCGAGCAGCCGCTGTACGTGGCGGGCCTGGGGCAGGTCACGGCATATGCGTACATCGATCATCGTTGCGTGTACCTGGGCGGATTGCCGGAGCTGAAACAGGCGGTCCAGGCCAGCGACAGCGGGACGATCTGGCTGCTGACGCTGCAGGGAAATCTGCCGGAGGCGGCACGGCACGGCTTGCAGCTGGAGGCGGTGGCGACAGAGACGCCCAGCCGGCGCGTGCCGCAGCCGGAGGCGCTGGTGCTCGGGCGGCTGCGCCTGGCGAGCGATAGTGGCCAGTTGCCAGCTGCCAGTGGCCAGTAAGCGGCAACAACGATCAATCCATGAAACCTGCAGGCGTGCGCGGGGCGGGGCGAAACGGCCTTCCGCAGATCTCGCAGATGACCACAGATGAGAAACAGCGGCAGTTGTCAGTCGCCAGTTTCCGCTCCCTCACGGTCGCGGCTCGTTCTGATCGGACCGTGTCGCGACACTGCCCCCCAACCTCCGCCGTTGTTGTTTCTAATCTGTGTAATCTGCGTAATCTGCGGATCAACGTTGTTGCTGTTGTTGTCTTTCTTCGTGTTACAGGGCCGGCGACTGGGTCGCCAGCAGGGGGTCGGCCGCGCCGAGCTGGATGAAGCCCATCGAGCGGGCGGCGCAGCCGTAGCAGCGGCGGCACGGGGTCGGGCCGGCCCGGTAGCAGGACCATGTGCGGTCCAGCGGTACTTCCAGTCGCTGGGCGAGCAGCGCCAGGTCGCCCTGTTTGCTGGCGATCAGCGGGGCCTCGAGGCGGACCGGGCGGGCGCCCGGCGAGGCGAACTGGTACTGCCAGTCCCACGCGGCGATCGCCTCGCGCGACCGGTCCGGGTAGAGCCGGTGCGTGGGGATGTCGCCGACGCTGCGGTCTTCCATCAGGCCGATCAGCACCCGCTCGATGCGATAGCTGCTGGCCAGCGCCAGTCCGGCGGCGACCAGCGAGGGCATCAGGCCGGGGACGTAAGCGATATCGGGGGCCTCCCGGATGGCCAGGGCATCGGGCAGCAACTCGCGGTTGCTGAGCAAGGCGAACTCGCCCAGTTTCGACCAGTAAGGCATGGAGATGCGGACCAGTTCGGTCGGCTTGTAGCAGACCGCCAGGGCCTCGACGGCGGCGCTCTCGGCGGCGGCGTTTCGCTGGCCGTAGTCGGCGTGCAGCCAGATCGCCTCGCCGTCGTCGGCCGCCAGCGCGGCAACGGTGGCCGAAGCGATTCCTCCGCTGATCAGAACGACCGAACGTGCCATCGGGTCGGTGCCTCCTGTCGGCGCCATGGGGCGGTGTGGTCCCCGCACTGGGGGCCGCGCGGGACAATCCGGCGCGCATCCTGTATCGGTTATCGGCCGATGGCGGACCCGGCTTGAGCCCGCCAGCCGGCGAGCAGGGCGTTGCGGCCGGTCTGGGGGCCTTCGCGGCGGTAGGAAAAGAAGCGTCGGTCGCAGATCGTGCAGGCGTCGGACGACTCGATCCGGGCGGGGGGCATGCCGGCATCGATGAGCTGGCGACGCAGGGCGACGTGCATGTCAAGGTGCCAACGGTCCTCGCGGCGGGCAAGGACGTCCGGGCCGCAGTCGGGAGTTTCGGCGAGCTGCGCGGCGAGGTCCGCGGAGATCTCGTAGCAGCAGGGGCGTGCGGCGGGGGCGATGGCGGCGATCATCCGGTCGGGGCGGGCGCCGTATGCCTCCTGCATCGCCTGGACCAGGGCCCGGGCCCCGCCGCCGGCGACGCCCCGCCAGCCGGCGTGCGTCAGGCCGATCGCGCGGGCGGCCGGTTCGACGACCAGCAGCAGGCAGCAGTCGGCACTGAAAGCGATCAGCGGCACGCCCGGCAGGTCGGTCATCAGGCCGTCGCAGTCAGCGATGGCAGTGTCAAGCCCGTCGCGGCCGGCGCCGGCGTTGGTGTCGTCGACCCCGGCAACGCGCACCCCGTGGACCTGCCTCGGGGCGGTCAGTCGGTCGAAGTTCAGGCCCAGGGCGTCGCAGAGCTGGCGCCGGCGAGGGAGGGCCTTGTCGGTTTCGGGGCCGGTGTGCGGGGCAAGGTTATCGGGCTTGGCGACGAACGCGTGGGCGAGGTCGGGGATGGTTGCAAGGGAGGAAAACTGGAAACGTGAAAACGGCATCGGAGGACCTTTTGTATGTTCGCCGGTTGGAAACCAATACGGTCGGTGGCGCGAACGTAACGCTCATCCGGAGGATCACCGCGACCTCACGGTCGCGGCTCCTTCCCGTTTGCCCAGGGAGGACCGCCCATCCGAGGGATTCCATGGCCGGAAACAGCCCCTGCCATGGCACCCGTCGAGGCGGTCTTCCCGGACAGCGCCGGTTGGCGGGCGAAGCCCGCCCTACATGGACCGTGGCATCCGGCGCTACCCCTTGGAGACTTCCAGCAGGATCTTGATGTTGCCGGGGGTCTCGGCGGCCTCGAAGGCCTCCGTGGCGCGGTTCAGCGGGACGATCCGGCTGATCATGCTGAGCACGTCGATCTTCTTGCGGGCCAGGGCGTCGACCGCCGCGGCGAACGGGCCGCACCGGCTGCCCAGGATCGTCACCTCGTGCACCACGGCCGGCGACAGGTCGATCGTCCACGGCTGAGCACAGGTGCTCTTGAGCACGATGACGCCGCGCGGGCGAATCATCTGCAGTGCGGTCGCCAGGCCGCTCTCGTTGCCGGAGCACTCGACGATCAGGTCCTGGTCCATCTTGGGCACGACGTTGTCGACGTGGAAGGCCTGGATGCCCTTCTTCTCGCAAAACTCGATCGTGCGGGGATTGCGGCCGACCACCTGCAGGCGACAGCCCGTCTGGGCGAGGACCTGCGCCATCAGCAGTCCCAGTCGGCCGGTGCCGATGACCGTGCAGCGCATGTGCCGGTCGATCGGCATCTGGCGGAGGACCTGGAATGCCGCGGCCAGCGGCTCGGCGAAGACGGCCTCCTCGTTGGTGATGTTGTCGGGCAGGACGTGGCAGTTGCGCTCCGGGACGACCACGTAGTCGGCGAACGCGCCGGGCCTTCCGGCGATGCCCAGGACCGTTCGCCGGCGGCAGTGGCTGGAAAGCCCCTTAAGGCACATATCGCACTGGCCGCAGACGCAGTTGATCTCGGCGACGACCCGTTTGCCGCGAAGCTCCCTGGGACCGTTGACCACCACGCCGACGAATTCGTGGCCGAGGATGCCGTTGTAGCCGGAGTAACCGCGAAGGATCTCCAAATCGGTCTGACAGATGCCGGCCAGGCGGACCTGGATGAGGACTTCGCCCTTGGGGACGCTCGGTTCGGGCCAGTCCCGGTGGAATTTGAGTGTTCCGTCATAGACGACTGCTCGCATGGTTGTGCGACTCCCGGTATGCCGCCGATCCGTCGGCCCCTACTCCGACGCCTCCATGATCATTCGCTGTCCTTCGGCCTGCTTGACCGTCGACGTTGGCGATGGCTTGCCGGTGGGCTTGCTGGGCCCCTGCCAGGCGGTCCACATATCGCTGAAGGCACCCGTGGTCCGGCGCCAGAGCGTATCACGCGACCGCTCAACCTGCAGATGCGCATCGCGGCCGGCGAAGGCGTCCTCCTGGTGTGCGGCCAGCCAAGTCTGCCACGTGTCCGCCTCGAAGTCGCCGGTGTAGCCGGTCAGGCTTCGCAGGGACATCTCTGCCTCGTACTTCAGGGCGAATGCCGACTCGCCCATCACGTCGAGCAGGATCTGGAGGGTCTCCGGCCGCGGGAAATAGCGAAGGCCTCGCACGGCGGCCATGCGGGCCTGGAGGTACGATTCGTCCACGGCGGCCTGGTAAAAGACCTGGCGGACGTCATCCATTCGGTCGGCGGGGACGGTATGGGCCTGGAGGTGCCCTGCCAGCAGGGTCAGGCTGTCGAGGCGGACGTTATCCTCGCCGCTGCGGACGGGACGGGTTGTCGTGCGGGGGTTGAGGATCGCCAGGGCGGTGTCGATCCCTTGGGCGCGGCCGCTTTTGGCCAGGCCCTGCAGGGCGATACAGCGGACCTGGGCGTCGTCATCGGTTCGGGCGAGGACATCCAGGGCCTTGATGCACCAGTCCTGCTTGAGCTCGTCGCGCTTGATGAGCGAGCGGAGATAGCGCCGGCGGGTGTCGGGGTTCTCTTCCTGCAGGGCGCTGAGGACGGCCCGCTGAGGGTTCGGGCGGAAGACGATCTCCTTGAACGTCTTGTCAGCCTTGCCGGAGCTGCAGCCGGCCAGAAGCAGGATCGCCCCTGCCAGAAGCAGTCCGCCGCCCGGGCGGATCAGCCTAGGGCAAAGCCAGTTGCAGGTCCATCGTGACGATGTCGTCGAGGGGTACAAGATCCACATGCTCCAACGGCTCTCCGCAAAAGCGGGTACCAATCTTTCGAAACCGATCGGGGTTATCCGTTGCGTAACAGCACAGTGTACCCCGATTTGCGCGAGAGGACAACAGATCGTCACGCCTGAGGGCCCGCTGAACCGCCCAGGCGGTCTCCTCGGCCGAATCGACCACCACGGCCCCGCTGTTGACGGCGTGGGCGATGGCATCGCGCAGCAGCGGATAGTGTGTGCAGCCCAGCACGACCACCCCGGGCCGCAAGCGGCGGATCGGTTCGAGATACTCAAAGGCGGCTTCGATGACGAGTTTGTCGTTGCTGTCGCGTCCCTCTTCGGCCATCGGCACGAACAGGGGGCAGGACCGCTGGACGACCGGGACGGAGCTGTCGATGGCGTGGATCGCGCGGACGTAGGCCCCGCTGGCGACGGTCGCCTCGGTGGCCAGCACGGCGACGGTCCGGGCGGCGGCCAGGCCGGCGGCGGCGCGGGCGCCGGGTTCGACCACGCCGATGATCGGCAGGCCGAGCGACTCGAGCCGGGGCATGGCCACAGCACTCAACGTGTTGCATGCCACGACCATGAGTTTGGGGCGGAACTGCAGCAGCCAGCCGGCCAGCTGGGTGGCGAACCGGGTGACGGTGTTCGGGCTCTTGATGCCGTAGGGCACCCGCGCGGTATCGCCGAGGTAGAGGATGTCCTCGTTGGGCAGCAGCTCGCGCAGGGCGGCGGCGACGGTCAGGCCGCCGACACCGGAGTCGAACACCGCGATCGGCTGATCCGGGTCGTGGGGGTACTCCAGCAGGTCGCTCATCTTTACCTTCTTCTTCACGAGCAGGGGCCTCGTCTGGGCCCCGGGGTCATCGTCCATCAGCAGGTATCGACAAACAGGCCGTCGCGGCTTTGGCGACACGCCAGCCGATGGCACGGGGGCCTCTGGAATCAGGGTATAGCCTTTGGCGGCAAGGGTCCAGCGGACCCGCCCGCCTCCGGTCATGTGGGTGCATCCGGCGATCAGTGGCGGGCGGGCGCCTGGCGGGGGTCTGACCCCTTGCAGAACGCCCGCACCCGGATCCCCGCATCCGATTCCCGTGGCGGCACCAATACCTGAAGCGATCCACCCGGGTCTGACCCCCTTGGGGAAAACGCTCGGGCGGGTGGCAGTGGCATCGCGGTCCCGCTTCAACGAGCCGCGACCGTGAGGGAGCGGTAAACCCCCGCGTACCGCTCGAACCCCGCGGGGTCAGACCCCATATGCGTGCACGGGTATCCAGGCCGCCACGAGGTCCCGGCGTTGATTTCGCCAGGAAACGTGCGACTCGGGGTCAGACCCCTGGAAACGTCAGCGCTTGACGGGGGTCTGACCCCTTGCAGAACGCCCGCACCCGGATCCCCGCATCCGATTCCCGTGGCGGCACCAATACCTGAAGCGATCCACCGGGGTCTGACCCCCTTGGGGAAAACGCTCGGGCGGGTGGCAGTGGCATCGCGGTCCCGCTTCAACGAGCCGCGACCGTGAGGGAGCGGTAAACCCCGGCGTACCGCTCGAACCCCGCGGGGTCAGACCCCATATACGTGCACGGGTATCCAGGCCGCCACGAGGTCCCGGCGTTGATTTCGCCAGGAAGCGTGCGACTCGGGGTCAGACCCCTGGAAAACGCCGCCACACAACGGATGCACCCCGGTCATTACCGCTGCGCTTCATCATACATCGCCAGGATGTTCTCGACTGGGGTGACCGGCTGGATGTTGTGGCACGGCGCGAGGATGTAGCCGGTGCCGTCGGTCGCCAGCGTGTCGATGCACGTGCGGACCTCCGCGCGGACCTCGTCCGGCGTGCCGAACGGCAGGATCTGCTGGTTGTCGACGCCGCCGTGGAAACAGATGCGGTCGCCGAAGTCGGCCCGCAGGCCCTCGCGGTCCATGCCCGGGCAGCGCCACTGGATCGGGTTGAGGATGTCGATGCCCATTTCCACCAGGTCCGGCAGGAATGCGCGGCAGCTGCCGTCGTCGTGGTGGAAGACCTTGATGCCGAATTCGTGGCACAGGTCGATGAAGCGCTTGTGGTGCGGCGCGTAGAACCGGCGGTACAGGTCCAGGCCGATCAGCGGGCCGGTCTGGCTGCCCAGATCATCGGTCACCTGCGCCACGTCGATCAGGCCCTGGCACGCCTGGAACATCCGGCGGTGGTGGTCATAAAAGAAGTCGCTGATCCGCCGCAGCAGCTCGTGGGTGAACTCGGGCGATTCCAGCGGGTCGATCAGCGACTGCTCCAGCCCCCGCAGCAGGTTGTGGAAGTAGAACGGTGCCATGTAGCCGCACGTGACCGCGTGGGTCCGGTGCGCCTCCTCGGCGCGGGCCCGCATCTGCGAATAGTCGAACCAGTCGGCCTGCGGCCAGGCGTAGGCGTCCAGGTCGTCGATCGACGAGGCGGTGGAAAGGGGGTTGTGGGCCTGCTCGTCGTAGACCCCGCCCTCGTAGGCGACCCGTTTGCGGCGGATGCCCCAGTAATCGACGCTCTCTCCCTCGGGCGCCTCCGGCAGCGGGGGGCCTGCATACCTGGCCCCGACGCCGGCAAAGCCGTCGATGTGCAGGGCGGCATGGATGTCCACGCCCTCGCCGAAGTGTTCGCGCAGCTTCGTCCACACCTCGCCGGTCGCCCAGATGTCGGTCGGCACGCGGTCGACCGGTTGGCGGTTGATGGCGGCGAGCATCCGCTCCCTGGCGTTCATCATGACATGGATCCTGTTGTTCAGGCCTGGATTCACTGGGGTCCGCTGCCTTGGCGCCTGCGCGGGTCGGGGTCTGACCCCTTCAGACCAAGCCCCGCACTTGAGATCACCGCCCCAATCTGCCTGGCGGCATCAATATCGGAACAATCCGCCGGGGTCTGACCCCTGGGGAAAACACCTCGGCCTCCGCGCCAAGGGGTCAGACCCCCACGGAATCATTGCCGACCCGCCGCCTGGCTGTCGGCAGCCTGACTGCCTGCAGCCTGTGAGGCGGCGGCCTCGGCTTCGAGCAGTTCGAAGAACTTGCCGGTTGCACTGGCCAGATCGGCCATCATCCGCCCGAGGTCGCACACGTCGTCGATCAGCTCGAACTGCTCGTTGGTCAGGTCTCGCCGTCGGCGGAGCAGGTCGTCCATGCTCAGCTCGTGCGAGAAGTATTCCTTCAGGCCGCGCTCGTAGTCGCGGCGGTAGCGCTTGATGTTGGCCTGTCGCTCGATGAGGTTGCTCCGCAGGGCGGCCGATCGGATCAGCGGTTCGAGCGCGCCGACGCGGATCTCGTTCTGGCGGGCCTGCATCTCGTACTGGAACCGGGCGATGGTGGCGCCGGCCTCGCGGGCGAGGCTGTTGCTGATCCGCCGGTCCATGAAGCGGATCTCCAGCCCCGCGTCGGCCCGGTACTCCTCGCGGTCGGTCCAGTTGCCCGAGCCGGGCAGGTCGCTGGAGGCGCTGAGGTTCAGCGCCACGTCGAGGCGTCCCTTGCGGGCCAGCGAGAGCTGGATTTCGGCGTTCTTGACGGCGTTTTTCAGGGTGGCGATCTCGGGGTCGGTCTCGAGGCTCAGCCGCAGCAGTTCCTCCTGTGTGATCTCCCCGAACGGGTCGAACGGGGCTTCGAGGATCGCCAGCAGCATGTCTTCCGGCAGCCCCATGATCGATTTGAGCTGTTCCGTCTCGATCTTGAAGCTGCTTTGCCGGCTGCGGAGGTCGGTGCCTGTCGAGATGATTTGG
>JAWLBS010000127.1:0-13179 GCA_041687575.1 Phycisphaerae bacterium | reverse complement strand
GGCGAGTTCCCGCAGCCGGTCCCACTCCGCCAGCGACTCCTCGGCCGGAGTTGTCGGCCCCTGGTATGCCCGCACCTGCTGCCGCAGCTCGGCGATCAGGCGATCCGTCCCGTCGTCCCGCAAGTGATTGTCGATCCCGTGCCAGTTGGCCGCCTCGGGACTGTACCGCCAGACCGACCACTGCCGGTCCCGGTCGCCGAACAGGAAGGTGTGTTCGTCCAGCCGCTCGCTCGGCCGGCGGGTCTCCCGCCACGGCATGCGGATCATGTCGTAGCCCGCCCGCCGGTAGAGCCACGCCACGTCCTCGAGCATCTTTTCCACGAAGGCCGCGTGCGCATCGTCCCCGTCCAGCCACGCGCACGCCTCGCGGTATTTGAGCGTGCCCCCGCCGACGTCCAGCTGCCGCCCCATCGCCGCCGACGCCACATCGGAAAAGACCGTCTGCTCGAAGATCGGCACCCGGTCGGTCGGCCGGCCTGCGAACGCCGCCATGATCCTGTCACGTCCGGTCATCGGTCCTGTTGCTGCCATTCGAGCCGGGGGGCATCGCCCCAGAGCAGCTCCAGGTCGTAATACTGCCGGCTGTCCTCGTTGAAGACGTGGATGATCACGTCGATGTAGTCCACCAGGATCCAGCTCGCCTGGTCGTAGCCGCTGACTCGGAACCGCTTCTGGCCGAGCTTGACCGCGTGCTCGTCGACATAGTCCACGATCGTCCGCATCTGCCGGTCCGAGGTGCCGGTGCAGATGATGAAGTAGTCGCAGATCGTGCTGCGGTCGCGAAGGTCGAGCACCACGACGTCCTCGGCCTTGTTCTCGTCGGCGATCCGGGCGCAATCCAGCGCGAACCGGCGAATCTCCACGTCCTGAACTTCGGTCTTTTGTGTTGCCATCAAGTCCTCATCGGCGCGGCCAGCAAGGGCCGGCCGTCCCAATCTCATGGTGCGCAATACGGTGCGAATCAGCCGGGGCCCCGGGCCCAAGCGCGGGTCCGGCACTGAATCCCACGCCCAAAACCGCCCGTCATGCCCCTGCACAAGCGCCTACTTTGATTAAACCCGCCCCGCCCGTCAAGACAACCACCGGTCCGGGCGTCGCCTTTGGGGGCATCGGCCGGTCCGTGGCGAGTGGGGGCGCTTGGCGGGGGTCTGACCCCTTGTAGCACGCCCGCGTTCGAGCCCACGATCCAATCCCCATGGCGGCACCGATACATGAACGATCCGCCGGGGTCTGACCCCCTGGGGGAAACGCCCCGGCGCCCACGCCACGGGGTCAGACCCCGGTGAGGTGCACAGGCATCCAGGCCGCCATGAGATCCAGGCGTTGACGCCGCTGGGAAACGTGCGAACCGGGGTCAGACCCCTGGAAAACCCCGCCCCGGCCGTCAAGACAACCGCCGGTTTGGGCGCCGCCCTTGCGGACAGATTTTGTCCCGGCTTCATTTCGCAATCCGCCCCGGTCGATCATAATGGTGGTTACAGGGTTGCCGCGCCAGGCGGCCGTCGACGGCGAGAAGCGCCGACCGGATGTGTATCGGCCGGGCGCCCAAAGACGATGCGGCGCGGCCGGACGTGAAAGGTATTTCAATCGATGATCCGTATCTCCTCTTTCGGTGCGGCCGGGGAAGTGACCGGCTCGATGCACCTCGTGCAGGTCGGGGACAAGCGTCTGGTGCTGGATTGCGGGCTGTTTCATGGCCGGCGAGCAGAGACGAATACCAAGAACCGCGAGCATTGCGTCGAGCCGGCCGCGATCGACGCGGTGATCCTCTCGCACGCCCACATCGACCACTCGGGGCGGCTGCCCCTGCTGGTCCGCGACGGGTACGCCCGATACATCTACTCGACCCCCGCGACAAAGGACCTGTGCGCAATCATGCTGGCCGACTCCGGGCACATCCACGAGGAAGACGCCAGGTACGTCAACAAGAAGAGGGCCAGAAAGGGCGAGCCGCCCATCGAGCCGCTGTACGTGCAGCAGGACGCGGTCAATGCGATGCCGCTGTTTTGCGGCCAGACGTACGGCGAGACGTTCGAGCCGATCCCGGGGGTGACCGCCCGGTTGTTCGAGGCGGGGCACATGCTCGGCTCGGCGGGCATCCATCTGCAGATCGAGCGGACCGGCAAGCGGCCGCTCTCGCTCGTCTACACGGGCGACGTCGGCCGGCCGCAGATGCCGCTGCTGCGCGACCCGGCGCCGCTGCCGGACTGCGACGTGCTGATCTGCGAATCGACCTACGGCGACCGCGAGACCGAGGACATCGGCCAGGCCAAGCAGCGGCTGTGCGAGATCGTCGGCAAGACCATCGAGCGGGGCGGCAAGGTGATCGTGCCCGCCTTCAGCGTCGGCCGGACGCAGGTGATCGTGTACTACCTGAACCAGCTCTTCCACGAGGGGCGGTTGCCCAAGGTGCCGGTCTTCGTCGACAGCCCGCTGAGCATCAGCGCGACCGAGGTCTTCCGCCGCCACCCCGATTGCTTCGACCGCGAGGCCCGCGCCTTCAACCACAAGACCAACGGCGACCTGTTCGACGGCGACTGCTGCATCTACACCCGCAGCGTGGAAGAGTCCAAGCAGATCAACGAACTGAAAGAGCCGTGCATCATCCTCAGCGCCAGCGGCATGTGTGAGACGGGGCGGATCCTGCACCACCTGGCCAACAACATCAGCGACCACCGCAGTACGATCCTGATCGTGGGCTTCCAGGCGATGCACACGTTGGGCCGGCGACTGGTGGAAAAGGCCAAAGAGGTCCGTATCTTCGGCGAGCCGTACGAGGTGCGGGCGCGGGTCGCGGCGATCAATGGCTTTTCCGCCCACTCCGACCGCCACGAACTCGACGCGCTGGTTCGCCCGCAGGCCAAAGGCTGCCGCAAGGCACTGGTCGTCCACGGCGAGCCGGACCAGGCCGGGGCGTTTGCCACGCGGATGCAGCAGATGGGCTTCCGCAGCGTGAACACGCTCAAACGCGGTGAGCATATCAATCTGTCGGAATAACTGCAGTTGCCAGTGGCGAGTGGCCGGTTGCCGGTTGCCAGTAAGGCGGGCTGGGCCGGGTGCCATGGCCGCGCTGCTTGCCACGGCGTAGCCGTCGTTTGGCGAAGCCGGGTTGCGGCCATGGAATTCCTCGAATGCGCAGTGGATTCCGTACCGTAACCACCCAAATCTGTCATTCCGAGCGCAGCGAGGAATCTCTCATGGACAGCGTGCCCATAGTTTGGCGCCTTGCGAGGTAGATGACACCCCCTGTGGAAAGCGCCCGACCGTGAGACGCGGCCGGACCGGTCTTCGCCCGCGGCCCCTTCTCCTCGCTTGTTTCTTGCAGAGCCGGCGCGTTGGGCGTGAACCGCTTGCGCAAACGACGGGGGCACAGGCATAGGGGAATGCCTCAGATGGATTTGGGTGTGCAGTCAGGTTTACCTTGGCCGGGGGCGGTCGTACAGTTTCCAAGCATCACAGGTCGGGTGCACGACGATGTGCACACGGCAAACGGGATGATGCGGCTGCGAAAAGGACTTGCAGCCGGACGGCTTGTTGCCAGATTTCCGGAGGTACGACCATATGAAAACGACGACCAGTCCGAAGCAAAAGGGATCCTCTCGCGGCAGGAAGATGCAACCCCGCGTGACACCGCCGACGGACAGAGAGCTCGCCATATTCGACGAACAGGAGACGGACCTGCTCCTGCGGGCGATGCACGAACCGGTGGAGTACTTCGATCATCCCGCGTTCCGCTCCCGAAACATCGAAAAGACACTGTTCGGCCAGGACCCGCAGTCGTTCGCACAGGACAATCATGAATTCGTGGCCACACCGGCGTATATACCGGACGCCGACCCGGATTCGATCGCCAGAGTCCGGGTCACGACCCCGACGCGCGACCAGGAACAGGTGCTGTTCCAGCGGTATAACTTCGCCCGGCGAGAAGTATTCCGCATAATCAAAGCCCACACCAACAAGAGATTGTCGCGCCAGGTCATGCGGGACCTGGTCAAGTGGCTCAAGATCGCCAACGCGTCGCGAGCCCACATCGTCCAGGCGAACATGCCTCTGGTACTCGCCATGGCCAAGCGCTCGCGAATCACCGGCGTGGACTTCGCCGACCTGATCAGCGAAGGGAACATGGCCCTGCTGCGCAGCGTCGAAAAGTTCGACTGCTCGCGCGGCTTCAAGTTCAGCACCTACGGGTGCCGGGCGATCCTCAAGGCCTTCAGCCGGGTTGCCCAGCGGGCAATGCGCTATCGCAGCCGGTTCCCGACCGAGTTCGATCCGGCCCTGGAAAAGAGCGATTTCCTGGAACGGCAACGCGAACTGGTCGAGGAAGATCATCTCGATGGCCTGCGCGACGTGCTGGCCGGCAACTATGCGGACCTGACCGACGTGGAGCGCAGGGTCATCCAGGCCCGGTTCGCACTGCAAGCCCTTGACCCGGAAGACGCGCGGCCTCTGACACTGGCACAGGTCGGCGAGATCGTCGGCGTCACCAAGGAACGCGTCCGCCAGATCCAGAACAAGGCCTTGGAAAAGCTCCGCCATGCCCTCGAAGACAACATTGCCGCCGCCTGAGCAAACCGGCGGCAAGGCGAGACGAATCCTGCCGGCAACGAGTCTCTCACTCTCACCCGGGATGTCCCGGCTGTCGAAAGACGGCCGGGACGCCTTCGATCTTACGGGGTGCATCCGGGAATCAGTGGCGGGTGAGGGCTTCGGGGGTCTGCCCCCCTTAGGAAAACGCGCCGGCCGCCGCGCCACGGGGTCAGACCCCGGTGGCTTGCACGAGTATCCGGGCGACCATGAAATCGAGACGCTGATTCCGCAGGAGGCGTGCGACTCGGGGTCAGACCCCTGGGGGAACACTCGCGGCCGGGACGTTTTGCCTTTTGTGGTATGCTTGGGTTTTCTTGCGGTTCAGGCGGCGGCACACTCGCGGATGGCCGCAATCAGCTCGTGCGGGGCGCAGGTCTTGGAGAGGTAGTCGTCCGCTCCGGCTTCGCGCATCGCGGCGCCGACGTCCGATTTGCCGTACATGCTCAGCCCGACGATGCGAACGCGGGAATTGTGCTGGCGGATCTGCCGGGTCGCCTCAATACCGTCCATGTTGGGCATGCTGACGTCCATGACGATGACGTCCGGCTCCAGATGCGCGGCCATTTCGACCGCTTCCAGACCATCATCGGCAAGCCCCACGACCTCGATGTCATCCTGATTCTGAAGCAGGCGACGAATGCCGTCGCGCACCACGCCGTGGTCATCCGCCAGAAGGACCCTCAATTTCGGTGCGTGCTGCGGCTCTTGCATGCCCGGTATCCCCCAAAATCCCCACGAAGCCCACCGGTCGCCCGTTTAGCGGGCGTTTGCCGGGCACCCGATCCAGACGCGGTGCATGCCGGCACATTGCCACGCCGATACAGCAAATCCTAGGCTTACGGCCCCAATGGTCAAGGGATCAGTTCGAACTCGCCCCGTTGAGCCGCTTGCGGATCAGGTCGGCACGGGCGATCGAGCGTTCCTCGCCGGAAAGCCGCTTGCGGGCGATCTTCTGCAGGTGGGCCGGCTGGATCATCAGGAACAGGTCGTTGAGCGTTTCGAGCTTGATGCTGTCGACCCGCCCGAGGCTCACGCCCATGCGGACGTGGCTGATCAGGTGCAGGGCCTCTTCCGTGCTGATCGCGCGGGCATGCACGAGGATGCCATAGGCCCGCCAGATCTTGTCGTCCAGGGCGACGCTCCGCTCGCTGATCAGGGCCTGGCGGGCGCGTTTCTCGTACTCGACGAGCTTGGGGATGATCAGGTGCTTGAACTCGCTGATGATCTCCTCCTCGCTCTTGCCCAGGGTGGTCTGGTTGGAGATCTGGTAGATGTCGCCGCTCGCCTCGGTCCCCTCGCCGTGCAGGCCCCGAATCGCCAGGTGCATGTCCTTGGCGGCACGGAACGCCCGGTCCATCTCGCCGGTCAGTTTCAGCGCCGGCAGGTGCAGCATCGCCGAGACGCGGATCCCCGTGCCCACGTTCGTCGGGCAGGCCGTCAGATAGCCGAAGCGGGTGTGGAACGCGAAATCGATGAACTCCTCGATCGAGTTGTCGATGCGGCTGATGACATTCCAGCACTCGTCCATCTGCAGCCCGCTCCGCAGGACCTGCATGCGGAGGTGGTCTTCCTCATTGATCATCAGGCTGACAGTCTCTTCGGGGCTGAAGGCGACGGCGCGGCTGCCGTCGGACTCGGCGTGCTGCTTGGAGATCAGGTGGCGCTCCACGAGGACCTGGCGGTCGACTTCCTCGACATTCTCCAGATCGATAAAGGTCAGGTCCTCGGCCACGTTGGCGCGATCGATGCTGTCGCGCAGCAGCCGGTAGATCTCCCGCCGCTGCACGGTATCGGCCTTGGCGAGGAACGGGAAGCCGGCCACGTTGCGGGCCAGCCGGATGCGGGAGGAGATCACGATCTCCGACATCGGCATGTCCGCCCGCAACCAGGCACTGCGGTTTCTGGTCAGCTCGTCTATGGTCATGCCTTTTCCAGGTTCTTGATCTGGTCGCGGAGCTTGGCGGCCAACTCGTAATCTTCCCGGTCTACCGCGGCCGCCAGCTCCCGGCGGGCCCGCATCAACTCGTGCTGCCGTTCCTGGGCGATACCGGCACGCTGCGGCACCTTGCCGACGTGCTGGCTGCCCTCCTCGTGGGCCCTCTTGATCAGCGGCGTGAGAGCCTTTTCAAAGGCGTCGTAGTCATAGGGGCAACCCAAAAGCCCGCCCGAACGGAACTCCGCAAAGGTCATCCCGCAGGCCTGGCAGGTGATATTGGCGACCTCGCCGGCCGCCGCCTGGCTCTTGACGAAGTTGGCCAGTAACTCGTTGAGCTGCGGCTGCTTGACGGTGATGTTCTCCTCAGCGGCGCACTGCTCGCACAGGTGCTTCTCGGCCTTCTCGCCGTGGATGATCTCGGTCAGGTGCACGGTTGCGTCGCGCTTCTTGCACCGCTGGCACATCATCTTGCGCACTCCTTCCGCGTCTGCTCGTCAAGTCGATACTCGATACCGCCAAATGTTAGATCGACCCCATCCAGCCGTCAAGTCCGCCGGACGCGGCCCAGTGTCTCAAGTTACGGCCTTTTCAGTGCTTACGCAGACGGCTGGTTCCGCCGCACACATATCCTTATCGGCCGGGACAGTCCGGCGAATGAGCCTGAAGCCCCAGGGAGCCCCAGGGGTTGACGCCCATGGCGCGCGACGGACCCGCACAAAAGCCCGCCGTGCGCGCGGCACTGCCATCTATAAGACGACCGCAATTGACGCAAGTTCAGCATGTATCTACGATGCCGGCCATGCTAGCCATATACCCAGACATGGACCAGGTCGAGCAGCAGGCGCGAGCCGGGGCGAAGTTCGTGCCGGTCTACTGCGAGCTGCTTTCGGACAACCTCACGCCGGTGATGGCCTTTGCCCGCCTCGATCCGACGGCCGAGCATGCCTTCATCCTCGAAAGCGTCGTCGGGGGCGAAAAGATCGCCCGGTACTCGTTCCTGGCGGCCAATCCCCGGGAGGTCTTCGAGGCCAAGGGGCACCGCAGCCGCGTGCTGCGCGGCGGCGCGGTCGTCCGGGAGCAGACCAGCGAGGACCCGCTCGCCGAACTCCAGCGCATGATGGCCGACTACCACACCCCCCACCACCTGCCCGGCATGCCGCGGTTTCTGGGCGGGGCGGTCGGGTATGCGTCCTACGACCTGGTCCGCTTCTACGAACCGCTGCCGGACGCGCCCCCGGACGACCGGGGCCTGCCGGACCTGCTGTTCGGCCTGTACGACACGATGGTCATCTTCGACCACGTGTTCAAGACGGTCAAAGTGGTCGGCCACATCGACGTCGCCAACCTCGGCGTCGAGGCCGGCTACAAGGCGGCTGTCGCCAGCATCCAGCGCGTCGTCGACGACCTGAGCAAGCCGCGGCTGACGATGGCCAACAGCATCGACAGCTCACAGCCCTCGTGCGTCGACTACACCAGCAACATGACCCGCCAGCAGTACGAACGGGCCGTGGAAGGCTGCCTGGAGTACATCCGGGCGGGCGACATCTTCCAGGTGGTGCTTTCGCAGCGGCTGGCGGCGACGACGACCGCCGACCCGTTCAACATCTACCGGGCGCTGCGGTGCGTAAACCCCTCGCCGTTCATGTTCTACGTCAAATCGCCCCGGGTCCGCCTGGTCGGTTCGAGCCCCGAAATCATGTGCCGCGTTGAAGAGGGCATAGTCACCAACCGCCCCCTGGCCGGCACCCGCCGCCGCGGCAAGACCGAGGCCGAGGACAAGCACCTCGAGCAGGACCTGCTGGCCGACCCCAAGGAGCGGGCCGAGCATGTGATGCTGGTGGATCTGGGCCGCAACGACGTGGGCCGCGTGGCGGAGCTGGGTTCGATCAAACTCACTGAGATGATGACGGTCGAACGGTACAGCCACGTGATGCACATCTCCAGCGAGGTCACCGGCAAGCTCGCCGCCGGCCGCACGGCGTTCGACGCGTTGCGGGCGACGCTGCCGGTCGGCACGGTCACCGGCGCGCCGAAGGTCCGGGCGATGCAGATCATCGACGAGTACGAGCCGACGCTGCGGGGCCCGTATGCCGGGGCGGTGGGCTACTTCGATTTCGCCGGCAACATGGACACCTGCATCGCCCTGCGGACGATGGTGGTCACCCCGGGCGAGCAGGGCCGCTGGAACGCTTACGTCCAGGCCGGCGCCGGCATCGTCGCCGATTCGGTCCCCGCAAAGGAATACGAAGAGACGATGAACAAGGCGGCCGGCATGCTCAAGGGCATCGACGTGGCGGAGAAAAACCTGTAGCCTCAGTCCGCCCGCTCGTCGCTGACCTCGAGGAACCCGCCGAACCGTTTGTCCCATTCGTGCTGGAGGTACCTGACGCGGCCGTACATCTCGGGCACTTCCGCCCGCCAGGCGAACCAGTCACGCAAGAGCCGGTCGGTCACGTGAACCCGCCACCACCCCACGAAGACCTCGCGCTGACCATCCGACCAGAAGCCAGCCGGCGCGTCGGGGACCGGCGAAGGCTGCCCGATCATCTCGGCCATGGGGGCAGCCAGCGCTGCCAGTTCCCGCTGCACGTGCATGCGAAGAGCGTCGTCCGGCTCTTCGGTCCACATCAGCAGGCGTTCAGCCGCCGCGAAATGCCCCGCCCCCAGAAGGGCCCGCGCGGCCCCGCAGGCGGTCCACTTGTCGGGCGAGTCGAGCAGGGCGTGCAGTGCCGGCTCGGCCGATTCACCCGCCAGCCGGCCCCAGAAGTTGATCATCACGCTGCGGGTCCGCCCCTGCGGCTCCCGGCGCCAGGCGGCCTGCAGGGCGTCAGCCAGGTCGAACCTGCCGGCTTTGACGACCGCATAGGCCGCCAATTCACGGGTCTGCGACTCGGGGGCCGTCAGGGCCTCCATCACGATCCGGTCGCCCCGCGCGGTTCGTGATTCGGCCAGATCGCGGAGCAGCCGCCACGGTTTGTCCGCACCCTCCCGCCAGGCCCGCTCGGCCGCACTGATCTTGTACCATCGCCAGGCAGGCCAGGAGGATGCGGCGACCACCGCCATGAGCAGTCCCACCCCGATCAAGAGATTTCGTTGTCGCGTTCGCAAAACACCGGCTCCTTGCACGCCCGGCACGACGGGCGTTCGCCCCATTCTACCAGCCGACCCGCCGCGGGTCACAAGGCAACAACGCAACGGTATCCCGGGCACGCTGGTCGAAACGAACGGTGCCGGGGGTCTGACCCCTTGTAGCACCCTCGCATTCGAACCCACGCCGCAATTCCCTTGGCGGCACCGATACCTGAACGATCCGACGGGGTCTGACCCCCTTGGGAGAAACGCCCCGGATGGGTACCACGGTCCTGCGCAGCAGGGCCGTGTCCTCGAACGCTACGGGGTCAGACCCCGGTGACGTGCAAAGGCATCCGGCCGCCAAGAGGTCTCGGCGTTGATTTCGCTAAGAGGCGTTCGCTTCGGGGTCAGACCCCCTGGAAACCGCGGGTCACAAGGCAACAACGCAATGGCATGCGGGCCACGCGCTGGTCGAAACGGGCCGGGCGCATATAATCGGTCCCGTGAGCCGACCCGGCCAGCGTTGTTTTCAGTGGTCGGCGGAAAGGGATGCGATGCAGTTGGACACGACAAGGAAAACCATCTTCTCACGCAGGATGCTGCGGTTCTGGCCGGTACTGGCGGTGCTCGCCGCGGCCGGTGTCGCCCGGGCCGATTTCCTGTACACCGACGGCAGTTTCGGGATCAGCATCAATCTGCCGGACAACACGTCGGTCGCGCGCGTGAAAAAGCCGGCCGGCGAGTCCGGCACCGAGATCGGCCAGTTCACCCTGCCCGACGGGGCGACGGTCGGACGGCTCGTCGTCAGCGACCTTCCGGCCGACTGGACCTTCGACAAGGCCGTCGAGATGGTCCGCACGCAGCTGGCCACCGACGTCGGCATCCCCGGCGAGAAGATCACCAGCGAAAAACCCATGGTCCAGGGCAACCACAAGGGGACACTGCTCCTGCACGCCTACGACGAGGCGCATCGTCTGCACAACGCGGTGCTGATCGTGCTGGGGCCCGATAACCAGATGTTCGTGCTGTACATCGCCACGCGAAACACGGACCCGGCCGACGGGCGCAAACTCGTCGCCAAATTGGCCGGGGGCTTCATGGTCCTGCTGCAGGCCAAGGACGACGAGCGGGTCCGCACGGCGACCGCCAAGGGTCTCCAGATGCTCATGGATGTGGTCGCCCCGCCGCCGCAAGAGCAGGACCTGTGGAAGGAACAGTATTTCCTCCTGATGGCCGGCAAAGAGCCGTACGGCTACGTGGTGGTCCGCGAATCGCTCGAGACCCGCAGCAAGCGCGAGGGCCTCGCCCTGCAGACCGAAAGGTGGTCCTTCTGGCCGGGCGGCGACGGGGCGGAGTACGAGCGCCAGACCGCCTTCACCTCCTGGGACCTGCACGATGACGAGTGGTCCAGCCGGATCGAGACCGTGGTGGCCCCCAGGAATCAACCGGCCCGCATGGTGACCAGCTCGCACCACACGCTGCGCCTTGGCCAGTCGCTGCTGGTCGAGACGAGCGACCCGACCGGCAAGAACAAGGGCAAACCCATCAACCGGATCGTGCCGTGCCCGCAGATCTACCTGCCGCAGGCATGGCGATGGCTGCTGCCGCGGCTGCTGTACGAAAAAGGGGCCCAGGCCGACATGCCGGGCGGCTGGATCGCCTTGATAACCTACAGCCCGGCCCGTCACGGGCTTGAAACGCAGATGTTCTCGCGGGCGGTCTACGGAGATTCCCGGCAGGTGCTCCAGCGGGAAGGGCTCTACGGGCTGACCGAGGCTTGGCAGTTCGGGCAGGATAAATCCCTGGCCAGGATCGCCTCGAAGGACACGGCGCTGGTGGCGACGGACAAGGCCGAGGCCGAGAGGCTGTTCGGCCCGCGAATCACCCAGTGGCGGGCAAAGGTCAAGGCATCGAATTCGACGATAGCGAACCAGGCCGGGCAGACCGCTGCACCTTGAGCCGGCAAACACGGGAGCAGACCATGGCGAACGAGTTGTACGATGTGATCATTGTCGGCGGCGGACCCGCGGGGCTGGCGGCGGCGCTGTACACGGCCCGCGACCGGTACAAGACCCTCATCCTGGAGAAGTTCGTGCCCGGCGGGCAGATCGCCACGACCGACCGCATCGAGAACTACCCGGGCTTCGAGCGGATCAGCGGACCGGACCTGGTCGAGCGGATGCAGAACCAGGCCCTGAGCTTCGGGGCCGAGATCATGCCCGGCTACCAGGCCAGCGCCCTGCAGCGCAATGACGACGCCACCCTGACCATCGTCACCAACGACGGCGAACAGGAGTTCCGCGCCCGCGCGGTCATCCTCGCCATGGGAAGCGACTACCGCCAGCTCGGCGTGCCCGGCGAACGCGAATACCGCGAGGCCGGCGCCGGCGTCAGCTACTGCGGGACCTGCGACGCCCCGTTCTTCAAGGGCAAGACCGTCGTAGCCGTCGGCGGGGGCAACACGGCCGTCGAAGAGACCCTGCACCTGGCCAAGTTCGCCAAGAAGGTCTACCTGGTCCACCGCCGCGAGCAGTTCCGCGCGACGCTCGTGCTGGTCGAGGAGATGATGTCCAAGGCCGAGAAGCTGGGCATCGAGCTGGTGCTCAACTCCGTGGTCGAGTCGATCGAGGGCGACGGCCGGGTCGAGCGCGTCCGCGTCCGCCACGTCGAGGATGGCCCCGAGCGGGTCCTCGACGCCGACGGGATCTTCATCTTCATCGGGCACGTGCCCAACACGTCGTGGCTGGAGGGCAGCGGGGTGGATCTCGACGAGCACGGACTGATCGCCTGCGATCCGGCCTGGCTGCGCACGGCGGTGCCCGGGGTCTTCGTCGCGGGCGACTGCCGGATCGCCGCGGCGATGCAGCTGGCGACCGCCTCCGGCGACGGGGTGGTCGCGGCGCTGATGGTCAAAAACTGGTTCGCCGACCCGGACTGGTGGCAAAAGCCCGCCGTCGAGGTCCGCCCGCTGCAGAGCTGGTAATCCGCGGGGAGCGGATCCCCCGCGAACGAGCCGTGAGGGCGGTATCCCCCGCGAACGAGCCGCGACCGTGAGGGAGCGGTATCCCCGCACGTTCGACATCACGGCCCCGCGAGCGACCGCAGGATCGTGACACCTGACGTGAGGGCGGCGCACATCCGAAGGTTCACCGCGACCTCACGGTCGCGGCTCTTTCCCGTTCGTCTGCGGGGACGTCCGCTCATCCGCGGGATTCCATGGCCACAACCCGGCTTCGCCAAACGACGACTACGCCGTGGCAAGCAGCGTGGCCATGGCACCCGACACCGCGCAGCCCGGCCACTCGCATCGCTGCGCTCGCTCGGGCGGACCGCCTGAAGGCGGGACTCCAAGCGCCAGCTGAAGCCGGGACTCCGAACTTGGCGGGCACAGCCCGCCCTACGTGATCTACCGCTCCCTCACGGTCGCGGCTCGTTTGCGCAGGACTGTTGCACCCGATGTCACTGATCCCTGCCCCCTGCCGTTCACTGGCAACTGGCATCTGGCAACTTCGGCGGGCGCAGCCCGCCCTACCCGCCGTTCATCAGGGCCTTGGGCAGCGGCACCTGTACGGTCCAGCCGCGGT
>JAWLBS010000126.1:0-13195 GCA_041687575.1 Phycisphaerae bacterium | reverse complement strand
ATTCGCCAGACCAGATCCTGACGCTCCGTGTGCTTGAGTGCCTTGAACTTCGGGGCTAGTACCATCACCCGGTAGAGCTTTGTTGTCGGCACGGGTTCGCTGTCTACCTCAGCGGAGATGCCGCCGGCCCTGAGGCCTTCGACCAGGGCATCCTTCAGGCGGTCCACGAATACGGGCGGGGCTTTCACTTTAGCCATTGTCTGAGCTCCTCAATGCGGTCCAGAAACCTGCGGGCGTCGTCGATATCCGCATTATACGGTGAGTAACGGGCGTAGATCGTCCACTGGGCACAGAGGCCTTTGAGCGACTGGACGAGTCGGTTCGACTCCCTCTGACCCAGGCGGGACAGCCGGATACCCCTGTCAGTGCGATTTCTCCCCTTCAGGACGCTCGCTCAGGGTCTCGAAGATATCCTCATACTGCTTCCGCAACCACGCCTTGTCCTGGCCGGCGATGTGGTCCCACGGGAAGACCTCATCGGCGCCCCGCTCGCGGTTGGCGTACCAGGCGGGGTCGAGGCCTTCCTGGTCGAGCATCTTCGTCCACAGGTCCAGGTCGAAGTGCTCCTCCCACGCATCGAACCGGGCGCCGGCCCGCCAGGCCGACTCGATCACCGGCCCCAGCCGGCGATCGCCGCGGGAGAAGACCGCCTCCAGGAATGACCGGCCGAACCCGTGCGTGCGGATCTTGACGGGCATGCGGCGCTGGCTGGACTGGAGGTTCTTCAATGTGTAATGCACGCGGCGGAAGTATTCCGCCTCGCGCTGCGGGGCCCACTGCATGGGCGTGAACGGCTTGGGCACCAGCCACGAGACGCTGACGGTCACCGCCGCCGGGCCGCGGCCGATCGGCCGGCGGGCCTCACTCACCTTGCACGCCAGCCGCCAGATCCCCTTGATGTCCTGCTCGGTTTCGCCGGGAAAGCCGGCCATGAAGTAGAGTTTCAGCGACCGCCAGCCGGCCCTGTACGCCTCCTCTACAGCGGCCATGAGGTCCTCGTCGGTGACCTTCTTTTTGATCGCCCGGCGCATCACGTCGTCGGCTGCCTCGACCGCGATGGTCATGCCGGTCTTGCGGATCGAGCGGGTCAGCCACGGGATGTTCTGCAACATCTTGTCCACCCGCAGCGACGGCACGGCGATGCTCACCATCCGCGGGCTGAACTGCTTGTCGATCCGCTCGGCCAGTTCGGCGAAGTGCGGGTAGTCGGCTGTCGAGAGAGATAGCAGTCCGATCTCGCTGTTGCCGGTGGCCTGCCAGCCGGCCTCGGCGATCTCGAGGATGCGGTCGACGCTGCGGACGTGCATCGGCTTTTTCGTTGCGCCGGCGTGGCAGAACCGGCAGATCTGGGGGCAGCCCCGCATGATCTCGATGCCGATCCGGTCGTGGACGCTCTCGATCCACGGGACGATCGGCCGCTCGGGGACCGTCGCGTGTTCGAAGTCCCGGACGCAGCACCGCTCGATCCGCTCAGGCACCCCCTCGATTCGCGGCTGGACCGATCGGACCGTCCCGTCGGGGTTGTAGTCGACGTCGTAGAGGTTCGGCGCATAGCACCAGGCGAACCGCCGGGCGAGCTCGACGATGATTTCGCCACGTTTGCGGCCGGCCTGCTTGAACTCCCGGTACGCTTCCAGCAGCTGCGGCAGGGCCTCTTCGCCGTCGCCGATGACGACCAGGTCGACGAAGGGGGCAATCGGCTCGGGGTTGTCGACCTGGGGCCCGCCGACCACCACGATCGGGTCGGCCTGGCTGCGGTCCCCGACATGCAGCGGGATGCCCGCCAGGTCGAGCATCGTCAGCAGGTTCGTGAACTGCATCTCGTACTGCAGCGACACGCCCAGGATGTCGGCGTCGCGGACGGCATGGCGGTGGTCCCAGGTGAACAGCGGGATGTTCTCCCGGCGCATGACCTCTTCGGCGTCGGTCCAGGGGCAATAGACCCGTTCGCCACACGCCCAGTCGATGTTGTTGACCGCCCAGTAGAGGATCTGCATGCCCAGGTGGCTCATGCCCATGCCGTAGGTGTCGGCGAAGGCCAGCGCCACCCGCACCTGCGCCTCTTCCCACCGGCCGGGGGCGGGCAGCTGGTTGACCTCGCCGCCGATGTATTGTGCGGGCTGCCGCACGTAAGGCAGGAGGCGTTCACTGACGATCTGTTTGAGGTCATTCATGGACAAATCCATAATTGCGGACCCGCAGGCCCTGTGTAAGGTTCTGGTGGGCAATAACCCCCTACGGGAGGGCAACGGCTCTGGCGGGCACAGCCCGCCCTACACGGACCGACTATGCACACCGGCATCCGGCCGGACCTATCAGTATAGGCCTGCACCGGCGAAAGGCGTGCTCTCACACCGGCACCTGCTCGGCCGTCTCCCCCGGCTTGAGAACCAGCTCGACCGACGTGACCCGCTTGGGGTCGGACCCGGTCACGACCACCCGGAAGCTGTCCAGATCCACCTGTTGGCCGCGGTCCGGGATGTCGCCAACCCGTTCGGTTACAAAGCCGCCGATCGTGTCGGCCTCGGTCTGCGGGAACTCGATTTTGCAGCGGCTGGCGACCACCGCCAGCGGCACGCGGCCGTCAATCCGGAAGCGGTGCCGCCCCAGCCGGCTGATCAGGGGCTGCTGGTCGTCGAACTCGTCGCGGATCGTCCCGACCAGCTGCTCGAGCACGTTCTCCAGCGTCGCCATGCCGGCCGTGCCGCCGTATTCGTCCACCAGGATCGTCAGGTGCGTCTGCTCCCGCTGAAAGTAGACCAGCAGCTTCGACAGCGAGATGTGCTCGCTGATGAAGTGCACCGGACGCAGCAGGTCCTCCAGCCGCTTGTTCTCCCACGGCCTGGGGTCCAGCAGCAGCTGGGCGATGTCCTTGACGTGCACGTAGCCCAGGATCTCGTCGAGGCCCTCCTTGACCACCGGCACACGGGTGTGGCCGCTCCGCAGGATGCCCTCGACGCTGGTCTTGAGGTCGTCGAGGATGGAGACGTGGTAGATCTCCGTCCGCGGCAGCATGATCTGTCGCGCCCGCATGTGGGCGAACAGCAGGACGTTTTCCATCAGGGCCCGCTCGTGGGCGGTCAGCTGGCCGCTGCTGTGGGCGTGGGCGAACGCCAGCCGCAACTCCTCCTGCGACAGCGACATCTCCAGCTCGCTGACCGGCCGCACGCCGAACAGCCGCAGCGACAGGTTCGCCAGCCCCTTGAGCGATACGATGAACGGGTAGAATGCCGCGTAGAACAGCCGCAGCGGCCGGGCCGCCACCAGGCTCGTTCGTTCCGGCACCCTGATCGCCAGGTTCTTGGGCGCCAGTTCCCCCCAGACCATGTGCAGGGCCGTCATGATCGCCAGCGCGACCGTGAACGAGATCGCATGACTGAGCATTTCAACATGGTCGACGGGTAACCTTTGGAGGACACCGCCGATCAGCGATGCCAGGTACGGCACGCCGATCCAGCCCAGCCCCAGGCTTGCAAGGGTGATGCCCAGCTGCGTGGCCGAGAGGTAGGCGTCCAGATGCTCGGTCATATCGACCGCGGTCCGCGCCGAAGCCGACCCTCGCCGCGCAAAGGCGATCAATCGACTGGCGCTGGCCTTGACCAGGGCGAACTCGGCCGCCACGAAGAACGCGTTGAGCAGGACGAGCCCCAGGATCAGGGCCCACATCCAAAAATGGTACATGGTTCCTTTCGCGACCCTTCAAGGTCGCGACTGCCCCGCACGAGGTTGCGCTTACGCTTTCGGTGTCGCGTCCGCACGCGGCGGAAAAGCGGCTCTCGCGAGGGCATCGTTTCCCGCGGGCTGCCGCCGGCGCCGCCGCCGGTGGTCCCGCCTGGCACTGCGCGGCGCCGTGGGCGCCGCGTCACCCCGGACCGGCCGGGGGCGGCACAATAATACCCAATGCCGCCAGTCCTTTCAAAACCATGTTTACCCCCACCGCAGATAGCAGGATCAGTATGACCTTCGACGCCGCCAGCAGGACCCCCGTCACCCGCCGCCCCATCCGCAGGCCCAGCAGCCCCGCCAGCCACAGCAGCGCCAGGTTGGCGATGTAACCGATAATGGCGTTGGCCGTGCCGATCTGCTGGACCTGGATCAGGCTGATGCCGACGGTCATGACGGCCGGACCCGCGATCAGCGGCGTGGCCAGCGGCACGACCCCGACCAGCGTGCCTGTCGATTTGGTCGCGTGGCCGCCGACCAGCAGGTCGTGCAGGCTCAGGGCGACCAGCAGCAGCCCCCCGGCAATCTGGAAGTCCGCCACCGTGATGCCCAGGTATGTCAGGATCAGCGTACCGCCCAGGAAGAAGCTCGTGCCGATCACGGCCGCCCAGACGACCGCCTGGCGCAGCACCTGCCGCTGCTGCAGGGGCGACATGTCCGATACCATCGACATGTACAGCGGGACCGTGCCCGGCACGTCGATTGCCACCGTCAGGATCAGGAAGGCCTGAAATATCTCGTAGATGTTCAGGGGCGCCATGTTCGGTATCCGCGTCCTCCGGCCGCGATGCCCGTCGCGGCCAATACCTTGCACTCCAAGGGGCTGATTTGCCGATAACAAAGCCGTGTCGGTGATTCCGCATCACGGGCATGCAGATTATAAGACCCAAAATGGTGGCAGCTGGTGGCGAGGCATACATGGCACAGCGACGGAGTGCACGATCGAAGATGGCCTGGGTCGGGGCGGTGGTGCTGGTGGGGGGGCTGGCGTTTGGCTGGGCCTCGCTGCTGACGTACAACGCGCTCGACTGGCCGGCCGGGGTCCTCTGGCCGGAGCCCTGCCACAATGCCTGCGGCGCGGCCGGGGCGTGGTTCGCCTGGCAGATGCACTTCTACCTGGGCAAGGCGGCGTACGCGCTGCTGGTGCTGGTCTCCGGGTTCGTCATCGCCAAGATCGTCGGCAGGCCGCCGGCCGACCCGCTGCTGCGGACGATCGGCACGGTTCTGGTCGTCGCGGCCATCACGGTGGCGATCACACCCGAACGGGCGAAGCTGGCGGTGCTGCCGCAGCTCAACGCGGGCGGCGTGGTCGGGATCGGCCTTTCCGACCTGATGCACCGGTATTTCAACAACCCCGGCGGAATGCTGCTGGTCGTGATCACCGCGGCGGTCGGCATCCTGCTGGCAGCCGACGAGATCGTTCTGCGCGGCCTGCAGGCGGTGCGGCGGGCCCACTGGCCGGTGCCGGTCGATCTGAAGAACCCCGGCGACCGGCTGCGCCAGTGGCGCGGCCGGCTGGGCGACCTGCGGCCGCCGGGCTGGTGGCAGGGTCTGCGGGACAGGTTCACCCGCTCCGGCGGCGAGACCCTGACCGACGACCCCGTCGAGGAGGAAGACGAGTCGCCTGAGGGCGAGGTCGTCGACCAGGCTGACGAGGAGTCCGAAGAAGCGGACGAGGCCGAGGAGTCGGTCGAGGCGGCCGATCAGGACGAGCCGGCCAATATCAAGACCAGCAAGCCCCCTCGCAAGTCCCTCCCCGCCCGACGCAAGGCGCTGGCGACCTGGCCGACCGACCTGGGCAACTATGAGCTGCCGCCGCTGTCGCTGCTGCCGGATGGCGAGCCGCTGGATATGGCCCGGCACGAGAAGCTCGTGCAGGAGAAGGCCCGGATCCTCGAGCAGACGCTCCAGGACTTCAAGGTCGACGCCCGTGTGGTCCACATCGATACCGGGCCGGTCATTACGATCTTCGAGCTGGACCTGGCGGCGGGTGTCAAGGTCAGCGCGATCACCAGCCTGAGCAACGACATCGCCCGGGTGCTGCGCGCCCCGGCTGTCCGCGTGGTCGCCCCGATCCCCGGCAAGAACACCGTGGGCATCGAGGTGCCCAACCTCAACAAGGGGCGCGTCCGCCTGAAGGAACTGATCCTGGCTGCCCAGGACAAGATCGCCAAGATGGCCCTGCCGCTGTACCTGGGCAAGGACGCCTCGGGCGACGCCCTGGTGGCCGACCTGGCGGCGATGCCGCACATGCTGATCGCCGGCACGACCGGCTCGGGCAAGAGCGTGTGCATCAACTCGATCATCATGTCGTTTCTGATGATGCAGCGGCCGGACCACGTGAAGCTGATCCTGGTCGACCCCAAGATGGTCGAGATGAGCACCTTCGGTACCGTGCCGCACCTGATGAGCCCGATCATCACCGACATGCAGCAGGCGGCGCTGGTGCTCGACTGGGCGTGTACCAAGATGGACGAGCGGTACGCGATGCTGGCCGAGGCCGGCGTGCGGCACCTGACCAGCTACAACCGGATGACCCCCGAGCAGCTCTACGAGAAGTTCAGCGCGTTCGGCGACGAGGAGAAGGCCAAGATCCCGCTGCACATGCCGTACATCGTGATCATCGTCGACGAGATGGCGGACATGATGATGATGGCGGGCAAGGAGGTCGAGTTCTACCTGTCCCGGCTGGCGCAAAAGAGCCGGGCGGTGGGCATCCATATCATTGTGGCGACGCAGCGGCCGCAGGCCAACGTGGTGACCGGCCTGATCAAGAGCAACCTGCCGTGCCGGATCGGGTTCCGGGTGGCGTCGCGGATGGATTCGCGGATCGTGCTGGACCAGAACGGCGCGGAGGTGCTGATGGGGCAGGGCGACATGCTGTTTTTGCCGCCGGGCTCGTCGAAGCTGGTCCGTTCGCAGGGCTGTTTCATCGATGATTCCGAGGTGCACCAGATCGTCGACAACCTCAAGGACAAGGCCCCGCAGGAGTTTCACCATGAGCTGCTCACGCTGCGCAAAAAGGGCGAGGAGGACGAGGGCGGCGCGGCCGGTCGCGACCCGATGTTCGACCAGGCCGCGCGGATCGTGCTGGAGGCCCAGCGCGGCAGCGTCAGCCTGCTGCAGCGCAAGCTGACCATCGGCTACGGCCGGGCGGCCCGGCTGATCGACCAGATGGCCGAGGTCGGCATCGTCGGCGGCTACAAGGGCAGCCAGGCCCGCGAGGTGATCATGACGCTGGCGGAGTGGGAGGACTACTGCCAGGTCCGCCCGCAGATCGAGGCCGACCTCGCCCACGACCGGGACCTGTTCGAGGATGACGGGGACAGCTGACGGTCTCCGGGGCGCCAGAGGCCCGGGTGGGGCTGTGCGGGGCGGTAACACCTTTCTGGCAGGTACTTATGGCTCCGCTCGCTTTCCGGCAGGTGCATCAGGTGACGGTCGGGGCAGGCGGTGCGATGGCCGGTAACGTCAGGTGCGGCCGGTGGTTACGCGTGTTGCCGGGTGCAATAACAGGTGACTGTCCCTAGTTTAGGAAGCGCTACGATTTTGGCCAAGGCGCGGTCGTCCGTCGCGGCTTGGCGTGCGTTGTGCGGCTGCGACAACCGAAATTGAACTGTAGTATAAATGGGCATAACATGTATGATCTGAGTACTAAGGGCGGCCGAATTGCGTTCGGTATGACGGCAGGAGTATTACACTTCCTTATCGACTTGTTGCTTCGGTACATGTGGCTGGGACCGCCATATAGAATAGCGTGGGCAATGGTCGGATCGGTATTATTTGCCATAATTTTTACGTCTCTTGTGTTATATATGCATGAAAAGAATGGTTAAAAGAGTGGCAAATGGGGCAAATGGGGAGCTAACTGATTACCCGCTTCCGGCGAACGCCGGACCGCAGGTGCCCAATATGGATAATCAGTTAGCTTCCCATTTCCCTCTTATTTGCCATCATCCCGTGCCGGTTCCACAATCGCCAGCTTCGGGGCGACGACTGAAAATAACTAGGGACAGCCACCTGTTATTGTTTCGCATCCGCGGACTTCTCCTTCCGCCATCCTTTCGGTCGGCCCGGTGGCAGTGGCCGCAGACGCCGGCCCAGGCGGGCCTCCAGCCGGGCGAGCCACTTGTCGCTGCCCAGCGGCCGGCCGCGGCCCAGGTGCCGGCGAAGCGTCTCCTGGATGGCCGCATCCTGCGGCTGGCTCAGCAGGGGCTCCCACGCCGGCGGCTTGCGGGCGTGCCAGTCGTCCAGATCGAGCAGACCCGTCTTGTCCTTGCCGCTGATATGGGCGGCGGCGCTGGACCAGGGGTATCGCCAGGCCTTACGGACGATGCGGGCCCGCACGGGGTTCCGCTCGACGTAGACCATGGCCGTCCAGAAGTGGTCGTCATCGAGGGGGCACGAGTAGAACCGATTCTGCCACAGGTGCCCGCTGCGCCCGTGAAAGCGGTTGATGTACTGGCTGAACCGCCAGTGTGTGCGGCCGACGGCCAGGGCGAGGGCCTGTTCGGTCTTGGGCGTCAGGACCAGGTGGACGTGGTTGGTCATCAGGCAGTAGCCGTGGATGACGACGCCGAACCGCTGGGCCTGCTGGCCGAGGATCTCCAGGTAGGCCGGATGGTCGTCCTCAGCGAAGAAAACGTCCAGTTGGTTGTTGCCGCGCTGGGTGACGTGATGCGGGACACCCGGCACAACGACGCGTGCGACGCGGGGCATGGCAGAGCCCTCCATATTCGTTGGCAACGGCCCCTTCGCCTCCAGATGCCCTGCATTGTAAGCCGGCGATGTCGGCAAGGCAAGGCACATAACAGGTGGCTGTCCCTAGTTGCCACATCCGTCTTTGTTCTGTAAGACAGAGCCGCTTTCAACAGTAGCTCAGGGTACCTCCGAGACACGGAACCCGCTGCTGTAGCCCTCGAATGTCGGGTAGTAGTAGTGGCGCCGCGACGCCCGCAGGTTGTAGTCAAAGTCGTCGAAGGACCCGCCTCGCAAGCCTCGATACGAGCTCGTGACTGCCGTTTCGTTCCATTCCCAGACATTGCCGCCCTGATCGTATGTCCCGTAGGGGGCCGCCGAATTCTCATGCTCGCCTACCTCCGTACGATAGTAGGGGCTGCCGATTCCGTGTGTGCCGCCGTCCCCGTTGTAGGTAGCGTAATTGCCGGGGTCGGGATTCGTGATCGATTCGCCGTCCCCGATGAATCCTGGCGCGCTGTCGCTGCCTGTCGGGTAGATCCAGTAGTTGCCCGTGGCCCCGTCATTCTTGTGGTAGGCTGCCTTGTACCACTCGTCTTCGGTGGGAATCACGTAGCGAGCACCGGCCTTGCGTGTCACCGCCACCAACGCACCGTAACTCGTGGCTCCGTTCAGGTAGTAGGACCCATCCTCGGTGGTCGACAGGTTCTGCGCCCCCGTCGGTTTGCCGTTCGTCAACCAGTTGCAGAACCGCGCGGCGTCGCCCCAGGAAACGTAGTTGACGGGTCGGTCAAACCGTTCTATCGCCACGCTGTAGATGTAGTTGCCTGCCGACCCGCTTCGCTGAATCTTGCACCCGTACTCATCCGTCCACATACTCTCGCTGTACAACCCGTACGTGTCCGTGGCTGCCACGGCGTTCAGGAACTCGCAGTACTGGCCAGCCGTGATCTCGTACTTGCCGATGAGGTACACGTAGTCCACCGACCCGTAGCCAGTGGCGTCGGGCGGATTGCCGGGATTGCCGACGGTCACAAATTCCTGCTCGTCCAACCGTGCAATCCGGAGACCGCAGACGGGGTCTTCGTACGCGGGGGTATTGCCGTGACGGTGAGACGCCACCATCTTGTCAGCACCGTGGTTGTGGAAGCAGCCGCCGCGCAAGCCGCGATGGGTGCCGTCGACAACAGCTTCGTTCCACTCCCAAAGGTTGCCGGCCTGATCGAACGTTCCGTACGGACTATCGGACAACTCGAATTCCCCCACCAATGTGCGGTAGTAGGGGGAACCGATGAGCAAGCCATTGTCGTAGTAGTTGGCGTTGTTGCCCGGCTTCGACGTCTCGTCCATATCGCGGCCAGGCCCGCTGTCGCTGCTTGTCGGGTAGACCCAGTAGTTGCCCGTGGCGCCGTCGTTCTTGTGGTAGGCCGCTTTATACCACTCGTCCTCGCTGGGGATCACGTACCGGGCGCCGGGCTCCCGCGTGACCGCAAGCAATGCCGCATCGGACGTCGCTCCGTTAAGGTAATACGAACCATCCTCCGTGGTGGTCAGATTTTGCAGGCCCGTCGGACGGCCGTTCGTCAGCCAGTTGCAGTACCGCGCCGCGTCGCCCCAGGAGACGCAATTGACGGGCCGATCAGCCCAATCCGAGGCTACGCTGTAGATGTAGCTCCCTTCGGAACCGCTGCGCTGAATCTTGCACCCGTAGTCGTGCGTCCACATGTCCTCGCTGTAGAGCCCGTACGTGTCCGTAGCTGCCACGGCGTTCAGGAACTCGCAGTACTGGCCAGCCGTGATCTCGTACTTGCCGATGTGGTACGTGTAGTCCACCGAGCCGTAGCCAGTGGCGTCGGGCGGATTGCCGGGGTTGCCGACGGCAATGACCTCAAGGGGCTGCAGTGACTTGCCCCAGTTCCGGGCCATGGAGAGCAGATCTATCGCGTTGATGCAGTTGTCCCCGTTAAAGTCGCAGGCTGCATTCCAGTTCGCGCTTTCTGCATGCGCGTTCCAGCAGCGGCCCATTGTCAGCAAATCCAGAGCGTTCACAGTGTGGTCAGCATTGGTATCTCCAAGCAGGCTTGGCATGGGCAGGCGCGTGTACGTGGCCTCGACAACTTCGCTGCAGGACATACCATCCTTACAGGCGATGGCCTTGATGGTTACTGTTCCGGATACCGGAACGAGGGCGTCGTACAGGGTGCCAGTGCTTTCGGTCGGATCGTCCCCGTTGGTTGTGTATCGGATTGTTGCACCTTCTGTGGGGGTGCCCAGGACCACAGGGAGGCTCACTCGGAACTCGGTGCCATCTTGAGGCTCGAAGGACGGTGCCTCTACCTGAGGAGGCCACGTGTCGTGGCCAGTCTTGGGGCAGTATGACCAGTCCACGCACAAGGCCTGGGCGCTAAGCATGGTCAAAATGACCGGAGCAAGCCATGGCGTTGTAAGGCTGTTTCCAGACGACATTACCGCCTCCTCTCATAGCGCACAGAATGATAATATGACGGGGCTGTGTCGGCCGCGCAAGCCTATAACGTAGACCTATATGACTATAGCACTCATAACAAGGGACGGCCACCTGTTATGGTGTCGCATCTGCCTGCGTCTGCTTCCGCCATCCTTTCGGTCGGCCTGTGGCAGTGGCCGCTCACGGTCCGCCGGCTGGGCGGGCAGCAGGTCCTGCACCCGCTGGACGAAGCCCGTCGGCGATCTCGACTCGTAGAGGTCGTGCCATGTCGGAAAGCCTGCCCCATCCCCAAGGCGGCGGCAAGAGCGGCACTGATGACGAATGAAGATCTGACCCCGCCTTGGCCGACCCGAGTAGCGCACCGGCTCCGAAGGGGCGAGATAATCTTCCATCAGCGTTATCTCGCCCCGTTGGGGCTTGAAAAGCAAAAAAGAAAAACAACTTCTTGTTCGCCCACTTGCCCGGGGCGGCGCCGGCTGCGATCCTGCTTCGCCAACAGCGGCTACGCAGGATTCGCGACGCAGCCGGCTTGCCCCGGGCTGGATCGTATCCCGCCCCGTCGGGGCTCAGGAAACGGCAACAACGGCCACGACCGCGGCAACAACGGCCGCGACCACGGCAACAACGGCACGACTGTCTCTGCGTCGGTGCCGCACCCTCCTGCCGGAGCGGACGTTGCGCGCACGTCATGGCCTCCGGGTACACCTTTTCCCCAACGCTGTGAATGTGAAGGATATAGCGGCCGGACGGGCCCCTGCTCCAGCCGGGCGGATGTGTGCCGGAAACCTGCCTATTATCCCACGAAGGCCGTTTCGAGGGGTTCGCAGCCATCATTTCCATTGCGATCCGTGACACTGTGCAAGACCGGTCGAGACACAAGGAGGCGCCACGTGATGGAATATCGTGAATTCATCGACTACATCGGCACGCTGGACTTCGTGCAGGACAACGAGACGGCGGACGCGATGACCAAGGCGGTGCTGGGCATCGTGTGCAGCAGCGTCGACGAGCCGATCGCGCACCAGCTGACGGAGAACCTGCCCGAGCCGCTGACCGTCGAGAACCTCCGCAGCCACCAGGCGCACAAGGAGCACCCCACGCTCGACAGCTACGTCCAGGAGATCCGCACCCAGTTCGGCATCAGCGACAGCCAGGCCGTCGATCTGATCGACCATGTCGTGCGGATCACCAAAGACGCCGTCGGGGCGGAGACCTGGGGCCGCTTCACGGAGCATCTGCCCAGCGAACTGGGGCAGGCGATTCGTAAGTAGTTGCCAGTTGCCAGTTGCCAGTGAACGGCAGGGATCAGGGGTCAGGGAACGTTGACGATGTGCTATTGAGGGTTGCGCTGTCAAAGAAGGCAACCGGTGGTGACCGGGCGCGGCAGCGCGGCCCGCAAGCGGGCCGGCTAAATGAATGCGCAAATCGGGGGATTCACTGTCTGCGCCGGGGTCAATAGTAAAGGAGAGGCTCATGCTGACGATCAGACGAATTCGGCGGCGATTGGCGGGGATGATGGCGGTTTCGCTGGCTGCGGTTGCGCTTTGCTCGGGTTGCGCTGTGCGCATGCCGCTCGAGACCGTCTCGTATGTCGACCTGACCCGGTACACCGGCGGCTGGTACGAGATCGCCCGTATTCCCCAATGGTACGAGGCCGGCTGCGTCGGCAGCCAGGCGTGCTATTCGCTGATCGACGAGGAGACGGTCCGCGTGGTCAATACGTGCCGGCAGGATACGCTCGACGGCGATCTGCGCAGCATCGAGGGCACCGCCACGGTGGTGGACGAGCAGACCAACGCTCAGCTCCTCGTCGACTTCGGCTTGTTCAGGAAGGGTGATTATTACATTATCGCCCTCGACGATCAGTACCAGTACGCCATGGTCGGCACGCCCGACCGCAACAGCCTGTGGATCCTCAGCCGCGAGCCCGTCCTGGCTGAGGAGGTGTATAATGATCTCGTCGCGATCGCCGAAGAGAAGGGGTTCGACACGAGCCGGCTGGAGTTCACTGCCCAGCCCGCCCCGGAGGTCGCGACGATCGAGTGCGGGGATTGACATGCGATACATCCATCTGTCGGTGCCGCTGGTCTGCCTGGCGCTCTCGTGCACCAGCGGAGTCCTGCCGCCGGGGCCGGCGGGCGTGACCGTCGAAAGCGGGACGCGCGTGACGGCAGCCGGCGACCGTATCCGGTATGACCTGTACATCCCGGTGGGGGGCGAGGATCTGCCCTCACCGCCCTGGCCGGCCGTCGTGCTGACGCACGGCTTCGGCCGCAACCGCGCGTTCGTGGCTGACAACGCCCGGTA
>JAWLBS010000125.1:0-13270 GCA_041687575.1 Phycisphaerae bacterium | reverse complement strand
CCGCCCACCGTCAGCGGCAGGTAGAGCTCCAGCCCCGCGATGTCGAACGAGAGCGTCGTCACCGCAACGAGCCTGTCGCGCTCGGTGAAACCCGGCGTCCGCGCCATCGACGCGAGAACGTTGACCAGCGCCTTGTGCTCGACCACCACGCCTTTCGGCCGGCCGGTCGAGCCCGAGGTGAAGATGACGTAGGCGGCATCGTCAGCCGTGCCTTCGCCGGCCGAGGCCTGCGCGTCGGCCGAAGCCTGCGCGTCGACCGCACTCTCGCCTGAGACGATGTCCTCCACGCAAACAACCGTCGCCGCCGATTCGGGCAGCGCCTCCGCCAGATCCCGCTGCGTGAGAATCACGCGCGGCGCGGCGTCCTCGACCATCATCGCCAGCCGCGACCGCGGGAACCCCGGGTCCATCGGCACGTACGCCCCACCCGCCTTGGCTGCCCCCAGCACCGCCGCCAGCATATCGACCGACCGGTGCAGGCACACGCCCACCAGCGCCTCCCGCCCGACGCCCAGATCGCGCAGCTGACGCGCCACCCGGCTGGCCCGCTCGTCGAGTTGCCGGTACGTCAGCGACCGCTCCGCATCGACAACCGCAACCGCATCCCCGCGCTGCCGCGCCTGCGCCTCGAACAGCTCGTGAAAGCGCACATCCCGCGGCACGTCCATCGCCGTGTCGTTGAAGCCCTCGATGATCACCCGCCGCTCGTCGGCCGGCAACATCGGCACCTCCGCCAGCGGCGCGTCGGGCCGTTCGAGCATCCCTTCCAGGATCGTCCGCAGATGCCCCAGCATCCGCGCCGCCGTAGCCGGCTCGATCCGCCGCCGGTCGTACGCCACCCGCAATGTCATCCGCTCGCCCGGCATGGCGTACACAGCCAGCGGGTAGTTCGTCTGCTCCATCCCGGCCGGCTCACCGATCCGCAGGCCCGCGGGGGCGCGCTTCAGCGATTCGTCGACCGGATAGTTCTCGAAGACCAGGATCGATTCGAACAGCGGTTGCCCCGCCGGCACGACCGTCTGCTGCTGAATGCTTACCAGCGGCGTGTAGCTGTGCGCGGCGATCCGTCCCTGACGGGCCTGCAGGTCCTGCAGCCATCGCGTCACCGGCACGTCGTCCGGCAGCGGCACCCGCAGCGGCAAGGTGTTGATGAACATGCCGACCATCGACTCGGCCCCGGGCAGTTCCGCCGGCCGGCCCGAGACGGTCAGGCCGAAGGTCACCTCCGGCTGACCTGCATACCGCCCCAGGCACACCGCCAGCGCCCCGGCCGTGAGCGTGCTGAGCGTGACCTGGTGCTGCCTCGCGAAACTCTGCAGCCGCGCGGTGAAATCCCGGTCCAGCCGGCACGAGGCCTCCGCGTGGAAGTGGCCGTCATCCGCCCCGACCTGCTCCGGCCGCGCCAGCCCCAGCGGCGTGGCGGCGGTCAGGCCCGCCAGGTCCTGCCGCCAGAACGTCTCGGCAGCCTGCAGGTCCTGTCGCTGCAGCCAGGCGATGTAATCACGGTAGGGCCGACCCGCACGCCACGTCGGCTCCGTCTCAGCGGCCAGCGCCTCGTAGCAGGCCAGCACATCGTGAAGGACCCAGCCAACCGACCAGCCATCCAGGATCAGGTGATGGTGCGTCCAGACGCATCGCCACACGTCATCGCCCGTCCGCACCAGCGTGATCCGCATCAGCGGCGCATCGGTCGCGTCGAAGCCCCGCAGCCGGTCCTGCTTGAGCAGGGCGTCCATCTTCGCCGCCGCCTCATCCGCCGGCAGGTCGCACCAGTCGAGCACCGTCCACGGCAGCGTCACCTGCTGACGGATGATCTGCAGCGGCTGGTCGAGCCCCTCGCTGACGAACGCCGCCCGCAGCGCCGCGTGCCGATCCACGACTGCCTGCCACGAGCGCCGCAAGGCATCGACGTCCAACTGCCCGCTGACCGTAAACGCCAGCTGCACGCAGTAGACGCCCGAGCCGGGCGCCATCAGGTCGTGAAACAGCATCCCCTGCTGGGCCGGCGAGAGCGGGTACATGTCCTGCACGTTTTCCAGTCGCATCGAGATCCTCTGCTACTGCTTCTTGCGCCCCAGCATCGCCGCCAGATTCGCCATCTGCGTCTGGTCGAGCCCCGCCAGCGGGAAGTCCGACGGCGTCACGCCGCCCGCCTCCGGCGAGACGCAGTGACCGATCAGATCGCGCAGCCCGTCGATGAACTGCTGCGCCAAACGCTCCACGGTTTCGCGCCGGTGGATGTTGCGGCTGTAGACCCAGTCCACGCGCAGCCGGTCCGCCGCCACTGCCGCGTTCACCTCCAGCCAGTGACTCCGCCTGCACCGCGGGTCGTGCTCCACACCGGCCGATTCGTCGGCCGGCGCCAGCGGCAAGCCCTCCGCCCCGAGCACCTGGTCGAACTGTCCCAGGTAATTAAAACGGATTTGCGGCGGTGCGATCCGCGCAAGGGCGCCGGCCGTCTCGTCGTCCGCCAGGTACCGCAACAGTCCGTATCCCTCGCCCCGATCCGGCACCGCCCGCAGCTGCTCCTTGACCGCACACAGCGCCTCGCCCGGACCGGCCGAGCCCGGCACCTCCAGGTCCACCGGGTACATGCTCGTCAGCCAGCCGACCGTCCGCGACAGGTCGAGCTCCGTCGACTGCCGCCCGTGCCCTTCCAGTTCCACGCTCACGCGCTGCGAACCCGTCCAGTCCCGCAGCACCCGCGCCAGCGCCGTCAGCAGGACCTCGTCGATCTGCGTGTGATATGCCTGCGGCACCTCGCGCAGCAGGGACTCCGTTTCCTGGACTGTCAACTCGATGCTCACCCGCTCGGCGAACTCCTCGACGTTCGCCCCGTCCGGCCAGTCCGCCGGCAGATCGGTCGCCGGCGGTCGCGACAGCCACCAGTCACGCTGCGCATCAAGCGCCCCCGACCGCGCCCGGGCACCCAGCCATCGCGACCACGCCGCCAGCGACGTCGCCGGCGACGGCAGCGCGATCGGCCGCCCCGCCGCCGCGTCCACGTATGCGGTCTGCAGGTCCTCCAGCAGAATCCGCCACGACACGCCGTCGACCGCCAGGTGATGCACGACGATCAGCAGCCGCCCCGCCCGACTCGCTCCACAGTCAAACCACGCCACGCGAAGAAGCGGACCGTTCTGCAGGTCCAGCCCCGTCTGCATACGCTCAGCGTGCGCCGCCAGCACCTCGGGCAACTCGCCGTCGCTCACATCGGCCACGTCGATCCGCTCCGCCGGCGCCGCCCCATCGGCTGGCACGATCCGCTGGCGCCACGCCCCGCCCTCCCGCGCAAACCGCAGCCGCAGCGCCCCGTGCCTGGCGACCACCGCCGCCAGCGCCTCGCACAGCGCCTGCCAGTTCAACTCCCCTGCCACGCGCAGCATCACCGACTGGTTCCAGTGCTCCGGCGCGGGCGGGTCCAGCTCGAAGAACCACCGCTGCGCCGGCAGCAGCGGCACCTCGCCCTTCTCGGCGACCTCGGCAGCCGCCATACCTCCGGATTCTTCCGCGACGGCTGCCAGTTCGGCGACCGTCTGGTACTGGAACACCTGCCGCGTGGTGATGCGGATGCCCGCCCGCTGCGCGCGGGAGACCACCTGCAGACACAGGATCGAGTCACCGCCCAGCTCAAAGAAATTGTCATGCGCCCCCACCCGCTCGACCCGCAGCACCTGCGCCCAGATCCGCGCCAGGGCCGACTCGACGGGCGTAGCCGGCAGTGCCGCATCCTTCTGCGTTGCCGCCTGCACCGGCGCCGGCACCGGCAGCGCCGCCCGGTCCACCTTGCCGTTGGGCGTCAGCGGCAGCGCCTCCAGCAGCACAAACGCCGCCGGCACCATGTACTCCGCCAGCCGCGACTGCAGGAACCGCCGCAGATCGTCCGGCGCCGGCTCCCGCCCCGGTTGCGGGACAACATACGCCACCAGCCGCTTGCCCGTCCCGCCGTCGGTCCGTGCGACCACCGCCGCCTCGCGAACGTCCGGGTGGTCCACCAGCGCCGCCTCGATCTCCCCCGGCTCGATGCGATAGCCGCGAACCTTCACCTGCAGGTCTGTCCGGCCGACGAACTCGATCCGCCCGGCCGCCAGGTACCGCACGAGATCGCCCGTACGGTACAGCCGCTCTCCCGCTTGCCGCGCAAACGGATTCGGGACGAACTTCTCCGCCGTCAGCGCCGGCGCATTGACGTAGCCCCGCGCCAGCCCGTCGCCGCCGATGTACAGTTCGCCCACCACGCCGACCGGCACCGGCTGCATCCGCCGGTCCAGGACATACACGCTGGTGTTGGCGACCGGCCGACCGATCGGCACGGTCTGCGCGATATCCTCCGGCCCGTGCAGCCGGCAGCAGCACGTGAACGTCGTCGACTCCGTCGGCCCGTACCCGTTGACCAGCACGCCGCCATTGCGTCGCTCCAGCACCCGCCGCACGTGCGGCACCGACAGCACGTCGCCTCCGGCCAGCACCTGCGGCACCGCATCCAGCAGCGCCACGTCCTCGTCGACAATCTGGTGGAACAGCCCGGCCGTCAGCCACAACACCGTCACGCCATGCCGCCGGATCATCGCCGACAGCTCCGCCAGCGACGGCATCCCCGGCGGCGGGATCACCAGCCGCCCCCCATTCAGCAGCGGCCCCCAGATCTCCAGCGTCGACGCATCAAACGAAAACGGCGCCAGCTGCAGGAATACCTGGTCGGCATCCAGCCTCGCGTAGTTCGTCCCCTTCACCAGCCGGACGATGCCGCAGTGCTCGATCGCCACTCCCTTGGGCGTGCCGGCCGAGCCGGAGGTGTACATCACGTACGCCAAACTCCCGGCGGTCACCGGACGTGTCGGCCCGAGCACTTGCGGCGGCAGCGAATCGTCCAGACACAGCACCTGCGGCGCCAGTCCCTCCAGCCGCTCGACGAACCGCCCCTGCGCCAGCACGACCCGCGCACCGGTGTCGCCGATCAGCAGCCGCAACCGCTCGGCCGGCAGTGCCGGGTCCAGCGGCACGTACGCCCCGCCCGCCTTAAGGATCGCCAGCATCGCGACGACCATCTCCGCCGACCGCTCGGTGCACAGGCCCACCGGCGTTTCCAACTCAACCCCGCATTCGATCAGCCGCTGCGCCCAGGCGTTCGCCTGCTCGTCGAGCTGCCAGTACGTCAGCGTCTTGCCGCCGGCAACAATCGCCACTGCATCGCCGCATAGCCGGACCTGCTTTTCGAACAGCTCGTGCACGCACGCGTCCCGCGGATACTCGCCGTCCGCCCGCCCCCAGTCGTCCAGTTGCCGCCGCTCGTCCGCGGTGAGCATCGCCAGATCGGACACCGCCGCGTCCGCCCCGGCCGCAATCGCATTGAGCAAATCCTGGAACCGCCGGACCATCCGCCCGATCGTCCCCTCATCGAACAGGTCGCGGTTGTAGTTCAGCGACGCCGCCAACCCCTGCCCCGCCGGCTGGACGGTCAGCATCAGGTCGAACTTGGCTACGTTGCCGGGTTCGGGAAGCGGGCTCATCTCCACCTCGCCCAGTTGCATCGCCCCCAGCGGCATGTTCTGCATCGCCAGCACGACCTGGAAGATCGGCGTGCGGCTGGTGTCGCGCCGCACGTGCAGCTCGTCGACCAGTTTCTCGAACGGCACGTCCTGGTGCGCCTGCGCCTCCAGAGAGACCTCGCGGACGCGGCGCAGCGCCTCGCGAACCAGCGGCTGCCCTCGCAGGTCCACCCGCAGAGGCAGCATATTGACGAAAAAGCCGATCAACCCCTCCGTCCGCGCATCGCGCCGACCCGCCACCGGCGTGCCGATCACGACCTCGTCCTGGCCGCTGTGACGCGACAGCAGCACCGCGAAACTCGTCAGCAGCGTCATGAACAACGTCGCGCCCTCGGCTCGCGCCAGCCGCTCCAGCGCCGCAACCGTCTCCGGCCGGATCTGGAAAGAAACCGTCGCCCCCGCGTACGTCTGCTCCGCCGGGCGCGGCCGATCCGTCGGCAGATCCAGCACCGGCAAGTCGTCCCCGAGTCGGCTGCGCCAATACTCGACCTGCCGGCTGAGCGTCTCGCCCGTCAGCCACGATCGCTGCCAGGCGGCGTAGTCGCCGTACTGCACCGGCAAGGCCGGCAAGGCCGCCGGTGCGCCTTCGACAAGCGCCTCGTACAGACTGGCCGTCTCCCGCAGCAGCACACCCGTCGACCAGCCGTCGCAGACGATGTGATGCATCGTCAGCAGCAGCACGTGCTCGCCCGCCCCGAGCCTCAGCAGCCGCGCCCGCAACAGCGGTCCCGCCACCAGGTCGAACGGCTCGCTCGCCTCCTGCTCGATCCGCTCGCGGACCTGCGCGTCGCACCGCTCGGTAGGCAAACCCGACAGGTCTTCAACCGGCAGATCCACCGTCAGCGACCCCAGCACCCGCTGGCACCCCTCGCCCTCGCCGGGGCCGAAGACCGTCCGCAGACTCTCGTGGCGCGGCACGACCTCGTTGATCGCCCGCGCCAGCGCGTCCGCGTCGAGTGCCCCTTCCAGTCGCACCGCCAGCGGCACGTTGTACAGCGGCGTGCCCGGCTCGAGCTGCTCGAGGAACCACAACCGCTGCTGGCCGAACGAAAGCGGCAGATCCCCCGCCCGGTCCGTCGTCTCGATCGGCGGGACCGACGCCTGCGTCCGGTCCTGCAGTCTCTTCTCGACGGCCCCGGCCAGACCCCCAAGCGTCGGTGTTTCAAACATCGTTCGCAGCGGCAGGTCGATCTCGAATGTTTCGCGAATCCGCGCCACCACCTGCGCCGCCAGCAGGGAATGCCCGCCCAGCCTGAAAAAGTCATCCTCGGCGCCGATGTCATCGACCAGCAACACATCCGTCCAGATGCCCGCCAGCGTCCGCTGGGTCGCCATGCGCGGCGCGACGCGCCCCGTGCCCGCCCCCGCCAGATCTTCCCGCGCGCGATCCGTGCGGTTCAGGCCCGCGGCAATCGCGCTCCGCTCGGCCGGTGACAGCATCGCCAGTTCGCTGATCGGTCGATCCGGTTCCGCAATCGCGCCCCGCAGCAGCGCCTCGAACTGCCCCGCCATCCGCTCGACCAGCCGCGGGTCCAGCAGGTCGCGATTATAGTTCCAGGCCGCGACCGTACGCCCCGCCTCCTGCTGCACCTCCAGCGTCAGGTCGAACTTGGCGACCTGCCCGCCATCCGGCAGCACCGCCACCGACGCCGACCCGAGTCGCATCCGCGGCAGCGGCGCATTCTGCAAAATTAGCATCGCCTGAAACAGCGGCGAGCGGCTCATATCGCGCTGCGGCTGCAGCACCTCCACCAGCTTCTCGAACGGCGCATCCTGGTGCGCGTACGCGTCCATCGCGACAGTCCGCGCCCGCCCAAGCAGCTCCCGCAGCGTCGGCCCGCCCGACACGTCCATCCGCAGCGCCAGCGTGTTGACGAACAGTCCGATCAGCCCCTCCAGCTCCGGCCGGGTCCGCCCCGCGATCGGCGTGCCCACCACGACGTCCTGCTGCCCCGAGTACCGCGACAGCACCGCCGCATACGCCGCCAGCAGCACCATGAACAGCGTGCCGCCTTCCGCTCGCCCCAGCCGCTCCACCGACGCCACCAGGTCGGCTGACAGCTCCACCCGGTGCACGCCGCCGCAAAACGTCTGCACCGCCGGCCGCGGACCACGGGTCGGCAGCTCCAGCACCGGCAGATCGCCCCGCAACGCCTCTCGCCAGTATTCCAGCTGCCCGCTCAGCCGCTCGCCCGCGAGCCAATCCGCCTGCCACCGCGCGTAATCGGGATACTGGATCGCAAGATCCGGCAACGATGCCTGCCGCCCCTCGACCGCCGCCCCGTACAGCTCGCCCAGTTCGCGCAGCAGCACGCCCAGCGACCAACCGTCGCAGACGATGTGATGCAGCGTGATCAGCAGCACGTGCTCCTGCGGCCCGAGGCGCAGCACCCGCGCGGCAAGCAGAGGCCCATGCGCAAGGTCGAACTCCCGCAGCGCCTCCTCGCGCCGAATCCGCTCGACCTCCTGCTCGCGCTGCATCTCAGAACGTTCGGAAAGATCGGTCACCGGCAGATCCACCGGCGCCGCATCGACCACCCTCGCCACCGGCCGCCCCCGCCGCGCATCGACCACCGTCCGCAGCGCCGCGTGGCGCCGCACGATCCGATCGAGGCAAGCCTTCAGCAGGTCAACGTCCAGCGGCCCCGTCACCCGCGCCGCCACGGGGATGTTGTACGCCCCGTCGGCTGCGTCAATCTCCTGCAACAGCCACATCCGCTGCTGCGCGTACGACAGCGGCAGATCGCCGTCGAGCGATTCCGCGTGAATTGATTCCGCATCCGGCACACTCTGTCGCGGCGCCTGCGCCAGCAGCGCCATCAGCTCCGGTTTCCGCGACGCCAGCTGCTGCCTGAGCTCTGGCGTGATCGCCCCCTTGGGCGCATCGATCAGCAGTCGGTCCCCCTTGACGCGCAGGTTCGCCCCGATGCCTTGCAGCTGAGCGAGCAGCGATGCAGCCGTCACAGCTCGATCTCCTCTCGCTCCTCGGCATCGCTCGTCCCGGCCGCATCCAGCGCCGCGCGGATCACCGCCGCCAGGCCCGCCACCGTCGGCGCATCGAACAGGCTCCGCAGCGACAGATCCACCCCCAGCACCTGCCGCAGCCGCGAGACCGCCTGTGTCGCCCGCAGCGAATGGCCGCCGATCTCGAAGAAGTTGTCGTCGATCCCGACCGCCTCTACCCCCAGCAGCTCGCGCCAGCACGCGGCAATCTTCTCTTCCACCTCGTCGCGTGGCTCGACCGCCTGGGCCCGCTCGCCGCTCGGCTGCCACGCCGGCAGGGCGTTGCGATCCAGCTTCCCGTTCGGTGTCCGCGGCAGGGCCGGCAGTTCCACAAACGCCCCCGGCACCATGTGCGCCGGCAACCGCTCCGCCAGATGCGCCCGCAATCGGGCCGGGTCCACCGCTGCGCCGTCGCGGCACACGTAGTAACCGACGATCCGCTTGTCGTTCGTCCGGACACTTACCGCCGCGGCTGCCTCGCCAACGCCGGGGCAGCCCCGCATCGACGATTCGATCTCGCCCAGCTCGATGCGGAAGCCCCGGATCTTGACCTGCTGATCGCCCCGGCCGAGGTACTCGATGTTGCCGTCCGGCCGCCACCGCGCCAGATCCCCCGTCCGGTACATCCGCCCGCCCGGCTCGCCGCCGAACGGATCCGGCACGAACCGCTCGGCCGTCAGGTCCGGGCGGTGCAGGTATCCCCGCGCCAACCCCGCCCCCGCCACGTAGAGCTCCCCGGTCGCCCCGACCGGCACCGGCTGCATGTCCTCGCCCAGGATGTACACCCGCGTATTGGGCAGCGGTCGGCCGATCGTCGCCGACGCGCCGGCGCGGCGCAGCGCCGCCGTCGAATAGGTCGTGTCCTCCGACGGACCGTACAGGTCCATCACCCGCCTCACGGTGCCCATCGCATACAACGTATCAACCAGCGTCGCCGGCAGCGGCTCGCCCGCCAGGTTCACCGTCCGCACGCTTTCGGGCAGTTCGCCCAGCCGCACCAGCTCGGTCATCACCGACGGCACCGTGTTGACCAGCCGCACCTCCGCAGACGCCGCCGCCTCCCCCAGCGCCAGCGCATTGTCCACGAGAATCGCCCGTCCGCCCCAGCTCAACGGCGCGAACAGCTCGAAGACCGACAGGTCGAAGCAGATCGACGTCGCCGCCAGCACCCCCGCCAGCTCCGCATCGCAGTACGCCCCCCGCGCCCAGTGCATCAGCTCGACCGCGCTGCGATGCTCGATCGCCACGCCCTTCGGCCGGCCCGTCGAACCCGACGTGTAGATCACGTACGCCAGGTGTCCCGACCCCGGGCGGTCCGCCGCCTGCGAGTTCTCGTTACACGTCTCTATAGCGTCCTGCTCGCGATCCAGGCAGATCACCTGCCCGGACCACCGCTCGAGCCGCTCCGCCAGGTCCGTCGTCGTCACGACGATCCGCGCCCGGCTGTCGTCCAGGATGAATTCCAGCCGCTGCGGCGGGTACGCCGGGTCCAGCGGCACGTACGCCCCGCCCGCCTTGAGCACCGCCAGCAGCGTCACCACCAGATCGGGCGTCCGCCCCAAACACACGCCCACCATCGTCTCGGGCCGCACGCCCCGCGATCGCAGGTGCCCCGCCAGCCGGCTCGCCCGCCGGTTCAGCTCCGCGTACGTCAGCGACTGCCCCCCGCACGTCAGCGCCACCGCCTCCGGCGTCCGCATCGCCTGTGCCTCGAACAGCTCGTGCAGGCACGCGCCGGCCGGCCGCGCCGCCGCCGTCTGGTTGAACTCGACCAGCACACGGTCCCGATGCGCCGCCGGCAGCAGCAAGCGCGCATCCTGCGACTCGTCCGGTGTCGTCGCCATCACCGTCAGCGCCAATCCGTACGACACCGCCAACGCCTCGACCTGCTCGCCCGACAGCTCCGCCGCGTCGTAGTGCAGCGTCAGCCCCACCTCCGGCTCACTCGCCATCGGGTCCAGGCTGAACGTCGCCATCATCGCAAAGTTCGTCCGCTCGAACGCCGCCGCCTCCAGCACCTCGATCGGCCCCAGGCCGGCCAGCCCCTGGTAGACGTGGAAGTGAATAAAGTTGAAGCTTGTCTCCACCAGGTCGTGCACGCCGATCTGCTGCTGAATCTCCGCCAGCGGCATTCGCCGGTGCGGCATCACGTCCTGCTCCAGCGCGTGCACCCGCCGCACCAGGTCCCGCCACGTCCCGCCGCCCAGCGCCAGCCGCAGCGGCAACGTGTTCAAAAACAGCCCCAGCGCCCGCTCGCTGCCCGCGGTCTCGGGTCGGCCGTTGGAGATCAGCCCCGTGACCACCTGCCGCTGTCCCGTCCACGCCGCCAGCACCTTCAGGTGCGCCGCCAGAAGCACGCTCCGCACCGGCACCCCCAGGTCCCGCGCCACCTCCTGCAACCGCCGCGACACGGCCGGCTCGACCGCCACCGCGTGCTGGCCGAACCGCTCCAGCGGCGCGACCGTCTCGTCCGGCTGCCACCGCGGCAACCGCGTCGCGGTCACCCCCTCCAGCCGCTCGGCCCACCACCCCTGCGCCTCGGCCGATTCGACGACCTGCCGCTCCAGCGCGACGAACTCGCCCATCCCCGTCGCCGGCGCCGGCTCGGCCGCCGGCACGTCATGCCCCAGCAGTCGCAGGTACTCGCTGAGCACCTCGGTCAACATCGTCGCCACGCTCCAGCCGTCGAGGATCGCGTGATGATCCGCCCAGGTCAGCTGGACGCAATCGTCGCTGCGCCGGTGGACGAAAAACCGCAGCAGCGGCGGCCGTGTCGTATCGAAATCCCGGCTGCGCTCCCGCTCGATCCAGTCCCGGACATACGCCTCCTGCGCCGCCGGCGGCATGTCGCGGAGGTCCTCCACGGTCAGCGGCGTCGCCGCGCTGCGGTGTACGATCTGCAGCGGCTCGCTGAAACTCGACAGGTCGAACGAACTCCGCAGCACCGCATGCCGCGCGACGACGTGATTGATCGCCGCCCGCAGGTGATCCTCATCGAACGGCAGACGCACGTGCAAACTGCTCAGGTTGCTGTAGATCGCCCGGTCCGGATGCAGCTGTGCGTGGTAAAGCATGCCCGCCTGCAGCCGCGCCAGCGGCCAGGCATCCTCGACCGTCTCCGGCAGCTGCGCCGCATCCGCCTCATCCAGCAGGGCGAACCGCTCCAGCGGCGCAGCCGCCGCCGGCTCGCCCGTCTCGCCGACCGGAACGGCGCAACGCGCCAGCTCCCGGATCGTCTGGTACCGGAACACGTCCGCCAGCGAAACCTTCAAACCCCGCTGCTCGGCGCCAGCCACCGCGCGGATGCTCAGGATCGAGTCGCCGCCCAATGTAAAGAAATTATCATTCGCCCCGACGCGCTCCACGCCCAGCACCTCGGCCCACACCGCCGCCAGCGCCTCCTCCGCCGGCGTGGCGGGCGGCACGAAAGCCGCCCCCGTCTCCGGCCGCGCCGCATCCGGCGCCGGCAGCGCCTTGCGATCCACCTTGCCGCTGGGGGTCAGCGGGAAGGCATCAACAAACACGATCGCCGCCGGCACCATGTACTCCGGCAGCTTCGCCTGCGCCTCAGCGCGGATCTGCTCGACGCTGACCTTCATCGAATCGCTCACCCGAACCCACGCGACCAGTCGCTTCCGGTCACCCGCCTCGCTGACCGCCATGACGATCGCGGCCTCGACGCCGGCACACTGCTTGAGCACGCTCTCGATCTCGCCGATCTCGATGCGGAAGCCGCGGATCTTGACCTGCTGGTCCACCCGGCCGAGATACTCGATGTCCCCATCCGCCCGCCGCCGCGCCAGGTCCCCCGTGCGGTACAGCCGCGCGCCGGGCTGGTCCCGCAGCGGATGCGCAACGAAGCGCTCGGCGGTCAGCCCCGGCTGGTTCAGGTACCCCCGCGCCAGCCCCGCCCCGCCGACATAGAGTTCCCCTGCCACACCCGTCGGCACCGGCTCGCCGTGCGCATCGAGCACGTACAAATCCAGGTCCGGGATCGGCTCGCCGATCATGCTCCCGAAGCCCGACTCCGCATCCGCCTTGCTCAGCGGCCGGTACGTCACGTGCACCGTTGTTTCCGTAATGCCGTACATGTTCACCAGCCGCGGCGCGTCGTCGCGGTGCCGCTGGTACCACGGCCGCAGACTCTGCAGGTCCAGCGCCTCACCGCCGAAGATCACGTAGCGCAGCGCCAACTCGCCCGGCTGCAGCGTCCGCGCCTCGGCCGGAATCAGCTGCCGGAACGCCGACGGCGTCTGGTTGAGCACTGTCACGCCCTGCTCCGCCATCAGCTTGCAGAACGCCTCCGGCGAGCGGCTCACCAAGTAGGGCACCACCACCAGCCGGCCGCCATACAGCAGTGCCCCCCACAGCTCCCACACCGAAAAGTCGAACGCGTACGAGTGGAACAGCGTCCACACATCATTCTGATTAAACTGGAACCACGCCTGCGTCGCCGCAAACAGCCGCACCACCTGCTCGTGACAGACCACCACCCCCTTGGGCCGGCCCGTCGAACCCGAGGTGTAGATCACGTATGCGGCACTACCCGCCGACGCCAACGCCGGCAGATCTTCGGCCGACTGCCCGTCGAACTCGCCGTCCGCGTCGAGGCACAGCACGTGCGGCACCACCGCCGGCAAGTGCCCCACCAATGACGCCTGCGTCAGCAGCACCGGCGCCTTGCAGTCCGCCAGCATGTACTCCAGCCGGTCCTGCGG
>JAWLBS010000124.1:0-13291 GCA_041687575.1 Phycisphaerae bacterium | reverse complement strand
TGGCGGATGTGCTTGATCTTGCACCAGGGCCAGTCCTTCTTGTGGTACAGCTCGAAGGAGACCTCGATGATCTGCTCGCGGTCGGCGGGGTACGTGCCGAGCACGTGGGTGATCGGGCTGTCGTCGTGGATGTCCATCCGGGTGGACTTGTACATCACCGGCACGTCGGCCGGCAGGAGTTTGAACAGTTCGGGCAGCACGACGGACGGGTCGTTGTAGGGTTTGCCGATGCGGCAGAGGTAGTCGGTGGCGTTTTTCAGCCCGGTAATCTGCTCGGTCATGCGGTGGCCGTCGCGGTAGTACTCCTGCGGGAAGTTCCGCCACCAGAGGCGGCAGCAGACCCGGGCATTGGCGCCGGCCTCTTTGATGCCGTCGCGGGCGGCCTGGACGTTGCTGACGAGGCGCTGGGCGATGGGCATCTTCGCCTCGGGCGTGCACCAGTAGGTGCTGGCCACGTCGCCGGTGGTGATGACGTACATCGCCACCTTGGGGAATGCCTGGGCCAGTTCGCGGTACTTGCACTTCATCAGGTCCCATGTCGCGGGGTTGTCGGGGTCGAGGTTGGTGTGGACGTCGCTGGTGCCGTCCTGGGTCGGCCGCTTGAAGACCTTCACGACCTCGGGGTATTCCCGCTCGAAAATCAGCGGGACCATCGGCTCGTAGAGGTGGATGACGGGCTGCATGCCCAGTTCGAGCGAGCGGTCGCACATGGCATTGACGTGGCGGCGGAGCGACTCGATCCAGCCGGCGTCGGCGTGGTGGCGGACGGTGGCGACCTTCGGGTAATCCTCGAAGTAGATCGGGAACTCGTCCATGTCCCGGCCGGTGACGGGATCCTTGTCGAACCAGAGGTGCGAGCAGGGTCCGACGGAGTAGACGACGGCCATGTTGGAGCCGACGCGGGCGGCCTGCTGGAGGGAATGGGTGGACGGTGCATAGTGGATACGGTATTTGAACGGCATGAGTCGCTCCTGAGATCTGGTGGGCAATGGCCCACCCTACAGAATTTTCGGCTCTCTTCTCTTCGTCCGGCTCTGTTGGCTACTTCGGGGCTCGGCCACTCGCGTCGCTGCGCTCGCTCGGGCGGACCGCCTGAAGGCGGGACTCCGAACGCCGCCTAAAGGCGGGACTCCAAGCGCCGGCTGAAGCCGGGACTCCGAGCTTGGCGGGCACAGCCCGCCCTACATCGGCTGAAGCCGGGACTCCTGCGTTTGGTGGGCAATAGCCCACACTACATTTTCAGGACACGTTGAGCTGGCGGATTGGCGGGCGGAGCCCGCCCTACATCTACCCGGTCCGCTCCGGGGTGCCGGCGTTGACCAGCTTGTCGGTTCGCCGCTCGAAGCCGCGGCGCTCCAGTTCGTCGAGCAGCCGGCCGGAGGCCTCCAGCTCCGCCCGGAGCCGCGCCTGGTGCTGCTTGGCCCGCATATCGACGGCCTGGGGCGAACAGATGCTCGAGAGCATCGCCCGCATCTCCTCCAGTTTGACCATGGCCGACTGGTCGATTCGCGGCTCGCACATCAGGTCGTGCATCTCGTCGGGGTCGACCTCCAGGTTGTACAGCTGCGGCCGCTGGTTGGCGGTCTCGACCAGCTTCCAGTGACCCGCCCGGATCGCGAAGATGCTGTCCGGGAAGCCGTTGCCGTGGAACTCGCTCATCGTAAACGGCGGCAGGCCGCTGAGCAGCGAGACGCCCCGCTTGTCCCACGCCGGCGTCAGACCGACCGCCTCGCTGATCGTCGGGAAGACCTCCAGGTGCGAGACGGGGGTGGCCTCGACCGCGCCCGCCTCAACGCCCGGACCGGCCATCACCAGCGGCACGCGGATCGAGTCCTCGTACATCGAGCACTTGGTCCAGCCGCAGTGCGCCCGCATCAGGTCGCCGTGGTCGGAGGCGTAGATTACCAGCGTGTCATCGAGGATCCCCTCGTCCTGCAGGGCCTGCAGGATCCGGCCGACGTACTCGTCCAGTTCCTCGATCACCGCCAGGCACGCCTCGTGACAGCGGAAGACATCCCCGGGCTTGAAGTCCTCGCCGCAGGAGTGGATCGCGAACGACCGGTTCGCCGGGTGCAGGTCCTCGATGGATTGCCAGTACTTGTCCGGCAGCTCCTTGATGGTGCCCTGGTAGCGGGCCCAGATGTCCTCGCGGGGGCGCCAATTCGGGTGGGGCTCGGTGAAGTTGACGTTCAGCACCCACGGTCGGTCCTTCGGCCGCTCGCTGCGGATCCATTCGGCAGCACGGTCGCGGACCTGCATGCCCTTTGTCGGCGGCTCGTCGGCCGTACGGGGCCGGATGTTGCCCAGGGCCATGTGCAGGGCCTTGCGGGGGACCTGCTGGTCGCGGAACAGGCCGCAGATATCCATGCTGTTGCGCTGGTTGGTCAGGATCTCATCCTCGATGCCGTGGTCGCAGTCGGGGGCGAAATCGAGTTTGCCGATCGTGGTGAGCTTGACGTTGTTGTCGCGGAAGTAGTGGCTCCAACCGGCTGGCTCGCCGGGCCAGGCCTTGCAGTTGTCCCAGATCTCGATCTCGTGGGCGTACCGCCCGGAGAACATCGCCGCCCGCGCCGGCACGCAGAAGGGGCTGACGCAGTACGCCGAGTCATAGCGCGTGCCCCGCCGGGCGATGGCATCGATGCTGGGCGTGCGGGCCAACGGATGGCCATAGCAGCCGGTGAATGAAGCGTTGTGCTGGTCCGACAGGATGAATACGACGTTCATAGTCTACCTCCACGGGGCCCGCGGACTTCGGGTGTCAGGGCACCCGGCGGACCGACGTCAGTTACCATCATCAGCAAGACCCGCGTAGCATCGGCCGGAGGCGGGCGGTTGTCAACGCGGCCGGTTTCGGACGAATCCGCTCGGCAGGACAAGTGTGCCAGCGGCCGGTTGCCACGGTCCTGCGGCTGCTCTCAGGAAACCGGCGAGAGCTCCTCCCACACGTCAACCATCCGCATGTAGTTGGCCAGTTCCCTCTCGCTCATCACCGGCGACTGCTCTTCGGACGGACGCAGGACCAAACGGTACGAACCGCCCTCGAAAGCGGCGCGTGCAGCAGCGTCCACGGCCTCGACCGACTCGTTGCACAGGACGCGGCATTCCACATTGCCCCCCAGGGCGATCCGGCCGGCAGCCAGGGCCTTGGCCTCGGCCATGGTGATGTCCCCGTCCGGCGGCGGTTCGACCGGCTCGGTATAATCGACGCCGCGTTCGATCATCCGACTGAGTGCGTGGCGGACGCGACCGTGGCAGTGGACGTGCGTGATGATGTCGCCCCGCTGGTGAATCGCCTCGATGATTCTTCGCTCCTGCTCCTGAACCAGCGCGTCGTAGATGGCGGGCGATGCCATCGGAGGCGTGACCCATTCGCTGCCGCCGATCCAGACGTACTCGATGCCCGGCCTGGACAGCAACATGTCGAGGATCGCCAGGATCCGCCGGCGGCAGATCTCGGTCAGCTCCGCGACCACCTCCGGCTCGGTGAGCGCCAGTTCCAGGAACCATTCGTAGTTCATCATGCCGGCCACGCAGACCACGGGAGAAGAGATGCTCGTCGAAAGGATGCCGCGCCGCTCGAACCCGTCAGTGCAATGGGCCCCTTCGGGCGGCGCCAGATCGATCGGCGCTTCCCACCGGACCGAGCGGATCCTGTCGATATCGTCCATCGACTCGACCGGGTTCTTCACCGTCCACCAGGTCTGCGCCGCCGGGTCGAACTGCCGCACCTGCGTAAGCGGTCCGCGGGGGGTATCGATCGTATGGACTGCCCGCCGCACCCCGCCCGACAGCGCCTCCTCGCGGGTCGTGATGCACTGCGAAGGCGTGACCAGGCAGCGGTTCACGCGGCTGGGGACCTCGTGAAACCACGCCACGTGCTCGAAGACACGGTGCCCCAGCTGCCGGGCCCGCGGGTCTGCGAGCTGATCGACCTGCTCGCGAGTCCGCAGGCGAAACCCCGGCAGATCCAGCGGGACCCGATCGACGGTGTCCCCTCTGATCGCAGCCAGCATGCGTTCTCGTGGCGTCATGGCCGGATCTCCTTTGGACAATCATGAACTGCACGGACGAGAGTTGTTCCGCGTGCATGCTACAGGGCGCGCCGGCAGGCGTCAAAAACGGGGTGATCGTCGCCCGCGTCCGAACGGGCGAAAGGATACCCTCACTTACGTTTCGGGCTCGTTTGGGCGCAACGCAGGATGCGGGGGCGTTGCGCTTGCCGGGATTTACCGCGACCTCACGGTCGCGGCTCCTTCCCGTTCGCTTACGGGGGTTCTACGCATCCGCAGGGATACAACTCCCTCGCTTACGCTTCGGGCTCCTTCCCGATAGATTCCGAGCGTCTTGCGCATCCGGAACGACTCCCTCGCTTACGCTTCGGGCTCCTTCCCGCAGGGTGTGGACATCTCTCGCATCCGGAACGACTCCCTCGCTCACGCTTCGGGCTCCTTCCCGTTTGTTTCTGAAAGGACTGCTCGTCCAACCGTGGCAGACCACGCGCGGTGGGGGGCTACCCGTCAATCGGCGGCAGCGACGCCGCCAGACGGACCCACGTCTCGACGGGCAGTTCCTCCGGCCGCTGGCGCCAGTCGATCTCCAGGGCGTCGCGGAGCCCTTCGGCGCGGTCGGCGTAGGCCAGCCGAAGGTTCTGCCAGAGCGTCTTGCGCCGGTGCTGGAACAGCCGGTGCACCACCTTGCTGAAGTGGTGACGGTCGCCCACGGCGGCCGCCCCCTGATCGTCGCGCTCGATCCGGACGATCGCGCTTTCGATGTCCGGGGCCGGCCAGAACGCCTGCCGCGGCACCTTCGCCACCCGCCGGACCCGCCCGAGGGCCTGCAGCATGACCGTCAGCGGCCCGTAATCGGCCGTCCGCGGCGCAGCGGCCATGCGATCGCCCACCTCCTTCTGCACCGTGAAACAGAGCGTCCGGATGGCAGGCACGTCCAGCAGGATGTCCGCCACGATCGGCGAGGCGGCGTTGTAGGGCAAGTTCGCGCACAAAATGGCCCGCCCCCCGACCTGGCGCTGCCTGTCCAGCAGAGCCTCCAGGACGGCGGGGTTCAAATCGTTTTTGCCAGCCAGGGCGTCGGCCACCATCAGCGTGATGTTGTCATGCGAGGCGAGTTGCAGCCGGGCGACCTCGGCGATCTTCGCGTCGATCTCGACAGTCACCACGTGCGCCGCCCGCTCGGCGAGGATGCCGGTCAGGCTGCCCGTGCCCGGGCCGACCTCCAGGACCACGTCGCCGGCCTCGATCCCGGCCGCCTCGACCAGCTTGAGCATGAGGTTCTGGTCGATCAGGAAGTGCTGACCGTGCCTGTGCTGCGGGCGGATCCCGGCAGCCTGCAGCGCCAGGCGGATGTCATGTTTGGTTTGAAACGGCATGGGCGTGTATATACCGCACACGCGGCCGGCATGCCAGGTGACGGGGGTCTTTCGCCGGCGCTGGCCGCAAGGGGGTGCGTGACAGAGCCCGCGACAACCGGCAGACCCCAAGCCAGGCAATTCAGTCGTCCCTGACGGGACTCCAACAACAGGAACAGCGACGCAGTGTTCTGGGGGCCAGCCGACCCCGTCTTGAAAGACGGGGCTACTATCGGTCGCCCCTGACGGGGCTCGAAAGACAAAGACGACAGCCCTGCACGACGACCGGAACCACTCGCGAAACGTGTCACGCGCCCGCCGCAAAGGCATGGACTTACGGTTTCCGTTTCGCTATCGTGGAATTCGTATCTGGCCGACGACTGCCCCGGGTCCATCGGTATGGGCGAATCGTTTCTTCTCGCCAGGGCAGCCGCGCGGCCTGTCACTGACAGAGGTGTCTGCAATGCGTCTGAGCGTGCCCATCTGCGTAGCTGCCGTCCTGACGATTATCGGCATGAATCGAACCGAAGCGGGTGTCCTGGCAGCCGCCAGGACCGTGCCTCTCGCCCTCGCGGGGACGATCGACACCGAGCCGCCTAACCCGGTCAGCGACCTGAGGACCTGGAGCGGGACAGGAGGTCGCATGTTCCTGCAATGGGCGATCCCCGAGGACAACGGCCCGGCCGGCATCGCCGGCTACGACGTCCGATATTCGACGACCTACATCGACGAGAGCAACTGGGACGCCGCCACACCCCTCCTGGAGACGCCCTCACCGACCCCGGTACCAGACTGGTTGCACGTCGAGTTGCGGGGGCTGACGCCCGGTGTGCCGCATTTCTTTGCCGTGCGGGCGTATGACGCGGCCGAGCCGCCGAACGTCTCGCCGCTGTCGACGGTGGTGGTCGCCACGGTCCCGCCCCAGCCGGTCGTGGTCAACCCCTGGATCGCCAGCGACCGCGTCGCCGACTGCCGCAGTATCGAGACAATCGGAGCGACTTTCGGCAACGCCTACAGCCCCGACGGGGTCACCCCGCCGGCTGACGAGCAGGAGAAGGCGATCAACTGCTACAACAACCACAAGCGCCGCTGCTATCACTGGGGGCAGCTGCCGCCGAACGGTCCCGGCGTGACCATCAACGACCCGGTCTACGTGATGAACGTCTTCGGCTGGGGCCTGTGCTTCAACCTCGGTCCGCAGGGCTCGACGATCGCCCATGCGGCGGGCCTGCCCGCGCGGTGGATCGATCTCTACTCGAGCGGCGGAAGCCACTGGCACGCGATCTACGAGGTCTACTACTGGGGCCGCTGGCACGTGATGGACACCATGACCACGATGTACGTCTATGACCGCAGCAGCCCGCGTCAGATCGCCAGCTGCGATGACATCAAGCAGGACCCGACTCTGCTGACACAGGCCGCCTCGCAGGGCCGCGCGTGCCCGGGGTTCCTGCTGTGCGGCGATTCGGCCTCGGCCATCGCCAGCAACATGCAGCGCTGGCAGGTCAACCCCAACGGCATCGTCACCGACAACTGGTCGATGGACATGGACCTGCGGGCCGGCGAGGCCTTCGAGCGGACGTGGGAGTCATGGGCCAACCAGCATCCGACCCCGGGAGGCACGAGCGATCCGCCCTTCCACCACGAGGCCCACAGGGACTATAAGGATTACGTGAATTACCCTTACTGGGAGCCCTATGCGGTCCCGATGGCGTTCTACGGCGGCACCGTCCGCGACACCTACCGCCGCTGGGCCAACGGCACGTTCGTCCTGCAACCGGATTTCACCGTCGCCGACGGCAACCTGCACGGCACGCCCGTCAATATCGCCACCACGTATGACGACGGCCAGGCGCCAGCCCTGCACGTCGCCGAGGCGGGCACACCAGCCGAGGCGGTCTTCCGCGTCGCCCTGCCGTTCTACATCACCGACGCGACGCTCAGCGGAACATTCCACCGGGCGGGCGCGGCGGACGCCGTGCGGGTGCTCGTCTCGAAAGACGGGGCAAACTGGACGCAGGTCTGGTCGGCGGCCAGCACCGGCACCACGCAGGTCGACGCTCTGGGCTTGCGGTCGCAGATGTTTGGGACGTTCGAGTATTACATTAAGATAGAAATGCAGGCGAGCGCCGCCGGGACGGACGTCGGTGTGGACGACCTGGTCATCTCCACGGTCTTCGAGCACAACAAGGGCGCGATGGCGTACCTGGACAAGGGCACGAATCACCTGACCGTCACCTTCGACGATCCGGTCGATCTGGCGGCCGGTGGGCACGCCCTGCAGGTGACCTACCAGTGGAGCGAGTACGACGGCAGCGGGTGGAACGTCTTGCGGCAAAGGCAGGAGTTGATCACCGGCAGCCCGCACACGTTCACCATCGATGTCGGCGGCTCGAAGGTGCCGCGGACCGAATCGGTGCGAATGGAGGTGGTGCCCTCGACGAGCGGGGATGTCGCCCCCCTTCAGATCAGCGACCTGCGCGTGATGCAGGCCTCGCCGGACAGCGTCACGCTCGCCTGGACCGCCACGGGACAGGCCGGCCAGTCCGGCCAGGCGACCGCCTACGACCTGCGCCGTGCCACTGAGCCGATCACCCCAACCGCTTGGGAGACAGTTGCCACCGTCGCCGGCCTGCCCGCCCCGCAGCCGGCCTTTGGTGCCGAGCAATTCGTGGTGACCGGGCTGACTTCGGGGGCCGAGTATTTCTTCGCGATCCGCGCCGAGAACCAGGCCGGCACGTTGTCGGATCTTTCGAACATCGTCCGGCTGGTCATGCCCCACGACCCGCCGGCCGACATCAACGGCGACGGCACCGTCAATGTGATCGACCTGCTCTCGCTGGCCCGGGCGTGGAACACCCGCCGCGGCGACGCCAGCTACGACGTCCTGTCCGACCTGAACCGCGACGGCCGCATCGATGTGATAGACCTGTTGACCATGACGCTGGGGTGGCCGTGGAATTGACTCGTTAGTTCCCAGTCGCCAGTTGCCAGTTGCCAGCAAGGAGACAGCAGAGGGGTTATCCGCAGATTTCGCAGATTACACAGATTTGCAGGGTGGGCTATTGCCCACCAGAGTCTTGCGCGACGCCCCCAACGTTGTCATCCTGAACGCGACCACACGCCATGGCCGCCAAGGCCTTCCTCTGCCGCTCGACCGCCGGCCCGCCCCTTGCCGATAAGACCACAAGAGGGATTGTTTCGACGGCGCAGCGCCGGTAGCTTAAATGGTCGTCACGGGACCGGGCGATAAAAGCCTCCGTGCCGTATGATGTTACAGCCCATGCAAGGGGACGACAGCCTTGCCGGAATCCCCGGCGAAACGCAAGAGGCCAGGAGATGTCCATCCTGCACGCGAAGACAGGCCGCACCAGACCGGCCGCACTGATGCTGTTCGTTCTGCTCGTAGCCGCCGGGGCACAAGCCGCCCGCTACGACCTGTTCGTCGAGACCGCCGCGACGGGCCAGGCCGCCGCCCCGCGACGAGCGGCGCCGCTGCCGGCCGCGCTGCCGCCGGCGACCAGGGCCCGCCCTGTTACCCTCACGCCCGTGATCGCTGACGCGCGGACGCTCGCCCCGGGCGACACGCTGACACTGCAGCTCTTCGGCGACACCCAATACAATGCGGTCATCGACCGCGTGACGACCAACGTCAACGGCACGGTCGAGGTTCGCGGCCGGATCGAGGGGTCGCCGTTTGGATACCTGGTGGCGTCAACCACCAATGGTGAGCCCCTCGTCTCGATCGTCATTCCGGAGCATCGCGAGCGATATCGCATCCACGGCCTCGACGGTCACCCGGAGACGTACCTGCTCGAGATCGCCGAGGACCAGCTCGACGTACTGGAGGGCGGGCCGTCCCTGCTGCCGCCCGTCGCGGCAATGGCCACTCCCCTGGCGGGACCCCCGGCTGTCGTCGAAACATCCGCGTCGACCACGATCGGCGTCATGGTCGTCTACACCCCGGCGGCCCGCACGTGGGCGCAAGGCTCCGGCGGAATCGCCAACGTGATCTCCCAGGCCGTGCAGAAGGCCCAACTGGCCCATGACAACAGCGATACCGGGATCATCCTGGACCTGGTGCACTCGGCCGAGATCGACTACACCGAAAGCGGCTCGGCCAGCACCGACTTGAACCGCCTGACGTGGGGGTCCGACGGCTACATGGACCAGGTGCACACGTGGCGCGACCAGTACGCCGCCGACCTGGTGACGATCTTCGCCTCGGTGCAGGACGTCGGGGGGCTGTCCTGGCTCCTGGACGATACCAACGGCTCGCCGTCGTTGGCGTTCAACCTCTGCCGCGTGCAGCAGGTCGGCTGGACCTACACCTACGCCCACGAAGCGGGGCACCTGATGGGGTGCCATCACCGCAAGGACCAGGCGACCCAGCCGGGCCCGGGGCTGTACAACTTCTCAGCCGGGTGGCGATGGACCGGCACCGACAACCAGCAATACTGCTCCGTGCTGTCGTACGAAGACGGCCCCTGGACGCAGGTGGCATACTTCTCGAGCCCGGACGTCTTTCATCAGGGCGTGGCCACCGGCGACGCCGGCGACGCCGACAACGCCCGGACCGTGCGGCTGATCCGGCAGGTCATCGCCAACTATCGCACGGCGAGCACTCCGAACAATTCGCCGCAGACCCCGTCAGCGGTCATGCCGGCTGACGGGGCGACCGGGCTGGGCCTGACGCCCGTGCTCGAGGCATCCCCGTTCACCGACCCGGACGGCGACGTTCACGCCAACAGCCAGTGGCAGGTTGATGACAACGACGCGTTCACCAGCCCGGCCTGGGACAGCACGACTGCAGCGGCAGCCACCACGACGGCCACCGTGCCGGCCGGCCGACTCAGCGCCGCCACGACGTACGCCTGGCGGGTCCGCTACAAGGACAGCCGCGGCGCGTGGAGCGGGTGGTCGGCGGCGTCATATCTTACAACCGCATCGGGCTGGACACTGTCCGGCCGGGTGCACACGGCGGACGGCACGGGTCTGGGCGGCGTAGCCCTGACGGGCCTGCCCGGCACGCCTTCGACCGCCGACGACGGCTCGTATGCGGCCGATGTCCCATATAACTGGTCGGGCACGGTGACGCCGACCAAGGCGGGCTGCGCCTTCACGCCGCCCACCCGCACGTACACGAATGTCATCGCCGATCAGCAGGACCAGGACTACGAAGCGACGCCTGCCAGCCTGGCGATCTCAGGATACGTGCGAACCCTCGACGGCACGCCCCTGGCTGGGGTGACGATCGACGGGGTGCCGGGCAGTCCGACAACCACGGTCGATGGATGGTTCGAGGCAACCGTGCCTTACGGCTGGTCGGGCGCGGTAAGCCCCGTCAGGAGCGGCTACACATTCAGCCCGTCAAGCCGCACGTATGCCGATGTCGCCATGGACCGTACGAATCAGACCTTCACCGCTGAGGTCGCCCGCGTGACCGTCTCGGGCGTCGCCCGCACGGCTGGCGGCGCGGGCGTTGCCGGGGTGGTCATCAGCGGTCTGCCCGGCCCGCCGGTGACCGATGCCGGCGGCGCGTATTCGGCGAGCGTCCCGTACAACTGGTCGGGCGTGGTCACGCCGAACAAGGTTGACTGCACCTTCGATCCGCCGAGCCGCACGTACACGAATCTGACTGTCGGGGCGACCGGCGAAGGCTACGTGGTGACGCTGCCGGCCGTCGACCTGGTCGTCACCGATATCGCCGCGGTGGCCACGATCGTCGCGGGCCAGGCCGCGCAGGTGACGGTAACGATCGCCAACGAGGCAACAGCGCCAGCCGGGATGTTCCGCGTCGACATCTGGCGCGACCGCGCCGACGCGCCGGCCGGCCCGGATGGCAGCGACAGCGCAATCATCCTGAGCGGCGTGCAGGCCGGCGGCCGGACGACGTGCACCTTTTATGTCACCTGGCACGACGCCGGGAGCTACAACCTGTGGGCGCTGGCGGACGGGGACAACCGGCTCGACGAAGTCTCCAAGAGCAACAATACCGCGAGCCTGCAGATCACGGTCGTCAGCCCGGGGTCTCAGACGGCTCCGGGTTCCGACGGCACGGGCACGCAGCCGGACGGCGGGGCCGGCGCCGGCAGCGGCTCGGGCACACAGACCGATCCGTCCAACGTCGCCGGCGGCACCGCTACAGGTACGCCGGGGTGCGGCGCGCACGGCGCGGAGAACCTGCCGGTGCTCGGGGTGGTCTCGCTGCTGGTGCTGGGGTTCGCCAAAGGCGGGACGGTCCGTCGGCGGCGGAGGCGGTGATGCACATGACCTCGCGAACCGGACGCGGCGTTACCAGGGCCAGTTGCGTGCCAGGGTCAGCAGGTCGATTACGTTGACCGCCCCATCTGCATTGAAATCGCAGTTCGGGTCGTAGTCCGGGTCACCTGCCTGGCGATTCCAGCTCAGCGCCAGGGCCAGCAGGTCGATCACGTTGATCACCCCGTCGGCGTTGGCATCCCCCGCGAGCCGGAATTCGTCGGCGCCGATGTCATACGCGGCACCGACCGGGCGGGGGTCTCCGTCGATATCGGTCGTGACTTCCGCCAGCGCCGCCCCCGCGTCGATCGCGGGCGACCCGGCCGCCAGGTGCAGGTCGAACCCCGCGGCGTCCGCGAACAACGGGTCGCCCTGGACGCCGTCGCGATCGGCCCAGCCGGCCGGCACGGCGAAGTACAGATTGTTGCGAAAAGTCCCCAGCCACTCCACCGCGTCCGCCCCGGCGAAGATGTTGTTTCGCCAGGACAACCCGCCCGGCAAGCCGCCCGCATCGGTGATCAGCGTGTCATTGAGATAGAACGTGTTGTGCTGCAGCGCCAGCGAGGTCACGCCGTCCTCCAGCCGCACGGCCACGTCGTTGTCGTACACGAAATTGTTATAGACATGGTAGCCCGTGCTCGGATACCGCAGACGAAACGCAATCGCGTTGTCGTAGATCAGGTTGTCGTGAATGAAGATGCCCTGGACGTTCTCCTTGAGGTTCAGGGCCGCGCTCATTGCGCCGAGCCGCCCCTTGCGCGCGCCGCGGACCAGGCAGTTGCGGACGGTCAGGTTGTTATTCGTCGTGACGACCTTCGTGTCCAGGTGGTTTTCGGTCAGGGGCGTACCGGCGGGAATGCCGTTGCAGTCGTCGTCGGCCAGTTCGAAGTGCAGGTCGCACCCGTCGAAGACAATGTCGCCCCACGCCCCGTCGCGCGAGCCCTGCCACAGGTCGCCCGTGGCGTGGTGCACGTCGCACCGCAGGAACGTGTGCCGAAAGCCGGTCTGGCTGTGAATGCAGTGGGCGTCCCTCGAGGCATCGCCCGGCCAGATCGCATGGTGGATATGGCAATCGACCATCAGCAGATCGTCGCTGTCGATGCGGATGAGGTGATTGCCCTGCCGGCGGAACTCGCAGCGGCGAAAGGTCTGAAACGCCCCGCCGTCGAGGCGGATCAGGCCGTTGGCGGTCGAATAGTTGCCATCGAAGGTGAGGCCTTCGATCGTCAGGTAGCTCCGCGCGGTGTGGATCAGCCGCTCGTTGACGCCGGGCTGGACCGCAACGAGCACCTCCTCACCCGGTGCCGCCGCAAGGGTGATCGGCAGGCCGGGGCCTCCGCTGCGCGGGAAATTCAGGCCACTGGTCTGGACGTATGTCCCGCCGCGTACGATCACGACGTCACCCGGCATGGCGGCATTGAGCCCCTGCTGGATCGTGTTGTAAGGAGCGGCCGGCGAACCATTGCCGCCCGGGCCGGCCGCCCCATCGACGTAGAAGTCGACAGCATGGGCCGCTGACGCAAGCATCACCAGCAGCAGACTGGCTGCAAACGTGCGTCTCATACACCCCTCCCTCCTGATCTCTCTCAATCCTGCGACGCCCCTACCCGGGAAGCGCCACGATCAGCCCTCCTGCCGCAGCCGCGAAACGAACCGGAACCGGAC
>JAWLBS010000123.1:0-13351 GCA_041687575.1 Phycisphaerae bacterium | reverse complement strand
GCCACGGGGTCAGACCCCGGTGACGTGCACAGGCATCCAGGCCGCCATGAAACCCCGGCGTTGGTTCCGCCGGAGGCGTGCGCCTCGGGGTCAGACCCCGAAAACCATGGCCAGTCACCGCCCGCTCTACACCTCCGCCAGCCGGCAAAACTCGTCCTTCAACGCCCCGTACAACCCGCGGTACCGCGGATACATGCGATCATAGACATCCGCGGCCGCCTTTTTCGGCCGGACCGTGTCCGTCACGGAGATCGCCCGGCTGCACGCCTGCTCGACATCGGCAAACGCCCCTCCCCCCGTCGCCGCCAGCAGCGCCGCCCCATAGGCCGCACCCTCCTGCGTGTTGATCGTCACCACCGGTGCGGCGAACATGTCGGCCTGCATCTGCCGCCAGAACGCCGACCGCGCCCCGCCGCCGCCGCTGCGGATCTGCGTGATCTTCGTGCCCAGCTCGCGGAACAGCTCCACCTGGTCGCGCATGCCGTAGGTGATCCCCTCGACCACCGCCCGCAGCAGGTGCGCCCGGCTGTGACGCACCGTCAGGCCGATCCACCCGCCCCGCGCCGTCGGGTCGGCATACGGGCACCGCTCGCCCGTCAGGTACGGCAGAAACAGCAGCCCCTCACAACCGGCCGGCGCCTCGGCCGCCTCATCCAGCATCCGGGGGTAGACCTCGCCCGGGTCCTTGCGCCGCTTGCGCAGCGCCTGGACCTCCGCGGCAAAGAGCATGTCGCGAACATGCTGCAAACTGCCTCCCGCCGACAGCATACACCCGAACACGCACCACTTGCCCGCTACAGCATGACAGAATGATTGCAACACTCCCTCAGGGTTGGGCACCGGCACGTCGCTGTGGGCGAAGACCACGCCGCTCGTGCCGAACGTCGCGGAGACAATGCCCGCCTTGACGATCCCGTTGCCGACCGCCCCAGCCGGCTGGTCCCCCGCCCCGCCGACGACCGGCACCCCCTCGCGCAGCCCGATCTGCTGGGCCGCCGCCTTTGTCACCGTCCCCGTCACCTCGACCGACTCGTACAGCCGCGGCATCAGGTCGGCATCGATATCGAGCCGCCCCAGCAGCTCGCCCGACCACGCCCGCTTTTTCACATCGACCAGCAGCGTGCCCGAGGCGTCGGATACGTCGCTGGCGAACTCGCCGGTCAGCATCAGCCGGATGTAGTCCTTCGGCAGAAGGACCTTGTGCGTCTTCTCGTACGTCTTGGGGTCGTGCTGGCGGACCCAGAGGATCTTCGGCGCGGTAAAGCCCGTCAGCGCAACGTTGTTGACCATGCCGATGAGGCGGTCCCGCCCGCCGGCCTTTTCCTCGATCTGCCGGCACTGCTCGGCCGTCCGCTGGTCGTTCCACAGCAGCGCCCGCCGCAGGCTTTTGCCCGTTTTGTCGACGAAGACCGACCCGTGCATCTGGCCGGACAGGCCCACCGCGTCGATGCGGCCGGGCTTGACCTTCGCCTTGCGGCACGCCGCCTTGACCGCGGCGATGGACGAGGCCCACCAGTCGCGCGGGTCCTGCTCCGACCAGCCCGCCCGCGGGGTGTGAATCGGGTTTTCCGCGCTGGCGGTCGCCAGGACGGTTCCCTTCTCGTCGCACAGCAGTGCCTTGGTCGCCGACGTGCCGACGTCGATGCCGAGAAAAATGGCCATTGCTTGGGCTCCCATGCGTTATTTTCGGGTCCGGCAGCTTACGGGTCCGGGTTCGCAGGGCCAGTATACGACGCGCGGCTCGCCCATGACAAGCCGGTATATGGATTGACCCCGACACACGGATTCCGGTATATTGGACTTGGGAGAAGTTCTGTCACCCAACTCGAATCGGCAATGTGCAACAGGAGGAGTCCCCATGAGCCGGTGTTCCGCCCTCGCTTCACGGATCGTCGCCGCAAACCGCCGCACAAATGCAGGTGCCGCCTCACACCGCCGCCTCCGACCGGGCTCGCTGTTGGTTGCGATAATAATCGCGTCCGTCGCAACGCTGCCGGCTGTGAGTGCCCAACAGACCGCAGGCGCGGTGCTCTACGTAGATGCCAACGCCCCCGCCGGAGGCGACGGCTCGTCCTGGCAGACGGCGTTGCCCTTCCTGCAGGACGCCCTCGCCGCGGCGAAGGCGGGTGATGAGATCCGTCTGGCCCAGGGCCTCTACCAGCCGGACCGCAGCACAACGGACCCGGCAGGGACGGGCAATCGCTACGCGACCTTCTCGCTGACCGATGGCGTAACCCTCAAGGGCGGCTATGCCGGCATCGGCGCAGCCGATCCGGATGCGCGAGATGTCGCCCTATGCAAAACGGTCCTCAGCGGCGACTTGGGAAGCAACGACGCAGCCGTGACGAACCCCGCGGCCCTGCACGACGATCCCACACGGGCAGAGAACAGCTACACCGTGGTCAGGTGCGAGCAGGACGTATCTGCCTTACTCGATGGCGTTACAGTTGCCGGCGCAGCGGGTCCTATCGGACACGGACTTGTCAACTCCGGGTCAATCGAACTTGTCGATTGCATCTTCACAGAAAACAGCACGGACCTTGGCGGTGGAGGCGGCCTCTTCAGTCGCAACGCCCTTACGGCCGTGCGATGCACCTTCGTCGGAAACAGTGCGAGATACTCGGGCGGCGGAATCTACGTGTCCGCGGCTGCCACATTCAGTGACTGTGTCTTTGCGAACAACTACGCCCGGGGCGGGGGCGCCGGAGCCTGGGTGGGCGGTACCACCAGATTCAACAGATGCCTCTTCTCCGGGAACCATGTTGCCATCGACGCTGGCGGGGGGCTGGCCAACGCAAGCGGCACCGTAACCGTCGTCAGCTGCACGTTCGCCGACAACAACAGTTCGGCGAACGGTGCTGGAATGAGCAATGGCAACGCCCGCGCCATCGTGGTGAACTCTGTGTTCCGCGGGAACAACTGCGAACAATGGGGCGGCGGCTTCTTCAACGATCTTGGCACGGCCGACCTGATCAACTGCACCTTTACTGACAACAGCGCCGCCGAAGGCAACGGCGCGCTCTACGCCCGCAGCGGAACGATCAACCTGGTCAACACCATCGTCTGGGCCAACTCAGGGCCCAACGTGTTCACCTGGAACGACGGTACGGTGACGGCGGCGTACAGCTGTATCGAAGGTTGGACCGGCGGCGGGGTCGGCAACATCGACGCGAATCCGCGGCTGGTCGACCTGTACGGGCCGGACATGATCGCCGGCACGGGCGACGAGGACCTGCGACTACGGGCCGACTCGCCCTGCCTCGACGCGGGCGATAACAGTGCCGTGCCAGCCGACACCACCGACCTCGACGGCGACGGCGATACGACCGAACCGATCCCATTCGATTTCGCCGGGCAGCCGCGGTTCGTCGACACCCCCGCCGCACCGGACGTCGGCAACGGCACAGCACCCCTGGTGGACATGGGGGCGTATGAGGGCGTGGGCGGGACGGTACCGTCCCAGCAGGTCTTCTACGTCGACGACGACGCCCCGGCCGGCGGGGACGGCACGACTTGGTCAACCGCGTACCGCTTCCTGTCAGATACACTGGTCGCAGCCAGGCACGGCGGCCAGGTCCGGGTGGCACAAGGCACCTACCGCCCCGACCGCAGCGCCGCCAATCCGGCAGGCACGGGCAACCGGGAGGCGACCTTCACGTTGGTCGATGAGGTTACCGTGCGGGGCGGCTACGCCGGCATCGGCGCAGCCGATCCGGATGCGAACGATCCCGCGCTGTACGAAACCACCCTCAGCGGCGACCTGGCGGGCAATGACGCCCCCGTGTCGGATTCCGCCGCCCTGCACGAGGACCCCACGCGGACGGAGAACAGCTACCACGTCGTGACCGGCCTTGCCGGCTCCGGAGCCGTGCTGGAGGGTGTGACCGTCACCGGCGGCCATGCCGGCGGGAGCTGCGAGTTCGCGCACGGCGGCGGCCTGTGCAATTACGGGCAGCTCTGGCTGACCAACTGCACCATCACCGGCAACGTCGCGACCGGCAAGGGCGGTGGCCTTGGCAACTTCGGCCACCTCACCGCCACCGGCTGCACCTTTCTCGGCAACAGCGCGATCGCCTACGGCGGGGGCATGTACAACAATGCCGGCAGCACGGCCGAACTGACCAACTGCCGGTTCGCCGGGAACGTCGCGCGGATTTATCAGTCCAACCCAGGCGCGGCCCTTCGCAACGACGGCGCGATCACCCTCGGGAACTGCGTCTTTGTCGGCAATAGCTCGGCGACTAACAGCGGCGTGTACTGCTCCGGCACGAACGGCAGCGCCGTCATCGCCAACTGCACGTTTGCGGGCAACGTCGGCGGAGGGATTTACGCCAATGAGACCGATATCATCACCAATTGCATCGTCTGGGGGAACACGAGCTATCAGAACGCCGGGATATTGGGCAGCACCGGCGGCGTGAGCTACTGCTGCATTCAAGACCTAAACCCAACGTGGTTCGAGGGGCCGGGCAACATCGACGCCGACCCGCTATTCGTCCGCGCCCCCAGCCCCGGCCCCGACGGCCAGTGGGGCACCTCGGACGACGACTACGGCGACCTGCGGCTGGCGTACGCCTCCCCGTGCTTTGACGCCGGCAATAACGCCGCCGTGGTCCCAGACTTCGCCGACCTCGACGGTGACGGCGACACAGCCGAACCGACGCCGCTGGACATCGCCGGGGCCCCCCGCTTCATCGATTCGCCCGAGGTGCCCGACACCGGCAGCGGCACCGCTCCGATCGTCGATATCGGCGCCTATGAAGGCCCGTGGCGGCTGGAGCCGCGGCTGGTTTACGTCGACGACGACGCCCCGGCCGGCGGCGACGGGACGAGCTGGTCGACCGCGTACCGCTACCTGCAGGATGCTCTCGCCAGCGGCCTGCCGAACGACCGCATCTTCATCGCCCAGGGCGTGTACAAGCCGGACCGCACCGCCGCCAGCCCGGCCGGCACCGGCGACCGCGAGGCGACATTCGAGATGATCAACGCCACAATCGTCCGAGGCGGTTACGCGGGCATCGGCGCGCCCGACCCGGACGCCAGGGACGTCGCCCTCTACCCGACGATCCTCAGCGGCGACCTGGCTGGCGACGACGCGCCGCTCGCCGATGGATCCGGCCGGATGGACGCGGCCACCCAGGCCGAGAACAGCTACCACGTCGTCACATGCGGCCAGCAGGGCGACTTTGCGCTGGAAGGCCTCCGGATCACCGGCAGTTATTCCTACCTGGACGGTGCCGGCCTGTACGGCAAGGGGGGCGACATCACCGTCACCGACTGCACATTCGCCGGCAATGCGGGAAATGGGATGGCCGGATTAGGAACAATCCAAGTGACCAGGTGCACCTTTGCCGGCAATGGCGGAACCGGGTTGTACAAGGTCAGCGGCACTGCCACACTGACCGACTGCAGCTTCACGGGGAACCGCCGCGGCATGCACCACACAAGGGGGAATTACCTCGGGCCCATGCCTGTCGCCACGCTCACCAACTGCCTGTTCAGCGGAAACCGGGACACTTCCTTTCCAGGCAGAGGCGGTGGGATGTACTGCGTGGGTTCCGCCACCCTGACCGACTGTACGTTCACGGACAACAGGACGAGCGGATACGGGGGAGGGCTGTACAGCACCGGCACGCTCACCCTCACCGGCTGCACCTTCCGCGACAACCAGGCCGCCAACGGCGGGGGATTGTCGTGTGCGGGCACTGCCGATGTCGTTGATTGCACGTTTGACGGCAACGTCGCCGAGCAGTTCGGCGGAGGCGTCCACAACGGCGGGGACGATATCAGTATCAGCGAGTCGGCGGATATCATCCTGACGAACTGCACCTTTGCCGGGAATCGCGCGGCCGCGGCCGAAGTCATGTACTCCGCCTGGGGCGGTGGGGGGTTGTACAACGACATAAATTCGACCGCGACGGTAGCCGGCTGTTCGTTCGCGGGCAACACCGCCGGCTGTGGCAGCACGGACTTTCACATCCAGGCCACCGGCGGCGGGGTGTGCAATGACGGCACAATCAGCCTGACCAACTGCGCCTTCACCCGCAACACTGTCACGAATTCGCGGGGCACGGGAGGCGGGCTTTTCAGCCAGACCACCGCCGTCACCGTGACCGGCTGCTCGTTCGTCGCCAACGCGGCCTTAAATGCCGGAGCCATCCTCAACGGAGGCAACGTCGCCAACTGCACGATCGTCGGGAACCGCACCTACGGAGGAGGGGCAAGCGTTCTGAACGGGTTGAGCCCGTCGACAGTCACCAACTGCATAATCTGGGGCAACGTCGGGCAGGGACTCCAAGCACCCAGTGACCTCTCGACAATCCGCCACAACTGCATCCAGGACTGGACGGCCGGCGGGGTCGGCAATATCAGCTCCGACCCGCGATTCGTCGACCTCTACGGGCCGGACATGATCCTCGGCACGGCCGACGACGACCTGCGGCTGCGGGCCGATTCCCCGTGCCTCGACGCCGGGAGCAACGCCGACGTCCCACCGGACACATTCGACCTCGACAACGACGGCGACACCACCGAACCGCTCCCGCTCGACGCGGCCGGCGAGCCCCGCTTTGTCGACACGCCGGAGGCCCCCGACACCGGCAGCGGCACCGCCCCCATCGTGGACATGGGCGCATACGAGGGGGCATGGGCCCCGCCGCTGGGCAACCCCGTCTACTACGTCGACGACAACGCCCCGGCTGGCGGCGACGGCACCACCTGGGGCACCGCCTTCAAGTATCTGCAGGACGCAGTGCTCGCCGCGCGCAATGGCGGCCAGATCCGCGTCGCCGGCGGCACCTACCGGCCCGACCGCAGCAGCGCCACCCCCGACGGTTCGGGCGACCGCTCGGCGTCGTTCGTTCTGCTGGGCAGCGTCACGCTTCGCGGCGGATACGCCGGTGTAACCGCCCCGGACCCGGACGCCCGCGACGTTGATCTGTACGAAACAATCCTCAGCGGCGACCTGGCAGGCAATGACGCGCCGGCCCGCGACCTGCGCCAGATGCAGCGCGACCCGACCCGCTCGGAGAACAGTTACCACGTCGTGCGGATCGGACAGTACGTGGGCGATACGCCGACGACACTCGATGGGGTCACGATCGTTGGCGGGTTCGCGAGCAAGGCGGCGGATGAGCCCGACGGCGGCGGATTGTACAACGAGGGCGCCGCCCTGCTCAGCCGATGCACCTTCCGCGACAACGGCGCCACCTGGGGCAACGGCGGGGCGATCTGCAATAAACCGAGCAGCACCATCACGCTGGCAAACGGCAGATTCGACGGGAACATGGCGGCCTTCGGCGGGGCGATCTACTCCTATGGCGCCACAACGGCCGTCAACTGCACCTTCGTCCGCAACCAGGCCGACCGAAACGGCGGGGCGTTCTACGGTCTCAGTTCCAACGACATCCTCATCAACTGCACCTTCGTCGCCAACAAGGCCAGCCTGGTCGGCGGCGCAGTCTACCGGGCCTCCGGAACCACCTTCCTGACCAACTGCATCCTCTGGGCGAACCTGGTCGGCACATCGACCGCGCAAGCGGCCCAGATCGCCGGCGGCACCGTCAACGTGAATTACTCCTGCGTCCAGGGCTGGACCGGCTCGCTCGGCGGGACGGGCAACACCGGCGCCGATCCCCGCTTCGTCCGCCTGCCCGATGACGGCGGCGACGGCTGGGGCGACAACCCGGCCACCCCCGACATCGACGAGGCCGCCAACGACATCCCGGCCGACCTGCGGCTCTGGGAAAACTCCCCCTGCATCGACGCCGGCGACAACACCGCCGTCCCGGCCGACACCGCCGACCTCGACAATGACGGCGACACCGCCGAGCCGACGCCGCTGGACCTGGCCGGCGGGCCCCGTTTCGTCGACACGGCCACAGTCCCCGACACCGGCAGCGGCACCGCCCCGATCGTGGACATGGGCGCCTATGAAGGCGCGTTCCTCCCCGGCGACGCCAACAAGGACGGCCGCGTCGACGCCGTCGACCTGCTCATGCTGGCCCACAGCTTCGCCAGCTCGGCCGGCGACGACGGTTACGACCCCCGCTGCGACTTCAACGGCGACGGCCGTGTCAACGTGATCGACCTGCTGACCCTGGCGAACAACTTTGCACGGGCAGCGCAGTGATGGGACAATAGTATGGAACTTGTACGAGCAGGCCGGCGGAGGCCCGCCCGTAAGTGCAGCACATTTGAAGTCTGGCAGTTGCAACCATGCAAAGGAGATCACAGATGAGTCGGACATGTGCAGGCGTGTACGAACAGAGGCGCTGCTTGGTATCCTCGGCCGTGCAGCGCGGGACCTGGGGGATGGCACTGTTGATTGCGGTTCTGGCGATGGGAGCGAGCCCAGCCGGCGGCGCGGTCCTGTACGTGGACTGTCAGAGGCCGGGCGGCGGTGACGGCAGCAGCTGGGCCACCGCATACACCTTCCTCCAGGACGCCCTGGCAGCCGCCCATCTGGGCGCCGAAATCCGCGTCGCGCAGGGCGTGCATCGGCCGGACCTGTGCCTGGCCGATCCAGCCGGCACCAGCGACCTCGCCGTGAGCTTCACGCTTCCCTTAAGCGTAGTGCTCAAGGGCGGCTACGCGGGCTACGGCGCGCCCGACCCCGATGCGCGGGACGTGGCGCTGTACGAAACGATCCTCAGCGGCGACCTGGGCGAGACGGGCAGAAGCCCCCACGTAGTACGATGCCCGTCGACACTGATGACGGTACTGGACGGCTTCACGATCACCGGCGGCGACGCGACATCATCGATGTTCGGCCTGGGCGACTGGGGCGGCGGGCTCGAAAAGACGGGTGGGACCCTCTATGTCAACCAGTGCACCTTCGCCGACAACCGTGCGGCCTCCTTCGGCGGCGGCGTGGTCAACATCGATGGCACGATCGTCCTGACCGGATGCACCTTCGTCGGAAACGCCATGACCCACAGCTACGGCAAGGGCGGCGGCCTGGCGAACCTCGCTACGGCCACGCTGATCGATTGCACGTTCATGTCAAACGCGGCGAAGCACCGTCCCGACCCCGACCCCTTCGGCATGCCCCAGGGGGTGGACGGCCGCGGCGGCGGCGTGTACAACAAGGGAGATGCAATCCTTGTCGGATGTACCTTCACGGAAAACGAGGCCTACGACGGCGGTGCCGTTTACAACGATGGATATAGCAGCCCGGGCGATATCAAGATGATCAATTGCACGGTCACCCGGGACCGCGGGGACCGCGCGAGTGTGGAGAACTATGACGGCGTGGCTGCGCTGACCAACTGCGTCCTGGCCGGTAATTTCGCCATCGGCTTTGCCGGTGGCGGATATCGCGGCGATGGGATGGCCACCATCCGCAACTGCACGATCGTGGACAACGAGCGGGGCATCGTGGTTAAAATGGGCGGCAACATCGCCGTCGCCAACAGCATCCTTTGGGGGAACGGGTATCCGGGACTGCAAGACGAGCGCGCGCAGATCCAGGCCGACTTCGGCACGGTCAGTGTCGATTACTCGTGCGTCCAGGGCTGGACCGGCTCGCTCGGCGGAACCGGCAACATCGGCGACGACCCGCAGTTCGTCCTGTCCCCCAACTTCAACCACCTCACCGGCAACCTGCGGCTGCGCACAACGTCGCCCTGCCTCGATGCCGGCGACAACGCCGCCGTGCCCGCCGATGTCGCCGACCTCGACGACGACAGCGACACCGCCGAACCGACGCCGCTGGACATGGCCGGCCAGCCCCGGTTCGTCGACACCCCGACCGCCCCCGACACCGGCAGCGGCACCGCCCCGATCGTGGACATGGGCGCCTACGAAGGCGCGGTCCTCGTCGGCGACATCAACCTCGACGGCTCGGTCAACGGCGCAGACCTGCTGGCGATGGCCCTGAGTTTCCCGTCCCAGGCCGGCGACGCCAACTACAACCCCGCCTGCGATATCAGCGGCGACGGCCGGGTAAACGCGATCGACCTGCTGCTGCTGGCGCAAAACTGGGGCGGCCTGCCGTCCTGACAACGCTGCCGTTTTGACGAGAAGAACATGACCGATCGACTGCAGGCGGATCCTCCGGGATCCGCCTGCCTTGCTTTCCAGGTGCCCCGGTCTTCCGCTAACGAGCCGCGACCGTGAGGGAGCGGGAGACCTCGGGTGCCATGGCCGCGCTGTTGGCGGCCATGGAATTCTCCGCATGTGCAGCGTGCTCCACGACGGGTGTCACCGTTCTGCGCCCTTGCCACGGCGGAGTCGTCGTCCGACGAACGCGCCAAGCAGGGCCGCGCCCGCTGCGGGTGTCACGCCTTCGGCTCCACCGGCGGCGCCGCCGGCACCACCTCCGGCGGCATCGGACAACCCAGGATCGCCAGCATCCCCCGCAGCAGCTCCGCCTCCCGCGCCGTCACCCGCCCATCCGTCAGCACCGTCGCCAAGCACGCCTGCACGATCCGCTCCTTGAGGCGCGGGGCGACCAGGTTCAACTTGTCCAGCGCCGCCTCCAGCGAGTCATAGTTACACTCGCCGGCCGGCACCAGCCGCAGCGACCGGCCAATCTTCTCCTCCAACTGCGCGGCCCCTGCATCAAACGCCGCCTGCACCGCCGCCGGCTCGCGCTGCCCCATGTGCGCCAGCGCCGACAGCAGCACGCTGCACTGCGGCCCGAGCCGCCCGAGCCCGTAATACTGCACCGGCCGCCGCACCCCGCCCCGATGCTGCGGGTCGAGCGACCGCAGGATCATCTGCCGCACCATCCACTCGAACAGCTGCAGCTTGTTGTCCGCCCGCACCAGCGTCTCGACGCTGTCGCGAAACTCCGCATACTGCGACCCCGACAAACGCCGCAGCGCCGGCATCGCCAGCTCCACCGCCGGCAGACGCTGGCGATCGTCCATCCCCTGCATGTCCCCATGCAGCCGCTGCGTCTCGCGTGCCGCGTCCGGCCACGACACCTGCCGCAGACACTCCATCTGCCGCCCCCGCGGCTCCGGCTCGTCGTCCAGCAGCAGTGCATACACCAGCGCCCGCGCCGTGTACGGCTCGCGGGCCGCCGCCCGGACCGACTCCGGCAACCGCCCGATCAGCGCCGCCGCGTCATCCAGCCCCGCGCGACTCGGCTGACCAATCCGACCGGCCGCCGACGCCGCAACCGCCGCACCGACGGCAATCCCCAGCCCCGTCGCCGCCCGCCCCGCCGCGGGAGCCTCACCAGGCTCCTCGACAGCCCGTCGCCTCTGCAGTTCCACCTTCACGAACTGCCCGTCCCACTGCGGCTCGATCCGCCGGATCCGCTCGCCCAACGACGGGTGCGTCGCATACAACGAATCCAGCCACGAGGTCGTCCCGCGCGAGAAGAACATGTGGCTCATCTCTTCGGCGTCCGGGTGCTCGATCCGCGAGCCCCGCACAAACCCGCCGATCTTCTTGAGCGCCCCGCCGATCCCGGCCGGGTTCCGCGTGTACTGCACCGCCGAGGCGTCCGCCAGATGCTCCCGCTGGCGACTGACCGCCGCCTTGATCAGGTTCCCGAAAAATGTCCCCACATACCCGATCACCAGCAGCGCCGCCCCCAGCACCAGCAGGTAGATCGCCCCGCCGCCCTGGTTGCGCCGACTGCTGTACGAGTGCCGGCTGCGCCCGCTCACCAGCGACGCCCGGATCAGCCCCCACCCCACCAGCCCGATCGCCAGGATTCCGTACACCAGCCCGATCATCCGGATGTTCAGCCGCATATCGCCGTTGAAGATGTGGCTGAACTCGTGGGCGATCACCCCCTGCAGCTCATCGCGCGAAAGGTACTTCACGCACCCGCGGGTCACCGCCACGACCGCGTCGTCGGGGGTGTAGCCAGCCGCAAAAGCGTTGATCCCCTCCTCGTCCAGCAGGTACACCGGCGGCACGGGAATGCCCGAGGCGATCGCCATTTCCTCGACCACGTTGAGCACCTTGCGGTCGTCGCCGGTCGCCTGGCTCGGATCGATCAGCCGCCCGCCCAGCGACTCGGCCACCGCCGCCCCGCCGGATCGCAGCTGAATCAGCCGGTACAGCGTCGCCACCCCCACCACCAGCAGCACGCCCCCCAGCACCACCGCCAGCACCCGCGGCTCCCAGATCGCCTCCCGCAGCGCAGGTCCGCCCGCAGCCGTATCGCCCCGGCTCGACTGGTACTCCATCCAGGTCCAGATTGCCACCACCGCCACGTAGGTCGCCGCGACGATCCCCGCCACCGCCATGATAAACAGGATCACCAGCCGGCCGGTAGTCCGCCGCGCCTGCTCCTGGTACTGAAAGAAACTGCTCGCCCCTGCCATGGCGTTCCTCGCCGAATTGATCTTCCACGTCACCGCTGCCTGCCCGCGGGGACGTATTTAGCCTGCCCGCTTGCGGGCAGCGCCCCTCGATTCGCGCGATCGGCTGCCCCCGGGACCTTGCCCCTTCTAGAACGACACCTTCGGCGCCTGCTGGATCTGCTCGCGGTCCTCGAACTCCAGCATCGACGCGTCCTGCCCGTGCCCGAACGCCCCCGCCACGATCACCGCCGGGAACGACTGCTTGTAGGTGTTGTACTGCATGACCGAGTCGTTGTACGCCTGCCGCGCGAACGCCACGCGGTTCTCCGTCGAGGTCAGCTCCTCGCTGAGCTGGATCATGTTCTGGTTGGCCTTGAGGTCCGGGTACGCCTCGACCAGCGCGAACAGCCGCCCCAGCGCCCCGGCCAGGCCCGCCTCGCCCGCCGCCAGCTGCTGCATCGCGGCCGGGTCACCGGGCTTCGCCGCCGCCTGCTGCAGGCCCGAGACTGCCTGGTTGCGCGCGGCGATCACGCCCTCGAGCGTCTCACGTTCGTGCTTCATGTAGCCCTTGGCCGTCTCGACGAGGTTGGGGATCAGGTCGTGCCGCCGCTTGAGCTGCACGTCGATCTGGGCGAAGGCGTTCTGATACCGGTTGCGGTACCGCACCAGCGTGTTGTAGATCCCCGCCAGGACGACGACCAGGATCAACGCGACAAGAACGACGACACCGAGGAAGATAAGCATCTCCATTCGACACCCCTTTGCCTTTCATGCCCTTGCTGGGCGGCTCGCCCGACAGGATTCGCGCGAAAACGCGAACATGCAAACCATCCTGCCGCCCGCGACGCGACCCGTCAAGCCGCATCCGCCGTATCCGAATCCCGGCGCCACAGTTGCACCCACTCGCGGCTCGTCGGAATCGTATTGTAGGTCTGCGGGCCATTTCTTTCCCGTAGGGCGGGCTGCGCCTGCCAAAGCCCCGCCAGAGGCGAAAGAAATCGTCGCAGCGGCAGAGCGGGTCGCTTGCCGGGGGTCTGACCCCTTGCAGCACGCCCGCACCCGAATCCCCGCATCCGATTCCC
>JAWLBS010000122.1:0-13403 GCA_041687575.1 Phycisphaerae bacterium | reverse complement strand
GGATGACGGGCTCAAGGCTGTGTTCCTGGACCGCGACGGGACCCTTATCGAGGATCGCGGGCACCTGCGTTATCAGTCACAGGTCGTCTTCCTGCCGGGGGCCTTGGACGCACTGCATCGCCTGCAGGAAGAGTCCTTCCTGTTCATCGAAAGCGTCCTACAGAACCTGACGCGCTCACGGTGCCATCGGCACGAGCGTCGTCAAATCAGGGGGGATCTCTTTGCTCGAGGCGGATCGGACATGATGCGTCTTGTAAATCTCTGCCCTTGTGCGGGGAACCATAGGCGAGATCGTGGACAGGCGGAGCGGGCACAGGCTGCTGCACGAAAGATGCTTTCTTCAGCCCGACTACCGCCTTCCACAAATCATCGGCACCCGTTTCCCTTCCCCGTCCGCAGACGGTCGCGGGCGGGATGCCGCCTCTTATGGCCGCGGGCCGGGCCCCGGGCTCCGGCCCGCGGCCGGTCTGTCCCGTGCATCCCTTTGTCGTTCGAACCACCAGCAGCCCCGGTCAATCCGGCGCTGATGGCTGAACGCTTACTTCGCGAAATTGCGAGCCAGTATCAGCAGGTCGATCGCGTTGATCGAGCCGCTGCCGTCGATGTCGCAGGCCGGGTCGTACCCCACGTCGCCGGGAACCTTGCCCCAGCTGTTCGCCATCCGCAGCAGGTCGATCGCGTTGACCGCGCCGTCCGGGTGGATATCACCTGCAATCGTGATGGCCAGGCGGTTCTTGCCCTTGGTCACCGTCGTTTGCGGCACGGTCACCAGGCCGTACGCGTCCACCTCGACGGTCCCGCTTTCGATGACCGTTCCGGTCGCAGCGTCCGTATTCACCCAGCGGCAGAGCATCGTCGGCCGCGGGGCAAACGCCTGGCAGCGGCGCGGGGTGACGTCGACCGTGCAGGTGGCCTGCGGGGCAGCGTTGATCAGCAGGCAGGTCATCTCCCACCGCGCGGCCGTGTCGACGGAGTCCTCGGGCTGCCAGAGCATGTACGCGTTGAGATAGCCGCTCGACTCACCGACCTTCGGATTGCCGTCGCCGGGGTCGTTGTCCAGCGAGCAGTACGTGAACGCCGGCAGCGTCGCGTTCAGATCGATGTCGATGTGGATGTGGCGGTCCGACAGCGTCCCCGGCAGGGCGGCCCGCTCCTGGTGGCCGTTCTGTCCCCACTTGAACAGGTGCGGCCGGCGGGTCTCCTGCAGGGCCCGGGCCATCATCCAGGCCTGCCGCCAGCCGATGCCGCCGTCGTTCTTGCCGTTGGCGAAGGCGATGAACGGCGTGTCCACCGCCACGTTGCTGCGCAGCCACTGGTCGTTGTCCCAGTAGTCCCAGACGCTCATGCCGTTGGAGTAGAGGCAGTCCCACTCGATCTGGCCGTACGCGTCCTCGAAGGACAGCAGGTACGTCGGCGTCAGCGCGGGGATGTGCACACCGACCCAGCTGGCGATGTAGGCGAACTTGTCGCCGGCCCGCATGCCCCACATGCTGGCACCGCTGCCGCCCATCGACTCGCCGGAGACGATCACGCGGTTCATGTTGACGTTCCAGCGCTGCGCGACGAAGTCGGTGACGAACGACCAGATGCGCTGCTGGTTGTAGTTGCGGAGCCTGCCGCCGCCATTGCCCTCGACCTCCCGCCAGGGGCGGATGGTCCTCCAGTTCTCATGGAACGCCGTCCACCAGTCGTAGGGGATCTGGTTGGTCGCCACCAGCAGCGAACCGCGCTTCGCCTCGTACCACCAGCCGTACCCCTCGTCCATCGTGCCGCCCCAGCAGTGCAGCGCCACATCGACCGCTCGCGGATCCGCCTGGACGTCAGGTTCGGCCACCAGGTAGTTGTGCGCGGTGCTCGGCAGATTCCACGTCGGCGGGCACTCCCAGCGGACGTAGTACCGCCGCGTGACGTTGTTTTCCCAGAACCAGCTGGCCGGCCCGATCTGGCTGTACTGCAGGACCACGCCCGGCCCGACGTCCTCGGTGACGGCCGACGCCAGACTGTTCTGCGTCGGCATCCACAGCGAGAGATCCTCTTCGCCGTTGACGGCCCGGCTGACGGCGTAGTACGCACTGCCGGCCGCATCGGCCCGGCGGACGTAGATCCCCGTGCCGGGCGTCGAGGGCGTCATGTCATCCACCGGCAGCGTCGGGATGATCGAGGTCGTGGTGATGTTCCAGTTCCAGCCGCTCATCGCGGTGATCTCGTCGACCAGCTCGGCGGTGCGGATGGTCAGCGCGTCGATCGGCTGGGCAGAGCGGTAGATCCGGTAGCGGACCTCGCCCGCCGCCTCCATCGCCGCCTTGGCATCCCTTATCTCGCTGTATGTCGGATCGACATGCGTAACCGGCGGGTCGACCTCCGCGAAGGTCAGCATGGTATCGCCGTTGCGGTGCGTCGCGGACAAGCCGGTGACCTGCTGAATCGGCCCGGCCGGCGGCGCATCGCACCACACGTCCAGGCGGACGTGCGAACCAAGCCCGCCCCCCAGCGAAACGACGTTGAGTTCCAGTGTCCGGCTGCCGGCCATCGCCCGCTGCGTCGCGGCGGTGCAGTCGAGCCTCCGGTGCCGCGGGGCCTGCGTCGCCAGCCAGACGCCCGGCTGGTCGGCCGCCTGGATCCTCAGCGGCGTGGTCTGGCTGCCGTTGGCGTCCGGAGCCAGGATCGCGCGGAACACCTGCGTGCCAGCCGGCAACGCCGACAGGTCCACCGTAATAGTGCCGCCGGATACGCTCAGCGCGCCCGGGTGCGTGCCGCGGCTGCTGCTGGTGAAGGACCGGGTCGATGCCTCGGCCTCGGGCCGCGCCTGCAGCAGCACGGTCAGCGTCTGCGGAGAGTTGGGCGCGTTGGGATCCGTGACATCCACATAAGCCGTGTAGGTGCCCACGGCCAGGCCCTGCCGATCGACCTGGACGTTGAACGACTCGTTGTCCGTGCCGGTCGCATTGCTCAGCGAGATCCACGACGGGGCCGGGCTGCGGACGGCGGCCGTCCAGCTGCTCGTGCCGAACCCGACGTTGAGCACCTGCACGGCGGCAGGCGCGGGGTTCGGCTCGGTCGATTTGACGCTGAAGCTCAGCGTCTCGGGCTGCACGGCGATCACCGGGCTGTCCTCGCCGGCCGGCGCCAGCTGCAGCTGCACCGATCCGTTGCCGCAGGTAATGATGCCGGTCCAGCCGTCCGGGTAGACGACGTCGGCAAAGGCCTCGCCTGCAAGGTCGTTGTCGCACAGGAGGATCGTCAGCGGCCGGCTGGCCAGGTCGAGGTAGCTGGCGTCGGTGATGGTGACGTTCAGCACGAGATTGGACAGCCCGCTGACCGAGCGCGACACCGCCAGCACGTCGTTGGCCACGACCGCCGGGTCACCCGCCTTGATCACGTCGATGTTCAGCGTTGCGGGCGTCGCGCCGTCGCGGGCGAAGGCGAGATTCCCCAGGACCGATGCCGTCGTGGCGGTCGTGCCGTCGGCCCCGACGGTGACGGTCGAGCCCGCGCAGGTGAGCGTGTAGTCGGCCGACCCGTCTTCCACCTGGAGCGGCCCGCCGAGGACCAGGTCCTGTGCCAGCGACCAGTTGTCGCTGGGGGTCTTGTCGAGCACGAGCTTCGTGTAGGCGTCCGGCTTGTGCAGCGTGATCGAACCCGTCGAGAGGGCACCCTCGCAGGTGGCCCGCAGGTAACCCGCCAGGACGGTCGTGCCGCCTTCGTAGGAGTTGTTCGCGTTGGCCAGCACGACCACGCCGCGGCTGCCCTCGTAGACGTCTGTCGTCTTGACAATCACCGCGCCGCTGCCGGCCATCGGGCCGGTCACGGTCAGGGCCGTGCCCGAATTGGTGACCCGGGCACTGGCGAGCGTCAGGTCGCCGTTGAGCGTGAGATTGCCGCCGTACGTGTTGGCCGCCGCCCAGCGCTGCGAGCTGATCCTCCCGCCGGCCGCCTGGACCACGGTGTCAAAGGGCAACGTGATGTTGTTGCCGGTGATCTCGACCCGGCCATCCTCGAGATACAGGATGGGCGTGCGTGCGGCGCCGCTGTAGTCCTGGCTGGCGCTAAAGGCGAGCGTGGCATTCGCGCGAATGGTGATGTCGCCGGTGCCGAGGACCCGGTTGGCCATCGCCCGGACCTGCGGGTAATGGGTGCTCTCCAGGAGCATGCCGCCGGCGAAGAGGCTGTCGGCGCCATAGAGCAACCAGTCCGGGCCGTTGCCCTGGTAGCTGTCGCTGCCTGCAAATGTCAACAGCGCATCGCCGGCCAGCACGCCGTTGATCCTCATGGCCTGCTCGCGCCGGCCCTTCAGAAACGACGGGGCCGCTACCGTCAGCGACCCGTTGAGCACGCGGTCGGCGCCCCAGTTGTCGGCCGAGCTCGCCCCCAGATGCAACGTGCCGCCCGAGAGCGTCAGCGGCATACTCAGATTCACGCCCGCGCTCTGCACGAGCAGCCCGCCGGTCGTCACCTCGATCGCCGGTGAACCGGGCAGGTCCGCATTGGCGCGGGCGTAGGTGTCGGCGGCGCCGATCAGCGCGGTCTGTCCCGCGCCGGGAACGCCATCCGGGTCCCAGTTGCCCGGCAGGTCCCAATGGCGGGACGAATCGCTGCCGGAGACGTACGCCCCGGCGTCCCAGTTGACATCGGCTGCGCCCGCCAGGGCCGGGATGCAGCAGAGCATCATGCTCAATGCGATGACCCGATTAACGTGACCCACGACGAATGAAATAGGGACGGCTCGCTTCACGTCTTCTCCCTCCACAAACACTCACGGCCTAATGCCCCGGCAGATCAGGGGACCACAGGCCCCTGTGCACGGAACTTCACACGTGTAGACATATGTCTACACATACTACACATTCTCAATGTATCATGTGGGGCGGATCGGTGTCAACAAAAAACTGCAGAGAACGTCCGGCGGACTGCGGACGGCTAGCAAGGCTGGACGGGGGCCGTGCTGTTGCCTGTCTGCAGCCTCGAGGCGATGCGTTCGAGATCCCGCCTGTGGGCATGCCCGCCGACGGCCTGGCGACACAGCGCCTCCACCGCACGGCGTCCCATTTTCTGGAAATCCACGATGGCGCACGTCAGCAACAGGCCTTGGGCGACCGTGCCGCTACGGGTGCCGGCCGCACAGGCCACGCTGATATCACGGGGCACCTGCAGGCCCGCCCGCGACAGGGCCTCACACAGGCTCCGGCCGATGTGGTCATCGTAGGTCAAAATCGCCGAAGGCGCCGGCCGCTGCCGCAGGAGGGCCTCCACGTTACTCGACAGACTCTCCGGCTGATCGTCGATCGGCGGGAAGATCCGCTGGTAGTCCAGGTCGAGGCGCCTTGCCGCCGCCAGGTATGCCTCTCGCCGCTCGCGGGTGTCGGGTGAACCTACCCAGGCAGGCCCGCTCGTCCCTCCGAGGTCGTCAGCCGAAAAGGCGTCCATGTAGGCGATCCGGCGATGCCCCAGTGCGTACAGATGGTCCATCACCTGGTTAACCGCCGATGCGTTGTCCGCGCAGAGGCTGTGGACGGGCTGGGCGGTCTGGCTGTCCGCCAGAACCAGCGGCACGCTCTCACGGGTGAACTCGGCGATGTACGGCTCGTTGAGCATGCCCAGGAGAATGACCCCATCGACCCGCATGACGATGTCGCGAGCGGGCACCGGCTGACTCGCCTTGCGGGCGGGCCGCAGTGCGACGATCTGCAGATCGATCTGTTCGAGGTCGCAGGCGATGATGATGCCGACCAGGATCTGGTTGAGGTAATCCGTCTGGACCAGGTGGATCCGCGTGGCTGGGTACACCAGGCCGATCTCGGCGAGCTTGCCGCTGCCGGCGGGCACCTTGCGGACGAACGCCCCCTTGCCGTGCAGCAGCTGAACCGTGCCCTCGTCGGCCATCTGACGCATCACCCGCTCGATCGTTCGCACGGCAATGCCGAAGTGCGCGGCCATATCCCGATAGGTAGGCAGCTTGTCGCCGACCTTCAGGCCCCGCGCGATGATCATGCGCTCGATGGCTTCCTTGGTATGGCCTCGAGGGGTATTGTCGCTAGGGTTGCGGATCAAGCGCATCGCAGGCTCCGTCACATCTGTGGCCACAGGACCGATGCCGCCGACCGCCATCCTACACCGCGGCTGAGCGGTTGAACAGTCGCCTTGGCGAGGTGCATCCGTGCGTCGGGTGCATCCGCCGATCAGTGGCGGGCAGGCGCTTGAACGGGGGTCTGACCCCTTGCAGCACGCCCGCACCCCAATCCTCGCATCCGATCCCCATGGCGGCACCAGTACCTGAAGGATCCAACGGGGTCTGACCCCCTGGGCGAAACGTTCGCGGCGTCCACGCCACGGGGTCGGACCCCGCTAACGTGCACAGGCCTGCAGGCCGCCACGAAATCCCGGCGTCGATTCCGGCCGCAGACGTGTGCGTCGGGGTCAGACCCCTGACAAACGCCACCGACTAACGGATGCACCCATCCGACGCACGGACGCGCCCACCCGCCTTGGATACCGTTGCTGCTACTGTACAGGCAAAGAAAGCACCCGACTCGGCGGCCTCGGCCGAGTCGGGTGCCTGACTGCAAACAGAGATCAGGAATCGCCGGCCACGATACGCAAACGAGTGGCCGCCTAGCCTCTACCGCCTGCGCCGCCGCAGCAGGCCCACCACCGTGATCGACAGCAGGGCCAGCGTCGCCGGCTCGGGTACGCCCAGCATGACGATGTTTTCGGGGCGATTGGTGAAGTCGGCCAGCGTTGTCCCGGCCGGCAGCGTCAGACCCATGCCTGCGATGCCGCCGACCGTCTCAACCGCGCCCAGGTAATAGATGTAGTCCGACGCGCCGATCTCGAGGTAACCCCCGGCCATGAACTCCAGGCCCCACAGATACATCGCCTTGCCGGCCGGCGTGCTGGCGAAGGTCACCGCGTTGGCGGCCGTGCCCTCGTCCGAGCCGACGATCAACTTGCGCACGGCGTAGTTATTCGTAAAGCCGCTGAAGTCCATCAGGTCGCCCGCGCCGCCGCCGTTGAGATCGTGGGCGCACCAGCGAAGCGTCTGGCCGGTGCCGCTCAGCTCGCCCGCCATCTGGATCTCGATCTGGCTGCTCGCCCACAGGCTGGCCACCTCGGCGTTATCCGCCGTCAGCAGATCGCCCTCGAGCACCAGCCGGGCCACGCCCGTGCCCGCCGCCTGCATCCAGCTGCCGCCGCCGGCCCGGTAGCCGTTGTCACCGAACTCCAGCCCGCCGATCGCCTCGGCGTCCATGTAGATCCGGTTCGGATTGGAGGCCGTGCCCGAGGCGTTGACCACCAGCTTCGGCCCGTACCGCCCGTCCATGCCCTGCGAAGCGAACGACAGCCGGCCGTTGCTGGCATCGGTCACTGATGCCTGCGCCGCGAACCGCTGGTCCGCCCCGTCGGTGCGACCGATCGTGACCGCCTTGGCCCCGCCGCTGCTGAGCTGGTCCTTGTTCTGGAACAGCAAGCCGCTCTGGATCCGGCCGGTGCCGGCATCGTTCATGCACTCGATGGTGGTCAGGTCGCCGAAGTCGACGTTGACCGCGCCGATGTCCTTGGTGACCGTGCCGCCGAGGTAGAGGTAGCCCTTGCCGGCGGCGTCGGGGGCGAACTTGATCGTCCCGCCGCTTTGCCAGTTGGTGCCCATGACGTAGCGGCCGGTGTAGGCGTCGCCGAGGACCTTGAAACCGGTCAGTCGGAGCGTGCTGCCGGCGGCAATACGCAGGTAGCTGTTGAAGCCGTCGGAGGACCGGACGTACAGCCAGCCGGCCGGAGTGGTCGCATCGCCGGTGTTGCCGGTGTAGTCCAGCAGCAGGTCCCGGGCGACGGTGATCCGCTGGTTGGTTTTGCGTCCGGTAATCTGCATGCCGCCGAGAACTCCGCTGGCGGCGGTGTCGTAAGTGACCTGCTCGCTAATGCCGTCCACCATGCCAACGTCGTCCCTGGTGGAGGGCGCCCCCCCGCCACCGCCGTTCCAGTTGGCCGGGTCTGACCAGAGGCTGCCCGGCGTGCTCGTCGGGCCGGTGTACGTGTAGACCGCCGCCAGTGCCGGCGACGTGGCCAGCAGGCAGCCAGCAGCGACAGCTGCCCCAATAGACCTGCGAATCATGGAAACCATGCTACCCTCCTTCACAATGCGACCTCCGAAATCGGAACCTGCGGGCATGACAACAGCAGCTGCGCCTCTGCAACCGCGCCCGCCACACGTGCTACGCTTGCTACACCCAGGAGCAATCTGCGTGCCAGGAGGGACTCATTCGGCCGGACGGACCAGGGCTCGCGGCAGCCAACGCGGCTAACTGTGGTGACCGTCGTCAGATACATGCCGATCCCCCGATGCTCGCTTCCTTCCAGCGCCCCCCGGCAGAGAGGCCGGTCCTCCCACGGTTGTTGTTCCACCGCAACATCCGTTGCCGGCACGCAACGGGCATCGCGAGTTGCCGGCAGCGTCTTCCTGCCGGCCCGGAACACTCCGGCGTCCGCTGGACTTCACCTGCCCCAGTTTTCGACCAACATGAGCAAGTCGATGACATCCACAGCCCCATCTTGGTTGAAGTCGCAGGCGATGTTGTAGTGCGCCTGACCCTCCTGTGAGCCCCAAGCGTGCGCCAGGTAGAGCAGGTCCACCACGTCGACATGACTGTCGCCATTGATGTCCCCGACAATCGGCCCGACGTCGTAGATCAGGATGTAGGAGTTGTAGTTGGTGTTGCCGCCGACACAGTAGATGTAGAGCCGCTTGGTGATCGGGTCGTACGTCGCTCCCGCCGGACCGCCGCCGGGCCCGAAGCCGCTGCGACCCCACAGCAGTCCGAACCGGGCGCAGTCGCCGCTGATCTCCCATCGGCTGGTCGGGTAGATGGCCCAGCTTGCCCGCGCGCCCTGTGCCGCCTGCCCGAAGTGGTGCGGATCGAAGATCTGGATCTCGGCTGACTGCCGCTGGCAGCGCAGCGTGGAGGCATACCAGGTCTGTCCGTTGCAGAACTTCGGGACGGTCACAAACCCGAACCTCGTGGCCGTCTCAATCCAGCAACCGGTGTTCCAGTTGCTGTCGCCCCAGACCCAGCGCCCCAGCCCGTCGGGCGCCGGCGAGAGCCAGTAGGGCGGCTCGTAGCCATTGATCACGTCGCTGTTGCGGACGCCGCGGTCGAAGGATGTGGGCGCGCCGTCGGCATACCAGTCCGTCATACGCGTGCCGCTGCGATGATCCGTCAGCGTCTTGAAGGCCGAGGCCGGAATATCCCCGATCGCGTAGCCCGTTGGCTCGGGAATTGCGTAACATGTCGGCCCCATCGACACACCCTCGCTCATCCGGCTGGCATACCCGCCCCAGCCCACTGCGTACTCCTCTACACTGTAAAGGTTCTGGAACCACTGCGGGATCGCCTGGACGCCGCCGTAGATCCGCCGCTGCTGGATTCCCTCCAGGCCCCACGGGCCCTGCACGTTAGAGACCGTGCCGTCGCTGTTGAGCGTGCGGATCACCAGCGACTTCGTGTAGGTCGCCTCCAGGTCGCTCGGGTAGTCCACCGCCCAGGTCGTCCACAGCCGCTCCTTCGCCTGCTCGTACCACAGGCCCATCCATTTGCCGCCGCCCTTGCTCAGGCCCGTGCCGTCCATGTAGCCCGGCCAGTGGCCGGTGCGGGTCGTAACCGTCCCGCCCAGGCTGGCAGGTGCCGCGAACTCGATCAGCTGGTTGCCGCCGCCCGGGACATTGCCAAAGAAACTCAGGACCAGAAACCGCAACTCCCCGTTGACGTAGCGATGCGTGAACCCCTGGCCGCTTTCGAGCTCGGCCAACTGGTTCAGGTTGCCATCGCGATACACCCTGTAGTAGCCGACATACCGGAAGTCCGACTCGCACAGCAGTCGCTTGTTCACCTGCGCCGGTGGCGAGCCAGGATCGTCCGCTCGCGCCGAAGCAGTCAACATGCAGCCCAAGACCATGCCCAGTACAATCATGCGAAGCATCAAACGACTCCTCATGTCCTTTGAGCCGTGACGGGCACTGCCGCCGGTTGCGGGGGCGGCACTCTGGTATGGCTCCGGCGCGCTGCCGGAGGTCCTCCGTCGCGAGCTCAATCCTCCATTCGTACGCGGATACCCTCATCGACCGGGGCACGGAAAGAGGCAATGGGACACGCCGCCAAGGCGGCGTGTCCCGTGCTTCGTCCGACCCCGAAGGCTCCCGTCAGCAGGGCCTGCGGGTTGGCAGCAGTCGGATCTAGTTGCCTGCGACCTCATACACCAAGATGTAGGAGTTGTAGTTGGTGTTGCCGCCAATGCAGTAGATATACAGGCGGCCGGTGGTCGGGTCGTAGCTCGCGCCAGCCGGACCGCCATCCGGGCCGAACCCGCTGCGGCCCTGCAGCATTCCGAACGGCGTGCAGAGGCTGCTGATCTCCCACCGGCTGGTCGGGTAGGTGTTCCAGCTGGCCCGTGTGCCCTGGGCCACCTCGCCGAAGTGGTGCGGGTTGAAGATCTGGATTTCCGCCGTCTGCCATTGGCAGTGCAAGGTCGAGGCGTACCACGTCTGCCCGTTTTGGAACCTCGGGACCGTCACGAAGCCGAACTTCGTGGCCGTCTCGATCCAGCAGCCGGTGTTCCAGTTGCTGTCGCCCCAGACCCAGCGCCCCAGCCCGTCGGGCGCCGGCGAGAGCCAGTAGGGCGGCTCGTAGCCATTGATCACGTCGCTGTTGCGGACGCCGCGGTCGAAGGATGTGGGCGCGCCGTCGGCATACCAGTCCGTCATACGCGTGCCGCTGCGATGATCCGTCAGCGTCTTGAAGGCCGAGGCCGGAATATCCCCGATCGCGTAGCCCGTTGGCTCGGGAATTGCGTAACATGTCGGCCCCATCGACACACCCTCGCTCATCCGGCTGGCATACCCGCCCCAGCCCACTGCGTACTCCTCTACACTGTAAAGGTTCTGGAACCACTGCGGGATCGCCTGGACGCCGCCGTAGATCCGCCGCTGCTGGATTCCCTCCAGGCCCCACGGGCCCTGCACGTTAGAGACCGTGCCGTCGCTGTTGAGCGTGCGGATCACCAGCGACTTCGTGTAGGTCGCCTCCAGGTCGCTCGGGTAGTCCACCGCCCAGGTCGTCCACAGCCGCTCCTTCGCCTGCTCGTACCACAGGCCCATCCATTTGCCGCCGCCCTTGCTCAGGCCCGTGCCGTCCATGTAGCCCGGCCAGTGGTTCGTCCGAGTCGTGATCGTGTCGCCCAGGTTGGCCGGCGCCGCGAACTCGATCAGCTGGTTGCCGCCGCCCGGGACATTGCCAAAGAAACTCAGGACCAGAAACCGCAGTTGCCCGTCGACGTAGCGGTGCGTGAAGCCCTGGCCGCTTTCGAGCTCGGCCAACTGGTTCAGGTTGCCGTCGCGATACACCCTGTAGTGGCCGACGCACTGGAAATCGGCCGGCTGCAGCAGCTGCTTGTTGACGACCGGCGGGGCCCCCAGTTCGATGATGTTTTCGGGGCGATTGGTGAAGTCGGCCAGGCTCGTGCCGGCCGGCAGCGTCAATCCCGTGCCCGCGATGCCGCCGACCGTCTCGAGCGGGCTGAGGTAGTAGACGTAGTCCGACGCGCCGATTGTCAGATAGCCGCCGGTGGTGAACTCCAGGCCCCAGACGTACATCGCCTCGCCGGCGGAGGTGCTGGCAAAGGTCACCGCGTTGGCGGCCGTGCCCTCGTCCGAGCCGATGATCAACTTGCGCACGGCGTAGTTATTCGTAAAGCCGCTGAAGTCCATCAGGTCGCCCGCGCCGCCGCCGTTGAGGTCATCGGCGCACCAGCGAAGCGTCTGGCCGGTCCCGGTCAACTCGCCCGCCATCTGGATCTCGATCTGGCTGCTCGCCCACAGGGCCGCCACCTCGGCGTTATCCGCCGTCAGCAGATCGCCCTCGAGCACCAGCCGGGCCACGCCCGTGCCCGCCGCCTGCATCCAGCTGCCGCCGCCGGCCCGGTAGCCGTTGTCACCGAACTCCAGCCCGCCGATCGCCTCGGCGTCCATGTAGATCCGGTTCGGATTGGAGGCCGTGCCCGAGGCGTTGACCACCAGCTTCGGGCCGTACTTGCCGTCCATGCCCTGCGAAGCGAACGACAGCCGGGCGTTGCTGGCCCCGCTGACCCCCGCCTGCGCCGCGAACCGCTGGTCCGTCCCGTCGGTCCGGCCGATCGTGACAGCCTTGACGCTGCCGGCGCTGAGCAGGTCCTTGTTCTGGAACAGCAAGCCGCTCTGGATCCGGCCGGTGCCGGCATCGTTCATGCACTCGATGGTGGCCAGGTCGCCGAAGTCGACATCCACCGCCCCGATGTCCTTGGCGACCGTGCCGCCGAGGTAGAGGTAGCCCTTGCCGGCGGCGTCGGGAACGAAGTCCATCGTCCCGCCGGCCGTCCAGCTGTTGCCCATGATGTAGCGGGCGGTGCTGGCATCGCCGAGGGCCTTCAGGCCGGTCAGCTGCAGGCGGTAGCCGGCGTCGATCCGCACGTAGCTGTTCAGCGTGTCGGCGGAACGCACGTACAGCCAGCCGGCCGGGGTGGTCGCATCGCCGGTGTTGCCGGTGCAGTCCAGCAGCAGGTCCCGGGCGACGGTGATCCGCTGGTTGGCATTGCGTCCGGTGATCTGCATGCCGCCGAGAACTCCGCTGGCGGCGGTGTCGTAGGTGACCTGCTCATTGGCGTTGTCGACCTGGCCGACGTCATTGACCGTCGAGGGGTAGCCCGTCCCCCCGCTCCAGTTGGCCGGGGCGGACCAGAGACTGCCCGGCGTGCTCGTCGGACCGGTGTAGGTGTAGACGGCCGCAAGCGTTGGGGGGCCCGACAAGACGCATGCAATGACAACAACAGCGAGACAGAACCTGTACATACTGGATAACATTACCAGCCTCCTTGCAAGTAGGCGTGACCTAGGGAATCGACTATGCGGACAGGTAAACGAGGGAGTGGTTCAGATCATGCTGCGCCCGCTACATGACTACACATGCTACACCCTGTGCAAGTTCCGTGCCAAGGGGCGCCGAGACCGCTGCGCAAGGGTGCGAACCGCCTCCTGGGGCGTGGCTAAGTGGATAGTTCGCAGTCAGTTACGCGCGGCCCGATAGTGCCGTGCCATTACCCACAATCCGCAGCGGGCGGGCGGATCCTCTGCGGAATGTCGTTCAGTTCTCGCATCATCCGTTGCCGTGGGACAACAGGGACAACGGATTGTGCCGGGCTGGAGGCCGCGCAGGGCACGCCGGCTGGCGTCGTGTGCAACCACAATGATCGGCTACACAGGCACGGCCACGAGTCTGGAGGTCGCGGTGTCGCGCTCGGCGCGGACCGAGAACCACTTGTACAGCGCCGGCACGACCAGCAGCGTCAGGATCGTCGAGGTCACCAGTCCGCCGATCACCACCGTC
>JAWLBS010000121.1:2202-13437 GCA_041687575.1 Phycisphaerae bacterium | reverse complement strand
CTGGCCGATGCCGGCCTGGAGGGCATGCACGACCGCATCGTCAGCACGCTCTCGGGCGGGGAGCGTCAGAAGGTCTGGCTGGCCGCGGCAATGGCGCAGGGCTCGCCCGCGCTGCTTCTGGACGAGCCGACCAGCGCCCTCGACCCGCACCACCAGGCCGACCTGATCCGCCTGATCCGCCGCCAGGCCGGCGACGGCAAGACCGTCGTGGTGATCTGCCACGATTTGAACCTGCCGGCGATGCTCGATGCCAGGGTCATCGCCCTCAAAGCTGGCCAGGTCGCCTTCTGGGGCACGGCCGAGGAGTTCACCTGCCCCGCCCTGCTGGAGGAGATCTTCGGCAACCGGTTCGTGCTGGCCCGCGAGGAATCGACCGGCCGGACGTGGATCGGGCTGGGCGTAAGCGGCTGACAACGTGACAACATGACAACGTGGCGACGTGACAACGTGGCGACATGGCAACGTGAACATGACAAGGTGACCGGGTGACAAGGTGACCCGGCTTCGCCAGACAACGGCTACGCCCGGGCAGGCAAGGTGAAACGGCAGTAGCCAGTTGCCAGTTGCCAGTGAACGGCAGGGGGGGCCGGGCTCAGCAGACGGGTGCAACGGTGCAGTGAAGCGGACCGCGTCAGACGGCGACAGCCTTTGGAGTGCGGCGCCGAAGACGCCGCTTTCACTCAACGCCGCCGAGCTGCGCGAGTCCCGAATCGCGGGACCGACGCCGCCGCGCCGGGGTGCCATGGAATGCTCCGGATCAGCAAGACGTCCGGATCGTGCGGGAAACGAGCCGCGACCGTGAGGGAGCGGTAACCCCTCGGATAAGGATGACGTCCGCATCATCGACCGTCGGCTCTACGCAAGGCTGTTCATGAGCAATTCTCCTTCGTCAGGTCCGGCTGAGGTCCTTGCCTTGCGATTGACTGCCCTTTTGTCTGGTTCACGTACCGGCTGGCCGCTGAAGGTCCCCAAAGTGCAACCTGCTGCGAGGGCCAGCGTCCCTTATGCGCCTGCTTGCGGAAGGCTGCGGCGAGTCGTCCTTCCGCTGTTGGAACCTGCTGCTTGTCCCACCTGGTGAGAACATGTGATGCTCGTAACGTGGCCACCCGCTCGTCGATGTACTGGCTGGGGCCCACGTGGTAGCGGACCAGGTTGTCAGCCGCGTCCCGCTCCTCGATGACCCGCTGGCCGTCGTAGTAGTAGCGGGTGGTCGTGTTGCCGATGGTGGCGGTGATCCGCCGGCCGAGGGCGTCGTAGGTGTAGGCGGCAAGCACCGGCGGGGACGCCATCTGCCCGAGCAGCGTTGCGATCAGGATGTACAACGATGAGCGTTTCATCGGCCTACCTTTGCAGGGGCACTCCTACTGGTCCGATTGCCAAGCGACACAACAATCCTGCCATGATTAATAACGTATAACGTCCCCATTCCCTCCCCACGCATCACAAACGGGGCGTTCGCCTCGGAGGCTGATACCCTCTGGAGGTCGATGATTCCCCTGTTTGGGACGAAAAGGAAGTCGCCGATGGCGACGTTTCCCACCATGGCCCACCATGGCCACCAGAAGGAGGCCAGGAACGAGCAGACTGGAAAGCCTTGTCATGTGGGCACGACCCTCCGAAGCTGCTCTTCCGGATCCCAGCCCTCGGGCGGCGGTTGCCCCACACTACTCCACGGCATTCCCTTCGCAACCCACTCGCTGCGCCAGGAAGCATAGTCATAACCTTGGTCGTCATCCGAGACGCCAAACTCGAACCCACAAGAAGGGCATATTTCGTAGGAAGCGCCTCCTGTGCGTGATCGCGGTGGTTCGGCCAGGTCGTCGTACCCGCAGATTGGACAGGCGTAGCCGCTCATCTCGGGGCCTCCCACGGGGCAACCCCGGGCTGGCTGTTCCAGTAGTCGACACCGCGCGTCGGCTTGAAGAAGGTCTTCGTCGAACCGTCTGGATTGAAGGAGCCAAACGTATTGGTCTTGGGGTCATAGACGCGGATGACCCCGTCTGCGTCGATCTTGGTGGGTAGTCGTTGGGTCTGCGAGCTTCGCAGGAAGTCGGATGCTTGGTCGGCGTAGTGTTGAGTGCTGCGTGCCCCGAAGTCCTTGCCGTGTCGGTTGAAGTGATCGGCAAGCGTCTTCTGGTTGCCCCAGGTCGTCGGTCCCCTGTTTAGGGCTCTAACCGGCACAGGAGCGCGGCCGACTCCGGCAGGCAACGCACCGGCGACTCGGTTAGCGACACCTGTCACTCCGACTGTCCCTACAGCTTCCCAGCCGACTTTGAGTCCATGGGCCCGCACCTCCCGCCCCGTCATGTTCCGCTGCGTGACCGGGTCGACTCCGCCTGTGACGATCATTTCCGCCGTTTGGGCAATTGTGTTGGGCAAGATCCCCACGATATGCTGCTCTACGCTTCGAACGTGCTCTGCGTACGCCTCAGACAAGCCAAGCCCTACTACGTCGAGAGTACGTCGTCGGACGACCTTGCCCCCGTCGTTGAGGGGGACGCCGTTCATCAGAAGGAAGCGCTCGTAGCTGGCCTGATCGATCTCCTGCTTGGCCCAAGCTTCGAGCGCATCAAAGGGAATCACGTACCGTTGCACCCCGGAACTGGGCTCGTCCCAAACCGGTCCATCGTAGACGACAAACTTCTGACCGTCGGACCAGTAATACCGCCCCAGGTACAGCTCATCCTTCGGTTCATCCGTGAACAGCCACGCGGCAATGGGGATAATGCTCTGCCAGTAGACCTCGTGGCCCTGCTTCCAGCTTGACGCGAGCTTGAAGTAAGTTCCCTGCGGATCGATGTTGCGGACCGGGTTGTTCCCGAACGCCTCATACAGATTCCCCCCGTCCACGTACCCCGCCGGGTCGCGCTGCAGCCACCGACCGTTGGCCGGGTCGTAGTACCGCGCCCGCACGTACATCAGCACGTGACCGTCGCCCAGCACGTCCACCGGCCGCCCGTGAAGGGCGAACGCCCCGCTCGCCGGCCCGCCCGATCCTGTCTGGCCGAACTGGCTCTGGAACGTCAGGAAGTCCTTCAGGTCCACGTCGCCGTCTGCATCGAAGTCGGCCGCCTCCCAGCCGGTGCCGCTGCCCGCCTGGCCCGGCCCGTTGGCGTAGCCGGCCAGCAGCGTGTAGTCGGCGAGGTCCACATCCCCGTCGCCGTCCAGGTCCGCCGGCAGGCTCGACGCCGAACCGGTGAACGTTCCGCCGGCCGTATACTCCAGCCGCTGGATCGAACTGCCCGCCGCATCGCCCGAGCCGACCACCGAGAAGGTATCGCCCAGCAGGTAATACTCGAACGCGGCCGTCGCCTGGCTGTACGTCGCCACCCGCTCGTCGATGTACTGGCCGCCGCCCACGTGGTAGCGGACCAGGTTGTCGGCGGCGTCCCGCTCCTCGATGACCCGCTGGCCGGCGTAGTAGTAGCGGGTGGTCGTGTTGCCGATGGTGGCGGTGATCCGCCGGCCGAGGGCGTCGTAGGTGTAGCTGGCCAGGACAGCCGGCGATGCCATCTGCCCGAGGAGTGCTGCAATCAGGATGTAGAAGAATGAGCGTTTCATCAGGCTTCCTCTACCGTGATACTCCCACTGGTCCGACTGCCAAGCGACGCAACAATCCTGCCATGATTAATAACGTATAACGTCTCCATTCCCTCCCCACGCATCACAAACGGGGCGTTCGCCTCGGAGGCTGATACCCTCTGGAGGTCGATGATTCCCCTGTTTGAGACGAAAAGGAAGTCGCCGATGGCGACGTTTCCCACCATGGCCACCAGAAGGAGGCCAGGAACGAGCAGACTGGAAAGCCTTGTCATGTGGGCACGACCCTCCGAAGCTGCTCCATCGGGTTCCAATTCTCAGGAGGCGCTTGTCCGGCACTTCTCCAAGGCATGCCCTCTGCGATCCATTCCCTGCGCCACGTATCGTGCACCTCCCGTCGTAGTTCCATGTCACCGCCTGTTGCATCGTTATACCCAAACTGAATACCACAGGACGGGCATATTTCATCCGAAGGCAACACTCCGTCCCAAGCGGGAGCACCTAGGTCGTAACCACATACTGGGCAAAGTGTTAGGGTGTCCATGGCGAGCTCCCTGGCTGAGCGTTCCAGCAGCAAGACGGGGTCAAGCAGCAAGACGGGGTCAGATCTTCATCAGTCATTAGCCAGCCCTTTCTCCGCCTCCCGCAGCGCGTCGCCCGGGCGGTGCCGCTCCGCCTCGACCCGCAGGATCGCCTGCACCACCTCGCCGGCGCCGGCATACCCCGCGCCGCATGCCGGCTGCGAGGCTGGCCCGGGTCGTTTCGACGAAGAGGTGGTCGTGGTTGTTCATCGGGGCGAAGGCGTGCAGATGCCAGGCGCAGGTCTCCACCGTCCGTCCCAGCCAGCCGAGCCGGGCCTGGAAGGCGGCTTCATCCAGGAAGATGAACTGCCGGCCATTGCCGCGCGAGGTGACGTGGCAGAGCCCGTCGGCGATCTCGACTCGCAAAGGTCGTGCCATGTCGGAAAGCCTACCCCATCGCCAGGCCGGCGGCAAGAGCGGCACTAATGACGGATGAAGATCTGACCCCTTCTGATCTCTTCTTTCAAGACCTGACCCCCGTCTTTCGCGAAACCGGATCCAGTTTCAGTACGTACAAGTCTCTGCCATCGCCGGTATGCCTGCGCTGTAGAACGATAACGTCCTGCCACTTCCACACCCCGCGAAACGATTCCTTGCGGTCCCAACGTTGAGAACGGGGCATGGTGCTGTCTTTGTTGTTGTAGTCGACGATGACGTCCACGGTCAGGCCGGCGATGATGTCCCCGATGGCGCCTCCGGATACGATCGATCGCACATACTCCGGGGAGTTCATGAGCCCGTCCAGGTTGACCAGCGTGCGGTCCGTGAAATAGGCGAGAATGCCGGCGTTCCAGGCCCCCAGCTTCGCGTCGGCGGGAAGGTTCGTATTGATCCACTCGGACAGCCCCAGCCTCGCCACGTGGAGCTCGTCGACCTCGGATCTGGAACCTGTCATCTGGCGAACAACCGACAGGCCCATGCATAGGACTACAAGACAAAGCAGTGCTGCCGGCAGCACGCGCGCGACATGCGGCGGCAACACCGCAGACCGCAGCCAGCGTTCCAGCGCCCAGCTGATCCAGACCATCCAGGAGATCAAAAGCCAGGAGTGGTACCACGGCTCCACGGAAAAATGCAGGATGGAAACCGACAATACGGCCATATGAGCAAAAACGGCTATCGCCAATATCCGGGACACTGCCGCCAGTCGACTTTCCGGCGACGGGCGGCCTGCGAGCCTGGACCCGACGATGCGCAGCAGCAGCGGGATCGCAACCAGGATCAGGACCACCCCGGCAATGATCGATTCCACGCTCTCAGGGGCGAATTCAGCCAGTAACCATTGCGGCGCGTCAAGCAGTACTTTGCCAACGGCCCCCGCAACGTATATCAGCCACAACCAGGGGGGAGATCCGTCGAGGTAGCGATCGGCGTAAAACGACTTGGCCATGCCCGAGACCGGCAGGGCCGCACCGAAGTACGCATAGTTGGCCAGGCAGAAGGTGACGGCGGCCAATAGCATCGGCCCGAACACGGGCAGGAGCACCCGCCGCATCATGTTACCGCCCGCCAGATCCCGGCGGACCGCCACGACGCCGAGCACAAGGCTGATCACCGCCGAATCCAGCCGTACCCCCACATTGACCGCCAGGAGAATTCCCAACAGAAGATACTGCCGTCCCGAGGGCTGTTGCGAGCTCATCCACAGCCGCGCCATGTACAGCAGCACACCGGCCGCGACGAAAGCATGCAGGCTGTTTTCCATGCCGAGCATCGACGGGGAAAGGCCGATCATGTAACAGGACCAGCACAGGCCGACGACCGGCACCGCGATCCGACTCCCCAGCTGGCGAGCCGTCTTGATGAGCATGAAACCGGCCCCCGCGTTCAGAATCGCGCACAATGCAAGAACGACTCTCAGCAGGAGCACCTTGTCCTGTACAAGCGAAGCGGTCAGAACCAGGATCATGGCCCACAAAGGCTGAACGCCGTTTGTGGCATGGATCCCATCAAAGGTGGGAAAGCCGAATGCGACCGTATTGCGGGCGAATTCCAGGTACAGAAACGTATCATCGTTGGTGATGTTTCCGACGATCCGGGGGACCGCGGCAAACCAGGCCCATCCCATCTGGTAAAGAAATGCGGCGCACAGCAACGCGAAAGCAATGGCCTGCATCCTGCTGCCGGCCGGCTGTGGGGGCGCTGCGGCGGTGATCAGCGCAGTACGTCGCCGGATCATCCTTCACCCGCCGGGGCCTGTTCCTGCTCGCCTTCCAGCGGATGTCGCCAGTAGATGATCAACAGCAGGCTCACCCCCACCACGAGCATGGCGTCGGCGATGTTGAAGATCCACGGCCAGAGGTTCAGCTTCCGCCAGACCAGTTCGATCTGGATGAAGTCCCGGACCGCCGAGAGCCGCTCCACCTCGAGGTCGGCATTACGGCGAAGCCGGACGATCGGTTCCCGCCCGCCGGGGTACTCCCCGATCGCCACCCACTGGTCATTCGATTCCTGCGGCAGGACCACCCCAACCTGCCGGCTCCTGCCTCGCTCGACGATGTCGATCTTGACGAACAGCCGGTCGTAGAGGTTGCCCATGGCCCCCGCCAGCACCAGCCCCAGCGCCAGGTGCGCCACCCACTGCCGCCGGTGGGATGTGGCGAACATGTACGCGACAAACGCCACGGCCAGCACGCTGGCCATCACGAACAGCATGGTCAACCCGTGGCCGATGCCGAACAGGGCGCCGAAGTTCAGCGAACGATAAAACGACAGCACGCCGGGGATGACCTCGACCTTCTGGCCGCTCCGCAGGTGCTCGAAGGCCAGGTGCTTGGAGATCAGGTCGCTGGCCAGCCCCAGCACCGCGGTGCCCCAGAGCAGCACGTGGCACCGGGGGCATCGCCACGCCGGGGCGCGCGGCGTCTGTGCCGCGCCCGCCTCGCCGGCGGGGGCAGGGGATGGTTGTTCGGGCCCGCCGGCCTGCTCGGGCAGACCGGACGTTTCGGATGCGGATGCGGGCACAGCGCTGTCCTCTCGTCTGTTCATCAAGCGATTCTATATCCGCCGGGGCCGCGGCTTTTCCAGCGACCGGGCGTATTCGATGCAGTGCTTGGCCCACGGCTTGGCCCGCAAACGCTCGCGGGTGATCTTCTGGTTGGTGGCCACGCAGATCCCGTAGGTCCCCTCGGCGATCCGCTGGATGGCCTCCTCGATCTCGCCCAGCAGGACCTGCTCCGTGCCGACCAGCCCCAGCGTGAACTCCTGCTCGAAGTTGTCGCTGCCGGCGTCGGCCGGGTGGAGCGGCATGCTCGAGAGGTTCCCCGTCGACTCGTAGCGGTCCTTGTGGAGCTTGTTGAGCGTCGCGAGGTCGCCGACGATCTCGGCCCGCTTGATCATCAGGATCTGGCGAAACTCATCGAGCTCCTCGTCCGACAGGTACGTCTTGACCACCTCCTGCTCGACGGGTTCGGCCGCGACGGCCTCTGGAGCCGGCGCCTTCCGCGAGGCGACCTTGCGGCCGTTGGTCCGACTCGACGCCGCCTTGCGTACCGTTGAGGGTTTTGTGGCCGCGGAGGCCTTTTTGCGAGGAGAAGTCGTCTTCTTGGACTGGCCGGTCTTTTTGTTCGTCTGTTTTGCCACGGCGAAGCGCACTCCGGACGGACCGCATGGCCGGGCCGACAAGGCCGCCGACGGTCCGGCTCCCTGTTGGGAGAAACTGCAACTTTGGTTTCCTGTCTCGCCTCAAGGTGCATCAGACACGGTCAAGACACGCAATATACTGAAACACTCGGAGAGGGTCAACAAACCACCGGCCCGTATCGGTCCGTGCAGCTTGCTTCAAAGGCCTGTATGCAAAGCATTTGCGCCGATCCTGCCGGCCAGCAACCGCAATGATCATTGGGCCGCATCAGGTTGCATTCACACCGGGGCGGGACTAGCATACACAGTCTTCTGCGGGCCTTTGATTCACCCGAAGGCCTGGAAGGATCGTGCATCTTTTCCGAGCAGCCAATATGGCTGGTTTGCGACTGGCGTCGTCGCTCGACTCGAACGCGTCGCCGCGACACCTGAACGAGGACCACGGACCGTGACTGAAAACTTTGCCGACCGCCTGATGGAAGCCATCGCCCGCAAAAAGGCCCCTGTGACTGTCGGAATCGACCCGATCTACAGCCGGCTGCCTGAGGGCCTCACCGACCAGGCCGGTCTGGACCGAGAGGCCGATCTCGAATCCAGCCTTGACGCGGTCCTGGAGTTCAGCCGCCGCGTAATCCGTGCCGTCGCCCCGCACGTACCGGCCGTCAAGATCAACATCGCCTACTTCGAGCGGTACCTCTGGGAGGGCATCGAGGGCTACTACCAGCTGGTGCAGGAGGCCGCCGAGCGGGACCTGATCGTCATCGGCGATATCAAGCGCGGCGACGTCGGCCACACCGCCGAGGCCTATGCCGCCGCCCACCTGGCCGAGCCGGACCTGGCCGGCACCGACGACCTGGTCAACCCGGACGCCGTGACGGTCAACGGCTACCTGGGGCGCGACGCGATCGATCCGTTCCTGAGCGTCTGCCGCGAGGAGGGCAAGGGCCTGTTCGTGCTGGTCCGCACGAGCAACCCCGGCGCCGCCGAGGTCCAGAATGTGGTCACCACCGACGGCGTGACCGTCGCCGAGCACATGGCAAAACTGGTCGCCGACTGGGGCGTCGCCGAAGGGCTGGTGGGCAGTGGTGGCTACTCGTGCGTCGGGGCGGTCGTCGCCCCGCGCGACGTCGAGCAGGCCGTGCGGATCCGGCAGATCCTCAACAATGCGATGCTGCTGGTGCCCGGCTACGGGGCCCAGGGCCTGGGCCCGCAGGAGGTCGCCGCCTGCTTCAAGCCCGGCGGCGTCGGCGCGATCGTCAACGCCAGCCGCAGCGTGATCTACGCCTACCAGCAGGAAAACTACCACATGCGGTTCGGCACGCAGTGGGAGCGGGCGATCGAGCAGGCCTGCCAGGACTTCGTCGCCCAGGTCCGCGAGGCCGCGGGGATGTAGCCGGTTTCACAGCCGCTCGTTCGGGGCGGTCTGGCGGGTGATGCGGACGGCCTTGCTGTTGCGGAAGCGGCCGAGCCGGCCGGCGTACTTGGTCTTGCCCTCGACCAGGATCTTGATCTCGTCGTTGGCGGATTTCTCGGTGGTCAGCAGGTCGCCCGGCTGCAGGCTCATCAGGTCGCGCAGGGCGATGGTCGTCTCGGCGAGGAAGGCCTTGAGCTCCACGGTCGTGGCCGCGACGTTGTGCTGGAGCCGGTCGAGCTGCTCGACGTTCGAGCCCTTGCGCTTGTAGCTGAGCCAGTTCTGTGCGGCCAGTTTGCCCATCACCGGCTCGACAACGTTGAAGGGGATGCACAGGCTCATCGTGCCGGCCCGCTGTCCCATCTTCAGCTCAAAGCCGATCACCACGACCACCTCGTTGGGCGCGACGATCTGGACCAGGTGCGGGTTGGATTCGGTCTCGGGCACCTGGAAGTCCACGTCGACCAGGTTGCTCCACGCCTCGTCGAGACTCTGCAGCGCCCGGTCGGTGATCTTGCCCACCAGCCGCCACTCGATGCCGGTCAGCGGCCGCTGCGGGATGAACAGGTCGTTGTTCGACCCGCCCAGCAGCCGGTCAATCACCGGATAGATGATCAGCGGGCTGATCTCCAGACACATCTGCCCTTCCAGCGGCGAGGCGGTCACCAGGTTGAAGCAGGTCGGGTTCGGCAGCGAGTGGATGAACTCGCTGTAGGTCAGCTGCTCGACCGTGGCGACCCGCACCTCGATGATCGTCCGCAAAAACGCCGACAGCGACGCCCCGAAATTGCGAGAAAAGCCCTCGTGGATCGCCTCGAGCGCGCGGATCTGGTCCTTGCTGACCCGCTCGGGCCGCTTGAAGTCGTACGTGCGGACGTCCTTGGTGACACCCTTTATGGGGGTGCCGACCTTCTGAACGCCCTCGTCGTCGATCTGGCCGGAATCGACCGCGGCCAGCAGGGCGTCAACTTCCGCCTGATCCAGTACTTCCGCCAAGGCTGGTCTCCTTCCCAGCTACCATACCATTCGGCGCATACGTCGTGCGCAACGAAATGCATATACACGGATTATCGGAGGTGACACACGCAAGTCTTGATCGATTCCGAACAGGGATCAGCCGCCTCCGGCCCCGCCCATCCCGCCGGCCCAGTCAATCTCGACATGGACGCGGCGATCGGGCTGGACCGTCAGCCGCACCGGCCGGCCTAGCGGCAGCGGCGCAGCGGGCCAGTCGTGCCCGAAGTTGCAGTCGGCGACGACGGGCACCTCCGGCGGCAGGTGGACCGCCAGCAGTGCCGCGACATCCAGGCTCAGGTTGCGGCCCTGGCTGTGGAAACTGCCCAGCAGCACGCCCCCGATACCGTCCAGCAACCCCGCCAGACCCAGCTGTGCGACCTTGCGGTCGATCTGGCCGATCGACTCGTTGATGTCCTCCAGCGCCAGCCAGCCCCCCGCCGCGCGGACGGCGCGGGCGTAGGGCGTGCCTGCCAGCGCGGCCAGCAGCGTGAGGTTGCCGCCGCAGAGCGTGACGGTGCCGCCAGAGTTCAGGCCCGCCCCCGCCTCGATCAGCCGCCCGGAGAGGGGCAGGTCCGGGGCCTGGCCCCGCAGGATCCGGCCGATGCTCGTCCAGATCTCCCGCCAGCGGGTCCGCTTCTGCGGGGAGCTCAGCGGCTGCGACGGATCGCCCGGCACCATGTAGAGCGGGGCGGTGTGGTGGATGCAGACCGCCATGGGGTACTGCACGGCGACCACCGCCAGACAGGTCCACTCGCTGAAGCCGAAAAGCATGACGGGTTTCCGTCGGCTGGCGAGCACGCCAAAGTCGATCCGCGGCAGGATCCGCAGCAGCCACGCCCCGCCCCGCAGGGCGACGATCGCCCCGACGCGGTCGTCGGCCAGGGCCGCCTGCAGGTCGGCCGCCCGTTCGGCATCGTCGGTCCGGCCGGCCCGGTCCGGCTGGAACGGGGCCCAGATCAAGTCGGACCGGCCACGGACCTGCCAGTCCGAACCGATCACTGCCCGCACCGCCTCGACCAGGGCGTCCCAGTCGGGGATGTCCAGATCGGCGGTCTCGGCGGCGCCGGCTGGCGAGCCGGGGCAGCAGAGGTGCAGGATCGGCTT
>JAWLBS010000121.1:0-2102 GCA_041687575.1 Phycisphaerae bacterium | reverse complement strand
TCATTGGCAATCCAGTTCGGTTCGGGCAGGCCCAGCAGGTCGCGGGCGTTTTGCCAGAGGATCCGCTTTTTCGCCTCGGGGTCCAGGTCCGAGTCGAGGATCAGCGACGTCGGCGTGCCCTCAAAGCCGTAGAGCACCTTGTGCGGCCCGGCAAACTCCACCGCCCGCTTCACCAGGTCCAGCGGCGTGACCTTCGGCAGCATCCGCCGGCAGAAAAAGTGCAGGTAGGCCGTGTCGAGATAGACGTTGGGGTTCTTCTCGGCGATGACCACCGCCTGGTTGTGATACTGCCCGCCCATATGGGCGATGATGATCTTCAGGTCGGGAAACGTCTCGGCAACCTCGTCGATCGGCAGGGGGCTGGCGTAATCGGCCCAGTGGTTCGCAAACGCCACGACGCCCGTGTGGAACAGGACCGGCACCTTGAGCTTCTGGGCCCGCTCGTATAGCGGCCACATCTTCCGCTCGTTCATCCGGAACCGCTGGACCAGCGGCTGGAACTTGATGCCGCGGTGCCCCCGCGCGACAGCGACCTCAAGGAAGTCGGCGGCCTCGTCGGGCTCGTCCAGGTCGGCCCACCAGAACGGCACGAACCGGCCGGGCCACTTTCGCGCCCACTGCAGAACCGTGTCATTCCCGCCCGGCCCGGGCAGCAGCACGGTCACGTCGATGTGGTGCTCGGCCATGAACTCGTGCACGCCGGGGTAGGGGTGCTGGTGGATGTCGACGATATAGGCCATGGGCGGTCTCCTGTCCGCAAGAGTTGTTACCTCTTACGCTGTTGTTATATCGCGCAGCGCTGGCAGGACAAGCAGCAGGTGCGCACCGCATTGCTTCCGGCAGTCGCTGCTGCCGAAACCCGGCACCGCGACGCGAGCAGGTTCGGCGCGCAGGAGCTGCCTGTTCACCTCGCACTCCAGTCCCTCCCGCCACGGCCACACTCGGATGCCGACGATGTGCGCCTCCGCGCGGGCGAGCAGGTAGTCGATGTGCCAGCGCCGCGTCTTGCGCTTGCGAAGGTGCCGGGCGATCCGGGCGGCGGCATTGCGCCGGGCGCTGCCGGAGTAGACGTACTCGCCGGCGGGGAAGTCATGGATGCCCAGCGCCCCGACGCGCACGCGGATCGGTCGGTCGAGGCGGATGCGGAGCTGATAAACGATCGGTTGGTCGGGGGGGATTGAATCCGTGGCAGGTGCAACGTCCCCGCCCTTTGGGAAGGAGCCCGAAGCGTAAGCGAGGGAGTCGTCCGCACGAGCGCAACTCCCGCACGTTCGCGAAGCTGACCCGAAGCACAGGCGCGGGTGTGTCTCAGCGATCTTCTTCCCCTTGATGCTCGTCCTGGTTACGCACGTACTCGATTGCCGCACACAGCGCCCGTTCGTCATACAGGTGCCGTTTGCTACCGCCTCCGGTCCACCAGTTCTTTCTCTTTTCCGCGAGATAGAGACGGTTCAGTGCCCTGGTTCCATATGCCTTGAGATCGCTCACAATACGATTGGGGGAGGTGCCCGGCGCGGTTACGACTGCATGCACATGGTTCAATCTGGCGCTGACGGCATGCAGTTGCCAGTTTCTATAACGGCACGTCTCCTCGACGCCCGCCTCGACCGCACGCCGACCATGCCCATCCAGTATGACAGGGCTTTCCTTCATCCGGTCCCGGCTGTACGCGACTCGCGAGGCTTTCCCTGCCTCATAGGGCATACCATACCACGCCCGACCTTTTTCGACCCAGCCGCGAGGATCCCCCGGCAACCAGGTGCCGTAGGTGGTCCAGGTCAGCAGATAGCCGAGGGGTTCTCGCATGTTGTTATTCTGGCTGGTGGCGGGTGGTGGTGCAAGCGCGACAGGATGCGGGTTTTGCGACACGAGGTGTGCGCTCCAGGGTGTAACGACTTTCTCGCTTACACTCCTTCCAGAAGGATTCAAGCGCCTCTCGCATCCGGACGACTCCCTCGCTTACGCTTCGGGCTCTTTCCCGAAGGATTCGGGCGCCTCTCGCGTCCGGACGACTCCCTCGCTTACGCTTCGGGCTCTTTCCCGAAGGATTCGGGCGCCTCTCGCGTCCGGACGACTCCCTCGCTTACGCTTCGGGCTCTTTC
>JAWLBS010000120.1:0-13604 GCA_041687575.1 Phycisphaerae bacterium | reverse complement strand
ATCGGCAAGCAGCAGGACTTCTCGTACATCCAGAAGCGGGTCGGCGTGGACAAGGCCGAAACGCTCGCCCTCGGCTCGCCGTTCGATTATGCCCAGCAGGTCACGCTGCACGTCGAGGCGACCCTGCCCGACCCGAACCAGCCGGAGTTCACCATCCCCGCCATGCAGGCCATTGAGCGCTACATCCTCGAGACGCACGGCAAGGCGTTCGTGCTGTTTACGAGCTACTCGATGATGCGGGCGTTCGCCGATCGGCTGCGTGACTTCTTCGAGGACCATGACCTCTTGCTGCTGGTGCAGGGACAGGGCCTGCCGCGAACGCAGCTGCTCAAACGGTTCCGCCAGGACGTTGACAGCGTGCTGTTCGGCACCGACTCGTTCTGGCAGGGCGTGGATGTGGCCGGCGAGTCGCTGTCCAACGTCATCATCGTCAAGCTCCCCTTCGCCGTGCCGGACCGCCCGATCATCGAGGCCCGCATCGAAAAGATCCGCCAGGCCGGCGGCAACCCGTTCTTCGAGTACCAGCTGCCCGAGGCGGTGCTCAAGTTCAAGCAGGGATTCGGCCGGCTGATCCGCTCGAAGACCGACACCGGCATCGTCGCGATCCTCGACTCCCGCGTCGCCCACAAGGCCTACGGCCGGCTCTTCATCGAAAGCCTGCCCCCCTGCCGGGTGGAATTCCACGACGACTGGGGAGTGTAGGGCGGGCTGTGCCCGCCAAATTCTTTGCTGTTGGAGTCCCACCAGGGACGACAGGCAATAGATTCGGATAGGCGTTGCGCTCCCTTCATACAGTACATCCTTACGCAAGACCGTGGCGGACAAGAGCCCGCACGATAGCCCCGCAGCAATCGCCATCAAAACTTGCCAAACCCGCCTTCCCGCATTAACATGCAATAGCATGCAAATTGCATGGAGGCAAAACATGATCGACCTGAAAAACATACGCTCACTGTCCGACTTTCAGCGCAACACCAAAAAGCACATAGAGCGACTGACCAGAACCGGTTCCGCGGAGATCCTCACCGTCAATGGCCAGGCCGCCCTGGTTGTCCAGAGCGCCGAAGGGTATCAGAAGCTCCTGGAAGCCGCGGACATGGCCGAATCCATCCACATCCTCAAGAAGCGCCTGGCCGCCGCCGACAACGGCGAAGAGGGCATCCCCGCCGAAGACGTCCTGGCCGCCATTCGTAAGAAGATGGGAATCAAGGAGACAGGGTGAACTACACCGTCCTGTTATCTCCTGAAGCAAGAGACGAAGCCCTCGCTGCCGCTGAGTACATCGCTGCAAATGCTCCAGGCAGCGCAGCCATCTGGTACGAAGGCCTTCACGCTGCGATACGTACGCTCGGCGATTTCCCGCTCCGCTGCCCTATCGCCCCTGAAGGCGCAATGCTCGGGCAAGACCTGCGCCATCTGATCTACAAGTCGCATCGGATCATCTTTCGCGTCGAGACCAGTGCCGGTCTTGTGCGAATCCTGCACATACGCCACGTCCGGCAACAGGCGATTGGCGAGATGGACTAGAATCTCCCCGGCCGCACCACATCGATATACTCGAGATTGTTCACCCCCAGCCCCTTTTTCACCGCCAGGCGGTGCTGCAGCACCTGCCCCGGCTCGGGGGTGACCGGCGCCAGCCTCTTCTCTCGCCGCATCGCATCCAGCACCGTCTGGCCGATCGTATCGGTCGCGACCGGGTCTTGCCCGATCACCAGCGCCCCGGCGATCGCCATCGGGTCGCTGGCCGCATCGGCCCGCGTGTCGTGGATGATCCGCAGCGCATTCATCACGTGCAGCCGCACCTTGCCCCCGATCGCCGGCATCGCCACGATGTCCGGGATGTACGGACAGCACTGGTTCGCGTGATACAGCCCGGGCCGGCGAATCAGCCCGTGCGAGAGGTTCTTGAGGCACCCGGTCATCCCCGCGATGCGGTGCGCCTTGAGAAACGGCACGTTGATGATCGCCGTCGCCTGCTCGACCGCCTTGACCAGCCGCTCGCTGCCCGAGCCGAAGTCGTACGACTTTTCCGTCCAGCCCCACTCCGCCCGATTCAGCTCGCCCGCCCACGACGCCTGCGGCACGGGGCTCTCCAGCAGCGTGATCCGCCCCGGCTCGAACCCGGCCTTCAGCAGCGACTCGATCAGCACCCGCGCCATCCCCTCGCTGATCGCCAGCCGGTCGGCGTCGGCCCGGTTGCACTTGATCAGGATCCGGTCGTCGCCATCCAGGATCGACCGCCACGCCGCCTCGGGCGTCCGCTGCTTCAGCGCGATGCACAGCCCGTCTTCCAGCATCTCGGTCAGCACGTTCGTGCGGACCTGCAGCGCCGGCAAGACCCGCGGGTTCTCGATCAGCGCCACCCGGCTGCGGGCGACCTTCCGGTCCGTCACCGCCCATGCGGGCCACGCGCACAGCGCCGCCGCCCCGGCCGCCGCCCGGCAAAGGAACTGTCGACGGGTGGAAAGCTGGCTCATGGACTTATACACTTTGGCCGAATGCTTCTTCATGGGTCGACACACGAGGCAAAGGGCCTCGTTTTCTGATATCGGCCATAATGCGACGCCTTCGTGAGCCTGGAGATCCGCGGTGAGTGCAGCCCAACACACAGTCGAATACTGGCGGGAAAAACTCGACTCCATCGGTCAGCAGCACGTGCTCAAGTACTGGGACAGCCTCGGCGAGCCCCAGCGGCTCGATCTGCTGGCCGACCTGCAGCAGCTGCCCTCCCCGGCCGCCCTCCGCGAACTGATCGACAACTGCGTCGTGACGTACGAACCGCCCGAGGTCCCGCTCGACCGGCTGGAGCCCGCGCCCTACCTCCCGGCCACCCCCGCGCCCGACCAGGCCGACAAATACGCCGACGCCACCCGCCGCGGCGTCGAGCTGATCCGCCAAGGCAAGGTCGCCGCCCTGACCGTCGCCGGCGGCGCCGGCACGCGCCTCGGCTTTTCGGGCCCCAAGGGCGTCTTTCCGATCAGCCCCGTAAGCAACAAGCCCCTGTTCCAGCTCTTCGCCGAACAGATCCGCGGCACCGAGCTGCGCTACCAGGCCGGCCCGATCCGCTGGTTCATCATGACCAGCCCCGGCAACGACCGCGAGACCCGCGAGTTCTTCGCCAAGAACGACTTCTTCGGCCTGACCAGCGAGCAGATCCGCTTCTTCGCCCAGGGCGTGATGCCCGCCTTCAGCCCCGAGGGAAAGATGCTGCTGGCGAGCAAGCACAGCCTCGCCCTCTCGCCCGACGGCCACGGCGGCACGCTGCTCGCCCTGCGGCGCACCGGCTGCCTCGACGAGATGGCCGCGGCCGGCATCGAGCACATCTCCTACTTCCAGGTGGACAACCCGCTGGTCAAAGGGATCGACCCGCTGTTTATCGGCATGCACGACGCGACCGGCTCGCAGATGTCCAGCAAGAGCCTCGAAAAGGCTGACGACTTTGAGCGCGTCGGCAACTTCGCCCTCGTCGACGGCCGCGTGATCGTCGTCGAATACAGCGACCTGCCCGATAGCCTCGCCGTCGCCCGCAACCCCGACGGCTCGCGCAAGTTCAACGCCGGCAGCATCGCCATCCACGTGATCAGCCGGCGGTTCGTCGAGGACCTGACGGCCGACGAGGCCCGCTTCAAGCTGCCGTGGCACCGTGCGGTCAAGAAGGTGGTCCACGTCGATCCCGCCACCGACGAACTTGTCGAGCCCGCCGAACCCAACGCCGTCAAGCTGGAGACGTTCATCTTCGACGCGGTCCCGATGGCCGCAAATCCCTTGCTGCTGCAGACGATCCGCGCCGAGGAGTTCAGCCCGGTCAAGAACGCCACCGGCACCGACTCGGTCGAGACCAGCCGCCGCGACCAGAACCGCCGCGCCGCCGGCTGGTTCGAACACGCCGGCGTAAAGGTCCCCCGCACCGCCGAAGGCGAGCCAGCCGCGACCATCGAGATCAGCCCGACCTTCGCCCTCGACGCCGAGCACCTGAAAGAGAAACTGACCCGCATGCCGGTGATCGAGCCGGGGATGCAGCTCTACCTGGAGTAATACCGATTCCACATGAACCGCACCGGATGCCGCATTCCTGCGTCAACGAGCCGCGACCGTGAGGGAGCGGTAGATCCGGTGTGTGCAAACGAGCCGCGTCGTGAATCCTGCGTAACCGTCGTTTGGCGAAGCCGGCCTTGCCACGGCGTAGCCGTTGTTTGGCGAAGCCGGGGGAGGCAAACGACCTTCCGCAGATTTCGCAGATTTCCACAGATTCAACGACAACAACGGCAGGGGACAGGTTACAGGTTACAGGGGACAGCAGGCAGCACGGCAACGACATGATCCGCCACGGATGAACACGGATGAAACGCGGATAACGGCAACGGCAACAACAACGGCCGCCTCGTGCGGCGCCGCCAGCCGCTGCTTAGTGTTCCTTCACGCGTCCCTCGCGTGCAACCCGTCAACCTGCGGGCTCTCCCAGCCGCCCCGGCTTGGCGGAAGTCAGGGCAGTGATCACTTCATCCACAGCCACTGCGTGCCTATCCCTGTCAGCTTGCTGACATCCCATCAGGTCCCCCACCCTGGTTCTAATCCCCGAACTCAGCGGGAGCTCGCAACCTGATGCCTACAATCTGCTCAAACCTCTCGTTCGTCAGGTATCCAATTCGTTTGCCACGAGCTCCGACGAAGCTTGTTGCGTGTAAACCGATCGCCTGGTACGCCCGAGTGCCTTGGGCCACAATCCGTATTTCGTATAGATCCTCAGAAATCCTGCTAATAGCTGCCAGGTCTTCAGGCTTCGCCTTCCCAGTGCCCCTGTAGGCGCCAGTCCCAAGGCGAAAATCAACGTTGTTCCCCGCCTCGAAGGTAACGCGCGACTCCCTGACCTGGTCCAGATCAGCATAGTAGAGCTTGATCAGGCAGGAATAGGTGGGCTTGCGTCCTCTCTCATTAAGTATGGTTAATGGCGGGAAGAAGTCGTAGGAATCCTTGCTCAGCCAGAAGTACTGACTCCCACGGCTCGCCATTGTACCAGGTGTCGCGTTGATGCGGGCGGTGTCTGAGTGCCCAAGGGTTACCACCATCGTCATCAACTGTTGATCTTCGACTTTAAGACTGGGCTCCTGCTCGTCGAACAGGAGTGACCAAGCGGGCGATTCAGGATCGCGCAGGCTAGGCTGGTAAATGTCCCATTGCTGGCTCCTGACACACTTTAGAAGCTCCTGCCAACGGAAGTTCAACTGCGAGGCCAGTTCAGGTTCTAGGTATACAGCAGACTCGACATTCTGAGACATTCCAGGGCCTGTGAAGTTCCCTGACGTTACGACTACGCTGTTGCGCATATCGTCCGAGGAACCGTAGCACTTGGTGTGAAAGATCCGCTTTCGGTTAACGATATTGACATCGCATCCGCACCGTAGCATTTGTTCTACCAACTGCCGACTGGTCAAACGCTGCGAGGTGCTTCCGCCAAAGAAAGCGGTCACATGCCCCCCTGTGGCGACATGATGTCTAAATGTTGAGAAAAACCGAAGCCCTCCGTTGTAGTTCCCAAACCCCGAGAGGATGTATAGTCCCCCGCGGCCTGGCTCCGCTTTGCGAATCCAGACATCCTCCAGAATCTCCAGGAGACTTGCTGCTTCTCCTGTGCGGTAAACATCAGGCTGAAGTAGGAATTCACTCATTCTTCAGTACCAGCAAGGTTTCGTCCTGCACGGCATTCGCTGCATGCAGGCCATATCTCCGATAGGTCTCGAGCTCTATGCGCTCGTGTATCCGCCAGCCAGCGTGTTCTCCTAGTTCTCCCAACAATTGCGGCGTATTGATCGCAAACTCCTTACCCCCAAGCGTCGTGCGGTTCGTCCCAACTACGAGCGCGTATAATCCACCGCGTCTCAGGAGGTTCCGGAGGTTCAGAAACGAGTCGCGCATCCCGAGGAAGTACCGATACAGAAGCACCGGAACAGCTTTGCGCCTAAAACCGTCTCCATCGGAAACGCGCCCGAGAAGGAGCCTACAGGTAGCAAGTACAGCCTGCGGAAGCCCACTCTCATCCCGCAGAAGTGAGGTCCGGAGCATATCGAGTTCAGATTTCTGCGCCTCACGGCTTCCTATAAGGCCAGCTTCGGTGCGCCCGATCTCGCCGGGAGCTAGTAAACCAAGCCATACCAAGCTGAGCCTCTGGGTGTCTATGTACGGGAGGGCCGCCGCATATGGCGGACTGGTCAAAGCGCACTCGTAGAAAGCTTTCCCTGCTTTGCACCGGGACAGACATCCCGGAGCCCTGATGTCTCCCAGCACAGCCTGGCTACTGGCGTCAATCGGTCCGTGCAGATCGTAACTGGCTTGGTGCGATTCCAACCGCCTACGGATTTCGTCGTGGATAGCCTCCCGGAGGGGTACGGTAGGCATAGTGGAGCGTCGTCGACGGATTCGGAGGTCCGATGGTTCTTGCAGTGAGTACGACCGGAGCAGGTTGCTAGCTATGGCCAGAAATACCTGCCCGAGCTCCGGGGTCGTGTGCATTACGGCCTCTCGGAACGCCTCAAAGATATTCAGACTCTCCTCAGCGAACCAACTCCTAAGGTACCGAGCGCGTGGATCTGATGCAGGCCTGCTCGGTCGCTCCATTGTCGAAAAGGCGCGGAGCACGCTCTCGGCTACCCGGGACATTTCTGAGGGGCTCGTCCGGAGTGCCGCAAGTTTGGCGTTGGACAGATACACAGCAAAGGGGTTGAGGTCGCACCCGATGGCAGGGAAGCCTCCGATCGCGGCTTCGACCAGGGTAGTGCCGCTGCCGCAGAATGGGTCCAGTACGCGGCTGCCCGGTGGCAAGCGCCAGGTGTTCAAGATACCCCGAACGATCTGCGGGTTGAACTTTCCCTTGTACTCGTGGAGCCCGTGGACCCCGTACCGAGTTGACTGTCGCGCTTGGGGGCGCCCGTTTCGCAGTCCGTTCTCGATCTTTGCTTGCACCGTGTGTTCTAGACGTCCTTCCGGAAGGTCATAAGCCGAGAAATAGACTAAGGACGCAAGATGCGCGGTGGGAATCCGGGAGAAGCACAGCTCAATCCGGTCACGTCGAACGTTGACTGCTTGGACTCCAGGCAGGGCGGCAAGCTCCCGAAGTGCGAAGATCTTTTCATATGGAAGATAACGGTAAGGATGCCAGTACACGGTTGTTGAGATCGTGGCTGCTTTGGTTGAACGGCGGCGTTTTTGAAAAACGAGAATATCTTCCGTCTGGGCACGGCTATGTGAAAGGTTGAAAGCCTTTCGATAAGGCGCAATGTTTCGCGTAAGGAGCGCAACGTGCTCAAACCTATGTTCAGCCGCCGCGTCCTTAAGAAGAGAGCCATTGTCAATGATGTGCCCGTGGATCTTGGAATGGCCTACGACGAAACATGCGTAGGACCCGTCAATGCATGCATCTCTGAGAAGGCGGAAGACCTTCGCCATGTGGGCTCGGAAGTCAGCGGGGGTGCTCGGGTTCTTCCTGAAGTAGTGGGGTCGGGCGCCGATTTCTCGCTCCTTCACGTACAAGGGGTCGTGTCCGAGCCAGTACATCCGGTACTTGTGATAGAGCCAGTACTCGTACGCATTCGGGTAGGGCGGGGAGCAGATTACAAGCCCTATCGGTTGGTCTATGTCTGAGACGGACAGTTCTAGGACGTCCCGACAATGTATCGTAGAACGCGCAATTTGTGCATTTGGCGCAGGTAGTGCGGCGGCACATTTGATCGCGGCTCTAAGGAATGCCTCGTATACTGTGTCGCCGGTGACGTCTTTTGCGACCGCCGCGTACCTCGTGTCACTGTCTTGGTTAGAGATTCTGGTGATGGTACTTGAGAGCGCCAGCCTAAGTGCGTCTCTCGTACTGGCTGTGGTCTCGCTGTCGATAGTTTCCAGTATAGATGCAAGAGCAGCTTGCACGGGCTGTTTGAACCAATGATCGAGGTTGGGGATTGGAGGTATTCGCGCAGTCGGAGCCTGCCTTGCCTGCGCAGCACATCTCCGGGCCGAGGTCTCAAGACGTGGCGGCTGCGGGCTTGTAGCAACTCTTGCTATAAGGCAAGCGATGGGGTTGAGATCGACTCCGATGCTTGGGTAGCCTTGGGCCTGAGCTTCTATGAGCGTGGTGCCGGAACCACAGAAGGGGTCGAACACAACCCCTCCGCTGGCGACGCCGAGTGTCTCTATGAGGGTGCGCGGGATCTGAGGGATGAACTTAGCGGGGTACGGATGGAGGGCGTAGATTCCGTTTCCGCCAGGTTTCCCGGCAAAGCTCCAGTCTGTCTGGAGCAGACGTCGTACTACTTCTGGTCTTGACGAATCCAAGTATTACTGGGCTCCTGTTCCTGGTTAGCGCTGGGTGCTATTGATCCAGATTACCGGAATGTCCTGCACACGGCAAGAGGTGCCTAATGTCTCATGGGGGAGTGCGAGTATCTGTTACCGCCCCGACAGACACGGGTAACTTCTGCACCGGATCTGGAATCTCTCCGGCTTAAAGCCCGGGACGCTGCACGTGTGCTCTGGGCACGGCTCAGGGGGACAGCTGCTATCGGTCGGACTTCTACGCCGAGGTGTCTCGCTTGCGGGGGCGGCGCGCATCGTGTGCTGCTAGGGGCGCTTCTCGAACCGCACGATGACGGCCCAAGAAACTGGAAACTAGGGTAGAGTCGAGCGGTGGCGCGGTGGCCGCAGGCAGGGCATAGCGCGTTGACCGGCCCTTTCGGTTGCCGGGGCCTCAGTGTCCCTGCCATGGCTCCGTCTCCATCGCCCGCTCATCGAACCGGACGTGAGGGAAGGGGTCGTTACGCACATCCGCAGGCTTCGCCCGCAGCGGGCATGATTCCCCCCGGCATCACCTGCCATCCTCTCGCCCGGCCCCGGCTCCTGATCCGTGAGGGGCTGAGCCGTAACTGTCCTGGCCATAACACGTTACGCCGCGCCTTGGGGGAGCCCGACGAGATGCGGGCGAGCCCCCGCGAGCGACTCCCGGAGGCCCCTGAGCGGCTTGGGGAGGCCCCCGAGCGGCTTGGGGAAGCCCCCGAGCGGCTTGGGGAGGCCCCCGAGCGGCTTGGGGAGGCCCCCGAGCGGCTTGGGGAGGCCCCCGAGCGGCTCGGGGACGTCCCCAAATGGCTCGGGGAAGCCCGCCCGTCAACGGCGGGGGCGGGCGAGAGGATGGCCGCCGGCACGGCGGGGCGGGCGGATGGCGGCGTGTCATATCGCGACATCGCGGGTAAAGCGGATCTGGTGCCGTGCCGATATCGGGATTACGCGAAGGCCATGGTGGCCTCTGCGGGACCGATCCAACATCCTTACAGCACAAGGAGCACAGCGGATGCCGAAAGATTACATCCCCAAACGCGATGGCGACTTCTTCACCTGGGAGCGGAACTTCACGACCTACGTCGACGCCAACGCCGCCGCGCTGGGGCTGCTGCCGGCCGATGTCGACCCGCTGCTGGCCGCCCAGGGGACCTGGATGCCCGCCTACATGGACAACGAGACCAAGCAGGCCGCCGCCCGCGCGGCCACCACCGTCAAGTGCCAGGCCCGCGCTGCCTACGAGGCCGTGATCCGCCCGCTGGTCCGCCGGATCCAGGCCTCGCCGGTGGTCACCGACGAGCAGCGCCGCCTCATGGGCATCACCGTCGCCGACACCGAGCCGACCCCGGTCGGCCCGGTCGCCACCCGCCCGATCGCGACCGTCTACACCAAAGAGCCACTCCGCCACGAGATCCGCTTCGTCGATGCCGAAACCCCCACCCGCCGCGCGAGGCCCCAGGGCGTGCTCGGCTGCGAGATCTGGGTCAAGGTCGGCGATCCCGCCCCGACCACCGAAAGCGAATTCACATTCCTGGGCATGGACACCCACTCGCCCTACACCGCCGAGTACCCGATGGAGGACGGCGGCAAGATGGCCCACTACCGCCTGCGGTGGCTGCTCAGCAGCGGCGCCAAGGGCGCCTGGAGCGAGATCGAGTCGGCGACGATCACCGGGTAGGCGGCGGAGACAAGGTGGCCGGGTGACAAGGTGACCCGGCTTCGCCAGACAACGGCTACGCCAGGGCAGGCAAGGTGAAACAGCCACGGCAACGACAACGGCGTTATCCGCAGATTCCGCAGATTACACAGATTTCAAGCAGCAACAACGACAACGGCAACGACATCATCAGCCACGGATGAACGCGGATGAAACGCGGATAACGGCAACAGCAACGACAACGACAGGACTACCACGAAGGGCACGAAGAACACGGAGGAAAACAACGACTTTGTTCTTGTCGTTCTTCGTGCCCTTCGTGTCCTTCGTGGTTATATAGTCTTTTTCCTGACGGGGCGGGCGCGAGCGATCGAACCCGCCCCGCCGCCGTCACCTTCAAATGCAAAGCGGCGTCTACGCCGCCGCACTCCAAAGGCTTCGCCGTTCGGGGCGCCCGCATATTGCGATGCCGGTGCGCTCCTCGGGACCCGTCCGAAAGGCAAAGCGGCGTCTGCGGCGCCGCAGTCCATAGTGGCGCCGCAACGTATCCCCAATTCGGAGCATTGCCCCCTAGCCCCTGCCGTTGTTCAATCTGTGTCAGTCTGCGAAATCTGCGGAAGGTCGTTCTCCGCCGTTCACTGACCCCTGACCCCTGACCCCTGCCGTTGCCGTGGCCTGCTGTCCCCTATCCCCCGTAACCTGTCTCCCGTCGTTGCCGTTGTCGTTGTCTTGCTGACCCCCGACCCCTGATCCCTGACCCCTGCCGTCGTTGCCGTTCACTGGCAACTGGCCACTGCTTGCCACGTCGTAGCCGTCGTTCGGCGAAGACGGGGCATCTGGCAACTATCTTGCCTCCCCCACCCCCACCAGCACCGGCTCCGTCTTCGCCCGCTTGCGCTCCGCCCGGCCGTATACCAGCCAGTACACCAGCGGCACGATCACCAGCGTGAACGCCGTCGAGACGAACAGCCCGAAGATGAACGACCACGCCAGCCCCGCAAAGATCGGGTCCAGCGTGATCGGGATCGCCGCCAGGATCGCCGTGCCGGCCGTCAAAAAGATCGCCTTGAAGCGGATCGCCCCGCTCTCGATCAGCGCCGCCCGCAGGCTCAGCCCGCGCGCCAGCCCGTTGTGGATGAAGTCGATCAGCAGGATCGCGTTGCGCACCGCGATGCCCGCCAGCGCGATCATCCCGATCATCGCCGTGGCGGTAAAGAAGATCGGGTTGTTGAAGCCTCCCACCGGCTGGTCCCACAGCACGTTCAGCAGCCAGAACCCCGGCATGATCCCGATGACCGTCAGCGGGATCGACAGCATCAGAATCAGCGGCATCAGGTAACTGCCCGTCTCATATACCAGTAATATGTAAATCCCAATGCAGGCCGCCGCAAACGCGATCCCCAGGTCGCGGAACACGTCCACCGTGATTTGCCACTCGCCCTCGCCCGTCCAGACCGCCGTAAACCCGGCCGGCAGCGGATCGGCATTCAGGTCCTTCCACGTCTCGTAGATCGCCTCGCCGGGCGCCCGGCCGGCCATCTCGGCAAACACGTACGAAACCGGCCGCAGGTTCTTGCGGTAGATCGTCTGGTCCTCGGTCCGCCGCTGCCACTCGCCCAGTTCGTTCAGCGGCACCATCTGCCCCTGGCTGCCGGTCACGTACAACCGGTTCAGCGACGACGGCTCGTCGCGCAGCGACCGGTCCAGCTGGATCCAGATCGGCAGCGGGTTGACCTCACCCGGCTTGTGCATGGTCCCCACCTGCAGCCCGCCCAGCGCTGCCGCGACCGTCCGCGAGATCTGCTCGGTGCTCACGCCGGCCAGCGCGGCCTTTTCCTTGTCGGTCACGAAGACCCACTTGGTCTGCGGCGCCTCGACGCTGGTGTCGACGTCGACCACACCCTCCTCGCGGGACAGCCGGTCCCGCACAATCAGCGCCGCGTCCTGCACCTGGTCGTACCGGTGATAGTCCTGCCCGTACACCTCCACCGTCACCGTCGAGATCACCGGCGGGCCCGGCGGGGCCTCGACCAGCTTCACGTTGGCCCCGGCCGCCCGGGCGATCTCGTCGATCGGCCGGCGGATCCGCAGCACGATGTCGTGCGACTGCGACTCGCGGTGGTCCTTCTCGATCAGGTTGACCCGGATGTCCGCCACGTTGGACCCGCGGCGCAGGTAGTAGTGCCGCACCATGCTGTTGAAATCCATCGGGCTGGAGGTGCCCACGTACGTCATCACGTCGCGGACCTCCGGCACGGTCTGCAGGTATCGCGCCAGCCGCATCGTCACCGCCTCGGTCCGCTCCAGGCTCGACCCCTCGGGCATATCGACCACCACCTGGAACTCGTTCTTGTTGTCGAACGGCAGCATCTTCAGCGGCACCTTGCGCGCCATCACCAGCCCGATCGCCCCGGCAAACAGCGCCCCGGTCACCAGCAGCACCACCGCCGCCAGCCAGCGCTTCGCCAGGATCGGCCCGAGCACCCGGTTGTACACCCGGTAGATGGCCGTCTGCTGCACCGCCTGCGGCTCATCATCGCCGCCGGCCTCGTCATACCCCGCGTAGTGCCGCTTGAGCAGGTGGTACGACATCCACGGCGTGATCGTAAACGCCACGATCAGCGACATCAGCATCGCCAGCGGCACGTTCAGCGCCATCGGCTGCATGTACGGTCCCATCATCCCCGTGATGAAGAACATCGGCACGAAACTGATGATCACCGCCAGCGTCGCCAGGATGATCGGCGGGCGCACCTCGTTGACCGCCGTGAGCACCGCCTGGAAAGGCTTCTGCCGTCGCATCCGCAGGTGCCGGTGGATGTTCTCCACGTCGACAATCGGGTCGTCCACCACCAGTCCCAGCGCCAGAATCAGCGCAAACAGCGTCACCCGGTTGATCGTGTACCCCGCCAGCATGTTCACCAGCAGCGTCAAGGCGAACGTGATCGGCACCGCGGTCGCGACGATGAACCCCTCCCGCCAGCCGAGCATCACCGTGATCAGGCCGATCACGATGACGATCGCCACCAGCAGCCCCTCCAGCAGCTCGTTCACCTTGTCGTTGGCCGTCTGCCCGTAGTCCCGCGTCACCAGCGTGTGCACCCCGTCGGGGATCACGCTGCCCTCCAGCCGCCGCAGCTCCGCCTGCACGTCCCGGCTGACCCACACCGCGTTGCTGCCCTTCTTTTTGGCAACCGCCAGCGTCACCGCCGGCCACTCCTGCAGCAACGTCTCGTTCACGGCAGGGACCGCAGTCTCATCCGCCGTGGCTGCACCCGCGCCCGTGCCGCCGACTTCGCCCGCCCGGGTGCCATGGCCGCGCTGTTGGCGGCCATGGAATTCCGCGGATGCTTGAACCGTCCCGTCCCCTGAATGCCCCGGCACCTCCAACTCTTCCTCCGCCGCCGGCCCGAACAGCAGCCGCGTATAATTGCTGCTTTCCGCCGGCACCTGCTCCACCTTCGCCACGTCCTGCAGGTACACCGGCTGGCCGAACGCCGCGCCGACCACCAGCCGGCGGACCTCCTCCACGTTCTCCAGCGTTGTGCCGATCTCGCTGGTCGCGACCCGATCCCCTTTTTGCAGCACCTCGGCCGGCAACGTGATGTTCGCCCCCTTCAGCGCCGTA
>JAWLBS010000119.1:0-13629 GCA_041687575.1 Phycisphaerae bacterium | reverse complement strand
CAGCGTCGAGGCGGCGATGGACAAGGCCCGCCAGATCAACCCCGACCGGCAGATGTACCACAACTGCGTGCTGACGGGGACCAAGGTCGATGTGATGCTCGACGTGCTCAAGACGCTGAATCCGGCGACGACGGCGGTGTTCAGCGAAAAGCCCCTCTCGACCGACTACGCCAGCGGCTACCGGGTGGTCGAGGCGCTGGAGAGCCGGCGGTTCTACAACGGCGTGGTGCACGACTTCATCGAGACGCCAGGGATCCACGAGGCGATCCGGCTGGTGCCGAAGCTGCGGCCGCTGACGTGCCAGATGATCTTCGGGTATGAGGTGGGCGCGGGCTTTTCGAAGAATGAGGATTTCCGCGGGCAGCGGCCGGACTTCAACTGGACGCTGGAGGGCGCCGGCGGCGGGATCGTGCTGGACATGAGCCACGAGGCGTACATCAGCCGGGCGCTGTTCGGCGAGACCGATTCGCTGTCGTGCGTGGCGCGGCTGCTGGTGCCGCAGCGGATGTCGACCGACCGCAAGAATAGCGAGCCGATCCGCTGCGACGTGGACGACTACTGCTCGATCCGTCGGATCCACACGTGCGGCGTGGTGAACAATTCGACCTGGTCGTGGTTCCGCCGGATCAACAGCGAGTTCGGCCCGCTGGAGATCCAGATCGACGGCGAGCACGGCTCGATCGTCTTCGGGCTGTACGGGCTGAAGGCGCAGTGGGCGGAGAGCGCCCCGGCCAACCTGTGGAAGGATAGCCTGGCGGGCAAGAAGATCGAGTGGCGGGACTACTGGCAGTACGCCGACATCCAGAAGCGCAACCCGTTCGCCGTGGAGCTCGATCGGTTCATCCGCGGCTTCGTCGAGGGCAACGTCTACCACTACGACGCGGCCCACGCCCTGAACATCATGGGCGAGGTCGAGGCACTGTACGAATCGGCTGCCGACGAAGGCCGGCCGGTGACGAACCAGTCGTTCCTGCGTTTTCCGCGGAAGGTGGAGGAATATTGGCAGCCCGAGCGGCTACAGGGGTGGTATGGGCGGCAGGCGTAGCAGCCCGCCCCCCAGGCGCAGCGCAGCGAGCAGTTCAGGGTGCCATGGCCGCGCTGTTTGCGGCCATGGAATTCGTCGGATGGTTGTTGGCCCCGTACGTTAAATCACTTCTATAGAAGACGGGTCTCGTGGTCCTGCGCAGAGGACCGTGCGTACTGAGTGCCATACAAAGGATGTGCCCCACGGGATGGGGTGCACCTTTTATGCGGGCGGCATTGGACTACGGACCGGTTATCCAGCCCTTACAGGGACAGGGCTGACCAGGAGATTTGGGGGCCCGCCACCCGGGGTAAGCGGGTCGCGGGCCTGCTTCGCCAGACGACGGCTTCGCAGGCCTGTGGCGCGACCCGCTGACCCCGGGCTGACTTATGCTGCACTTTCAGTGCATTGTTGCCAACGGCATGGATTGGCGGGCGCAGCCCGCTCTTAAGTGCCTGTGGGGAGCGGGGGCGGTTGGCAAGGCATTGACTTTCGGCGTCTGGCTGGGGGATAATATACGCCATGGTTTCAGATACGTCTCGAATGCTGGCAGTCAAAGCGATGTTCGACGGCGAGCGCGTTGTGCTTCCGGAGCAGGTGCGCGGGGTGCGGCCGGGCCGGGTGATCGTCATCTTCGAAAATGCCGTCGGACCCGAGGACGAGGATCGCGAGTTGTGGCTGAAGGCCCAGCAGGATGCGTTCACTCGGGCTTGGGATAATCCCGAGGACGAGGTCTATGACCGTATGTGAGCCTTCGAGACCTACTTGCTGAACAGCTCCTTGAACCACTGCACGGTCGTCTGGCGGTAGCCCTGGGCGATGCCGGTGATGTTGGGCACGCCCTTGGGGCAGACACGCTCGCAGTTCTGGGCCTGGCCGCAGACGCTGATGCCGCCGGGTTTCATCAGTTCGTGCAGGCGTTCCTCCTTAAGGACTTTTCCGGTCGGGTGGCTGTTGAACTGCATGGTCAGTGAGATGCAGAAGGCTCCGATGAAGTTGTTGTCCTTTGTGTACTGCGGGCAGGCTTCGGTGCAGCATCCGCAGGTCATGCAGCGGGAGTAGGGGTACATCTCGTGCTGCTGCTGCGGGGGGATCTTCGGGCCCGGCCCCAGGTCGTAGTAGCCGTCGACCGGCACCCAGCACTTTAGCCGCTTCATGTCGCGGAACATCCGGGAGCGGTCGACGACCATGTCGCGCTGGACGGGGTACCTGGTCATCGGCTCGAGCGTCGTGACGCGCGGATCCTCCTTCAGCAGATCGTCGATGAGGGTGCTGCAGGCCTGACGGACTGCGCCGTTGATCAGCATCGTGCACGAACCGCAGACCTCCTCGAGGCAGGCGGCGTCGTAGGCGACGGGAGAGGTGGGCTCACCGTCGGCGGTGACCGGGTTCAGGGCGATCTGCTGCAGACAGGTGGTGACGTTCATCTGCGGCTGGTAGGGCACGCGGAAGGTCTGCCAATAGGGGGGCGTGTCAGGGGCGTCCTGGCGCTTTATTTTCAGGGTTATGTGTTCGGGCATTTCGTGTTGACCTCTTGTGGCCCTTGCTTGATATTACATTCCACTTCGCGGCTTTGTTCTCGTATTGCCATTCTTCTGTCTTTGTGGCTCGGCCACTCGCATCGCTGCGCTCGCTCGGGCGGACCGCCTGAAGGCGGGACTCCGAACGCCGGCTAAAGCCGGTACTCCAAACACCTGCTGAAGCAGGTACTCCGAACGCTGGCTGATGCCGGAACTCCGAGCGTGGCGGGCGCAGCCCGCCCTACGTGGCGGTTTGCATCGTGCGCCAGACGCGGTCGATGATTTCGGCGCCCTTGAGGCCGTAAGTCCGTGGCCGGGGCGGGATCAGGCTCGTGTCGACCGGTTCGTACGTGATCCTCGGTCCCTCGGGCGTGTACTCGGCGATGGTCGTTTTCAGCCATTTGTCGGTCTGGGCGGCGAAGGCGCGGCAGTATTCCTCTGCCTGGCGGTGCAGTTCGCGCGGGTCGTCGGCCGTCGGAGCGGGCAGGGTGAACTCGGGCTTGTAGTGGGCCCCGCGACACTCGTCGCGCTGCAGCGCGGCCTGGGCAATGGTCCGGGCGAGCGTCAGCATGTCAGCCAGGTTGCGGACGAAGGTGAGCGACTGGTTGGTCCAGTTGCCCCGGTCCGGCAGGCCGACGCGGTCGTACCGCTCGATCATGTCGTCGATTTCGCCGATCAGTGTCTCCAGATCGTTGTTGTGCCGCACCACGGTGCAGTAGCGGGTCATCTGGGTGCCGAGTTCCCGGTGCAGCTGGAACGGGTTGATCGGCCCGGCCTTGGTGAGCAGGTGTTCGTACTGTTGCCGGTGCCTGGCGACCTGGCGGTCGTAGAAGTCGCCGGGCAGGTTCTCGGCCGCGCCGTCCGGCAGGTTCTTCAGCCAGGTCGGCATGCCTTCGGCGGTAATCAGTCCGGCGAAGATGCAACTGAGCAGGCTGTTGGCGCCCAGGCGGTTGGCCCCGTGGTACTGGTAGTCGGCCTCGCCGATCGCGTAGAGCCCCGGGATGTTGGTCGCCTGGTTGCGGGGCGAGCCGGGGACCAGCCCGCCGCTGGTCTCATTCTTATCATAATCGCACCAGAGCCCGCCCATGCTGTAGTGCACGGCCGGGAAGATCTGCATGGGGCTGATGCGGGGGTCGATGCCCACGAACTTCTGGTAGATCTCGAGGATACCGGCGAGTTTCGCGAGGCGTTCGGCAGGCAGGTGCGTCAGGTCGAGATAGGCGGCGTCAAATGTGTGGGAGGCGCTGTAGCCCTGACGGCAGATCCAGAAGATCTCGCGGGTAGCGATGTCGCGGGGCACGAGGTTGCCGTAGGTGGGGTATTTCTCCTCGAGGAAGTACCAGCGCTGGTCGTCGGGGATCTGCTCGGGCGCGCGGCGGTCGCCCTTGCGGCGCGGCACCCAGACCCGCCCGCCCTCGCCGCGGGCGCTCTCGCTCATGAGGCGGTGTTTGTCCGAGCCGGGTATGGCCGTGGGATGGACCTGGACAAACTCGGGGTTGGCGTACCTCACGCCCGCGCGGTAGGCCCGGGCGGTTGCCGAGCCCGTGCAGATCGTGCTGTTGGTGCTGCGGCCGAAGACCAGGCCGAGCCCGCCGCTGGCGAGCATGACGGCGTCGGCCGGCAGCGAGCAGATCTTCATGCTGTAGAGGTCCTGGACGACAACGCCGCGGCAGATGCCTTTCTCGTCGATGATGGGGCCGAGGAAGTCGTAGAACTCGTAGCGGCGGATCAGGCCGGAGGCCTCCCAGCGGCGGACCTGCTCATCGAGGCCGTAGAGCATCTGCTGGCCGGTGGTCGCCCCGGCGAACGCCGTGCGCGGATAGAGCGTGCCGCCGAAGTGGCGGACGTCGCGATCGCCTTCGGGCTTGCGGTTGAAGGGCACGCCGACGCGGTCGAGCAGGTCGACCACGCGGGGGGCCCACTCGGTCATCTCCTTGACCGGGGGTTGGTGGTTGAGGAAATCGCCGCTGTAGACGGTGTCGTTGAAGTGCTTCCACTCGTTGTCCCCCTGCTGCCGGGTGACCTGGTTGACGGCGTTGATGCCGCCCTGGGCGCAGACGCTGTGGCTGCGCCGCGCGGGCACCAGGCTGACCAGGTCGCAGGGGATCTTCAGCTCCGCCATCTTCATCGCAGCGGCCAGCCCCGCCAGGCCTCCGCCGACGACCACGACTCGACTCTGTTTGGCCATATGCTCGTTGCCTCGTACCCGACAGTGGCCGGGGGAAAACGTCAGATCCCGGCCGGGCCGTACACCGGCGCGATCGTTGCCGCTTGCGGCCCGAAGTAAAACGCCCACAGGCTTATGTAGCCCCAGATCGCCATAACCAGGCCGATCAGCAGGCACACGTACAGGAACCACCGCTGGCTGTCCGGTCCGCCAAGGATGCCCCAGGAGATCGAGAACGTCCAGAGCCCGTTGGCAAAGTGGTACACGGCCGCCGTCACACCGATCAGGTAGAACGTCAGCGTGAACCACCACGGCACGGTCAGCCCGCCGATCTGCCAGTAGAGCAGGCCCTCGCTGGTCAGGGCGAACCAGTCATACGCCTCGGCGAACACGGGGCCGCCGACCAGGTGCGAGAACCGGAACTTCAGCAAATGCACAATCACGAACACCAGCGTGATGTAGGCCGTCACCCGCTGCAGCGTATAGCGCCAGTTGGTTGTGTAGGGATAGACGCCCGAATTGGGCCGGCCGGCCAGCGCGTAGAGCAGCCCCAGTCCCGCGTGAAACGCCAGAGGCGCCAGGATGAAGGCGAATTCCAGGACCAGCAGGAAGGGCAGGCCCTGGATCCACTTGACCGACTCGTTGTACGTATCCGGGCCGTACCAGGCGCCGACATTGGTCAGCAGGTGTTCGACGAGGAAGGCCCCGACCGGGATCACCCCGGTCAGGCTATGCATGCGGCGCAGCAGAAAATCGTGCCGCTGCATGAACGACGGCAACGTTTGTGTCTGGACCTGCGTTGCACTCACAGCCGGTTCACCTCGAGTCTGTGTTGGAAATTGACGCCGCGCTTGCGCCCAAACTCGCACGCCACCTTCGCCGCAGTATAATCTCGAAGCAGCCAGGGGTTAACGGCAGTCGTCGGATTTTAGTCTCGATATCGGGGCATCGCCGGAAATGAGCGAGAAAAAAACAATCGCGGTGGTAGGGGCGTCTCACCGACCGGAGAAGTGGAGCTACAAGGCGGTCCTGGCGTACCGGGACGCGGGCTGGACGGTTTACCCGGTCAACCGGACCGGGTTGGAGGTGGCCGGCCTGAAGACGTATCTCAATGTATGCGATATTCCCGAGGCGTCGCTGGACCGGGTGACGTTGTACCTGCCGCCGCGGTTTGGCATGGCCACTCTGGCGGATATCGCGACCAAAAGGGTCGGCGAGTTTTACGTCAACCCCGGTGCCGAAAGCGACGAACTGGTCGCGAGGGCCCGCGAGCTGGGGCTCGAGCCGATCCTGGCGTGCAGCATCCTGGCCGTTCGCTAGAGCATCCCCAGTCCAGGTGTAGCGTGTGGCACCGGGATCGGGTTTCGGGGGTCGGGTTTCGGGTGTCGTCCATAACTGGCCCGGCCCTGCAAACAGCCGCAGGACCGCCGGCGCCCTGGCCGCTATACCTGCGTTAGCGACGCTCTAACGCGGGCCGATTTCGAAGACGATCGCATCTTCCGGGCGGCCCTTGGCGGCGTTGATGCCGCTGACGGGGACCTCGGCGAGGATGCGGCCGGCGAGGATCTCGCGGACGCGCCCCTCGTCCTTTGGTTTGCGGCTGCAGATCAGGACGTACGCCCCCTCTGTCTCCGCCAGCGTGTCCATCTCCCCCCGCGCGATGCGCGTGTAGCGGTCCGGTGGGAGGTAGTAGAACACGGCCGGCTCGGTGTAGCCGACGGCGTAATAATGCGTGTCGGCGCGGCCCATCTTCACCGCCTGCATCGCCGCCTCGTGCGAGAGGTTCCGTGTGAACGGGCCGGGCGACGCGAAGACGACCACCAGGAGTCCGACGGTCGGAACCCACCCGCCCGCCAGCGCCACCAGGCCGCGGCGAAGGTCATACCGGCGGCTCATCGCGGCCGCGACGATGCACGTTGCTACCAGAAGGACCACGACCGCCGCCAGGGCGCTGATCTGCCAGGTTTCGAACTGGCCCAGCCAGGCGACGGTCGCCCCGGCGTCTGGATCGCTCCGCCCCAGTCGATTCGCCAGCTGCGTTCGCAGGCCCGTATGCCATGCCAGCGTCGTCAGCGCCGCCAGGGGCAAGGTCAACAGCAGGACCGGCAAGACGAGCCCCAAGGCCCGCGCCTTGCTCAACCGCTCGCGGGGCTCACGCGACTCGTGCCACCACATCGCCCCGGCAAGGCCCAGTGCCGGAAACGCCAGCAGCAGGTAGTGCGGCATCTTGGTCGTGGCGATCTCGAACAGGAGAAAGCCCCCCAGCGCCCAGGCCCACAGCAGGCTCCGCGTTGTATCCTCCCGCCGGTGCCGTCGCGACCAGCCGGCCAGCGGGACCAGCGCTGCGGTAAACGGCAGCAGCCCCAGCGCGAGTATGCCCACGTAGTAGCCGGGCGGACCGGAGTGGCCTTCGATCGGTTCGACGATCCGCGTAAGCACCTCGAAGAACAGGTAGCGCTTCGCCGACCCCTCGTGCACGTTGCTGACGGCGCTGACGTAGACGAACCACCACCCGCCGACGGCCAGCATCAGCGGCAGGCCCCACGCCAGGCCGATCGGCAGCCGCAGCATCGGCCGCAGCCATCGCAGGGCGCAGTATATCACCGCCAGCCCGCCGGGGATGCCCAGCCCCGCCCGCAGTGCCGTGTGTCCTTCGGTGTTGACGGCTGCGACCAGCAGCAGCATTCCCGCACAGAACAGCAGGTAGCGCTTCCAGCGGAAGCCGTCGGCGGCAAGGACGACGGCCGGGCACAGGTACGCCAGCATCGCCGGTCCCTTGATCAGCAGCGACAGGCCCGTCAGCATCCAGATCGCCACGTTGCACCGGTGACAGCCGCCGGTCCGCAGCGACCGGTCGAGGCACAGCAGCACGATCGTCGCCACGAGCATCAGCAGGGGGTCGGTCAGCACCATTCGGCCGACCACCGCCGGCAACAGCGGTAGTATCACCACGGCGGCTGCCACGAACCCGGCCGCGGTCCCCCAGCGGCGGCCGGCGGCGACGAACAGAATCGCCGCGGTCAATGCCGCGAAGATGGCGCTGGGCAGGCGGGCGGCGAATTCGTTCACGCCGAACAGGTGGAAGGACCCGGCGATCGTCCACATGGCCATCGGCGGCTTGAAGATCGATTTGTACTCCCACGCCGGCAGGTACGGCAGGAGGTAGTCCCCGCGGTGGACCATCTGCCGGGCGACCTCGGCGATCCACGGCTCGTCTCGGTCGATCAGGGGCGACTGATCGATCGTCAAGCCGAACCAGAGCAGGCCGGCAACGAAGACCATCGCCGCCGCCGGCAGCAGTGCGGCCATACGCGGCGCTGCCTGTGTTTTCGGCTCAAGTGCGGTCGTTTCGGTCATATCGGTTCGCTCGAGGGTCGCTTCGCGGTTGCCGCATCCGCGTCCCGGAGTTGCGGCATCCGATTGTTTGCATTGGCCCGCGTAAACCCCCATAATCGGGCCAAATGGCTGACGGGGCAAGTGTTGGTGTCGGGGGTTGGTGGCAGGGGGCCCGCTCCGGTGATGCAGAAGGACGGCATGAAATCAGTTTGGATCGTTGTATTTCTGGCTGCGGGCGGATTTATCTCGCTGGCTCTGGACATGCCGGTCGGGCAGTTCGTGGAGCAGCACGTTCAGCCCCTGGCCGACAAGGGCATCCTCAAGCAACTGCTCGTGGGCTTCAAGGGGTTCGCCGAGCTGGTGTCGATCCTGACGATCAGTTGGCTGATCCTGCGCGTTGACCGCCGGCGGGGGCGTCAGGCCGCTGTCCGGCTGATCGTTGCAGCGGCCCTGGCCGGTATCGTCAGCGGCGGTTTCAAGGCATTCGTCGGGCGTCACCGGCCCGAACCGTTCCAGGGGCAGACCCTCCGTGAAACCTGGATCGGCGTGGGCCCGGCCGACCGCGACAGCAAACAGCAGTCTTTCTTTTCCGGCCACACCACTGCGGCCTTTGCGATGGCGACCGTTGTCAGCGGCTACTATCCGGTGGCCCGACCGGTCGTGATGACTCTGGCGGCCGGGTGCGGTGCATCACGCGTGCTGACCGAACAGCATTGGCTCAGCGACGTTTATGTTGGCAGCCTGGCGGGGGTTGCGATAGGATGGGTACTTCTGCCGGGCCGGTTGCGGCGTTCACGACGGGACAGGGACCTGCTTGCGGGCAAGCTCGACGGCCAGTTGGCGGGCGTGTGACCAGACGGCAGTGGTGGAGTGATTTTCCATGGCGACGGACCCACAGCACAGCGGCCCGCTGGACCTTGGCGTGCCCGACGACAAGGGCCGCTTCGGGCCGTTCGGCGGCCGGTATGTCCCCGAGACCCTGATGGCGGCAGTGGAGCAGCTCCGCAACGAATACGACGCCGCCTGCAAGGACCCCTCGTTCTGGCAGGAACTCGACTGGTACCTGCACAACTACGCCGGCCGGCCGACGCCGCTGTATTTCGCCCGCCGGCTGACCGAGCACCTCGGCGGGGCGAAGATCTACCTGAAGCGCGAGGACCTCGCCCACACCGGCTCGCACAAGATCAACAACACCCTCGGCCAGGCCCTGCTGACAAAGCGGATGGGCAAGAAGCGGGTGATCGCCGAGACCGGGGCCGGCCAGCACGGCGTGGCGACGGCGACGGCGGCGGCGGTGTTCGGGCTCGACTGCCTGGTGTACATGGGCGCCGAGGACGTGCGGCGGCAGAACCTCAACGTTTTTCGCATGGAGCTGCTGGGCAGCCACGTCGTGCCGGTCAAGACGGGGCAGATGACCCTCAAGGACGCGATCAACGAGGCCTTCCGCGACTGGCTCTCCAGCGTGGCCGATACGCACTACGTCATCGGCAGCGTGATGGGGCCGCACCCGTTCCCGCGGATCGTGCGGGACTTCCAGTCGGTGATCGGGCGCGAGGTGAAAGAGCAGTGCCGCCAGGCCGAGGGGCGGCTGCCGGACGCGGTGATTGCCTGCGTGGGCGGCGGCAGCAACGCGGCGGGAATCTTTGCGCCGATGGTGCCGGAGCAGGGCGTCAAGCTGATCGGCGTTGAGGCGGCCGGGCGGGGGCTCAAGCCGGGCGACCATTCGGCAACGCTGTCGGTCGGTGCGCCGGGTGTGATCCACGGCATGCACACCTTCGTCCTGCAGGACGACGATGGCCAGACGATGGAGGTGCACTCGGTCTCGGCGGGGCTGGACTATCCCGGCGTCGGGCCGGAGCATGCTTATTGGAAGCAGACCGGCCGGGCGGAGTACACCAACGCGACCGACAAAGAGGCGCTGGACGCGTTCGAACTGCTCTGTCGTACGGAGGGGATCATCCCCGCCCTGGAGAGTTCCCACGCGGTAGCCGGGGCGGTGAAGATCGCCCCGCAGATGTCGAAGGACCAGGTGCTGGTGATCAACCTGTCCGGCCGCGGCGACAAGGACTGCGTCGAAGTCGCGCGGGTGACGGGGCGGAAGATCTGATGTCGGGTCTCGGGTCTCGGGTCTCGGGGTTCGGGTGTCGGGTCTCGGGTCTTGGGTAGCGGGTGCCATGGCCGCGCTGTTTGCGGCCATGGAATCCCTAGGATGGGTGGTACGCCCACAGACGCATGGGAAGGAGCCCGAAGCGTAAGCGAGGGAGTCGTCCGGATGCGAGAGATGTCAGCATCCTTCGGGAAGGAGCCGCGACGACCGTAAGGTCGCGGCAATTCTTCGGACGGATCTTGCGTCGATATCCGGATCGCCCTGACCAAAGAAATTGGCGGGCAATAGCCCCCCCTGCATTTGCCGGCCGGCCGTCCAGTTAGGAGTACCTGCTTCAGCAGGCGTTCGGAGTCCCGCCTTCAGGCGGTTCGCCCGAGCGAGCGCAGCGAAGCAAGTGGCCGGCCCCCGAAGTGGCCAAAGAAGCTACATGACGAGAACAGCGCCCGAAGTCATAAGGAGTCAATCGCAAAATGCCAGGCGACGTACTGATGCACGATCGGTTCGAGTCGTTGCGTCCGGGTCCGATCGACGAAGCGGTCAACGGTCCCTTCCGCGAGATGCACTCCCAACCAGCCAGCCCGGATGACAACCTCGGCGGCTGGAGCCGGCGGATCGGCAACTGGTCGCTGGGCGGGAAGATCTGGGAACTGGTCGAGACCGACGGCGACCGGTTCGTGCAGAGCAATCCCACCGCGACCGTCTACGACAACGCCTCGCTGGCCAAGGGGGATTACGATTGGCGGGACGTCGCGGTCGAGGCCGAGGTCACGCTGCTGCCGCCGGGCGAGGGCTGGGGCGGACCGACCGGGCTGATGTTCCGCTTCGAGGATTCGCAGCGATATTACGCGGCCGTCGTCGATGAGGACGGCCTCGCGAAGATCCTCATGCGGGTCGATCAGAGTTGGGACATGCTGGCCGCCAAGCCGGTCGACGTGCAGGTCGGTCAGCCATTCACCATCCGAGCCGAGGCGAAGGGGTCGCACCTGAAGGCAATGATCGCCGGTGTGGACCTCGAGGTCGACAACGGCGTGTTGACGGCCGGGTGTGTGGGGTTTATCGGTCCCCGGCCGGCAAGGTTCGGGCCGATTACGGTGACCGGTTTGAACGGCGAGGTCGAGCGGCTTGCGGAGCAGAAGCGGCAGCGCGACATGCGGTTGACTGCCAAGCGCAAGTGCCACGGCAAGCCGGTCGTCTGGCGGAAGTACGACACGAACAGGTTCGGTTCCGGCCGGCGGATCCGTCTGGGCGATCTCACCGGCGACGGGCAGATCGACTTCCTGCTGCCCCAGATCGGCGGGCAGAAGGACAAGGGCATCCGGTGTCTGACCGCCCTGAGCGCCTCCGGCGAAGTCCTCTGGCAGAAGGGCACCCCTCAGCCGCCGCTGAAGGTCGAGGCCAGCGGCGACGGGCCGTGCCAGGTGCACGACATCGACGGCGACGGCCGCAACGAGGTGGTCTGCGTCTGGGACGGCGAGTTTGTCGTGCTCGACGGCGCGACCGGCCAGACGAAGTACACCGCGCCGCTGCCGGCGATGAAGCCGCTGCCAGAGGTGCTCAAGCAGAACATCCTCGATTGGGGCGCCGGCTACAACGACCAGGGGCCGACGGTCGTGCCGGTGACGATCAGCTTCGCCGATCTGGCCGGGCGGGGCGCGCGCCGCGACGTGCTGCTGTGCGACCCGTATCACACGATGGTCGCGATGACGCCGGAGTTCAAGGAGCTCTGGCGGACGGTCAATTCGCACGGCCACTTCCCGTTTCCGTACGACTTCGACGGCGACGGCAAGGACGACGTGATCGCCGGCTACCGGCGGGTGGACGCAAACGGCAAGCTGATCGGCCGGGTAAACCTGCAGGACCACCAGGACGCGATCTACTGCGGGCCCTTGGACACCGGGGGGACCGGGCCGGTCAAGATCCTGATGGCAGCCGGCGAGGACGGGCTGCTGACGCTGACGCCGACCTACGGCATTCGCCAGCGGGTGATGGGTCACGTGCAGCGGCTGAGCGTGGGGCGGTTCCGCGAGGACCTGCCCGGCCTGTCGATCGCCACGGTGCTGTTCCACGGCAACCCGGGGATCATCTCGCTGTTCGACTCGACGGTGAAGAAGGTCTGGACGAAGGACTTCCCGGTGCTGGGCGCGACGCTCCAGCCGGTCAACTGGGACGGTAGCGGGATCGAGCAGATGCTGCTGTCGGGCATCCGGCCGAGCCAGGGGTACCAGGGCGGCCTGATCGACGGCGACGGCGAGCTGGTGGTGCCGCTGCCGGACGACGGCGGTCCGGGCTTCTGCGCCTACGCATACGATTTCGACAACGACGGCCTGGACGAGCTGATGCTCTGGGACCAGCAGCGGATCTGGATCTACCACAACGACCGCGACCCGGCCGAAGGCGGCAAGTATCGCCCGGTCCGCCCGCCGCTGTACAACATGAGCAACTTCCAGAGCTACTGGTCCCGCCCGCGGTGGCTGTAGGGCGGGCTGCGCCCAATGTAGGGCGGGCTCTGCCCGCCAACGCCGCTGTAGGGTGGGCTATTGCCCACCAAGGGCTTACGCCGGGTGCCATGGCAGCGCTGTTTGCGGCCATGGAATCCTGCGGATGGGCAGGGCTTTCGCGTTTCGGAGTGCCGGCCTTTATGATAGAAAAGGCAGGCGGATGACCTCGGACGATAACAATGAGCAACTTTCCTCCAGGTTGGGACGAGGACCGCGTGCGGGAGGTCCTGGCGCACTACGAATCGCAGACGGAAGACGAAGCACTCGCCGAGGACGAGGCCGCGTTCGAAGACCCGTCGCAGACGTTCATCCAGGTGCCGAACGAGCTGGTGCCGGAGGTGCGTGAGCTCATCGACAGGCATCGGAAGTAGACGCAGGCGTTGCATTTGGGCGGTTTCGCATGCGAGGACGTCAGGCCTCCGAACGGCGGAAAGGACACCCTCGCTTATGCTTCGGGCTCGTTTGGGCGCGGTGCAGGATGCGGGACGCTGCACTTGCCAGGAATTCCATGGCCGCAGACAGCGCGGCCATGGCACCCGGCATCCGGGGTGGTAACGTTGATTTGATGCAAAGGGAGAAAAATGTCTTTCGGCGATGAAGTCAATTTCGAACCGCCCGCCAGGGGCGGCACCGGCAAACAACCCAACATCCTGATGATCTTCTCCGACGAGCACAACGCGCGTCTGTCGGGGTTCATGGGGCACGACATCGTCCAGACGCCCAACCTCGACCGGCTGGCCAGCCAGGGCGTCACATTCGACAACGCTTACTGCAACAGCCCGCTCTGCTCGCCCAGCCGCCAGTCGTTCATGGCCGGGCTGCACTGCCACCGCATCGGCCTGTGGAACAATACCGCCGCCATGCCGGAAGATACCGTCACCTGGGCGCACCTGCTGAGCCTGGCGGGCTACGAGACCAGCCTGGTCGGCAAGATGCACTTCAACGGCTACCAGAAGATGTACGGCTTCGACCGCAGG
>JAWLBS010000118.1:3897-13672 GCA_041687575.1 Phycisphaerae bacterium | reverse complement strand
CGTCAGCGAGTTGAGCATGAAACACCATCCCTCGCCGACCAGCCAGATCAGCAGCCCGGCCAGCGACGGCCCGATCAGCCGCGCGCCGTTGACCATCGAGCTGTTCAGGGCGATGGCGTTGCCCAGGTCGCGCTTGTCCCCGACCAACTCGACCGTCAAGCTCTGGCGGATCGGGATGTCCATCGCCGCGATCAGACCGGAGTAGATGCTCAGCACGATGATGTGCCACATCTCGACCCGCCCGGTCAGCACGAGGATCCCCAGCACGGCCGGTTGGAGCATCGCCATGATCTGGGTCGCCAGGACGAGTTTCCGTCGCTCGAACCGGTCGGCGAGCACACCGGCAAACGGGGCGACAAACAGGATCGAGATCCGGCAGAAGCCCACCCATCCCAGCCAGGTGGTGTCCTTGGTCAGGCTGTAGACCAGCCAGCTCATCGCCGCCCACTGCAGCCAGTTGCCGGTCATCGAGACGCTCTGGCCGATGAAGAACAGGCGATAATTCCGGTGCCGCAGCGACCGGAACATCCCGCCCGGGCTGGTTGTCGATTCGGATGGATCTGCAGGCGTCATCGTAGCGGAATCCCCGCGAACATACCGTCAGGCAAACCCCCTCAACATATCACGGCGCCTGCCCGCACGCAAAAGGAACAGGAATTCGGTGCGCCGACGGGTGCATCCGCCGATCGGTGGTGGGCGCTTGATGGGGGTCTGACCCCTTGCAGCACGCCCGCACCCGAATCCCCGCATCCGATTCGCGGGGACACCAATACCTGAAGGATCCAACGGGGTCTGACCCCCCCTGGGAAAACGTCTGCGGGGGGCTTCACGGTCCTGCGTCCTTGCCACGGCGTAGTCGTCGTGCGACGAAGCCGGGAGCAGGGCCGTGTCCCCAAACGCCACAGGGTCAGACCCCAGTGACCTGATCCAGTATCCAGGCGTCCGCAGCATCCTGGCGCTGGTTTCACGTGGATGCGTTCGCTCGGGGTCAGACCCACCGGAAACGCCGCCCGGACCCCACTGCCACCAAACAGAGGATGCAGCTGGAATTGTGAACTCACCGCGGCGGGGCGTGGCCCCACTTGAGCTTGGTGATCAGGGTGCACCATGGCGGGAAGGTGGGGTTTTCGACGAGAAGGAAATCCCGCGAAAACCGCCGGACGGTCACGCGGTCGCCCACCGTCACCGGCAGCATGTCCTGGCCGTCGACGATGATCCGGGTGCCCTCATTGATCCGTTCGGGGATGATCTGGACGCTGATCGAGGCGTCGACCACCAGCGGTTTGTGCGTCAGCGAGTGGGCGCAGATCGGCGTGATGACGATGCCCTCGACCGTCGACTGGAGGATCGGCCCGCCGGCCGAGAGGTTGTAGGCGGTCGAGCCGACCGGCGTGGCGACGATCAGCCCGTCGCCGACGATGTGGGTCAGCTCCGTGTCGTTCAGGTAGACCGCCAGCGTGACCATCCGAAACGGCGGCCCGGCCTGAACCACGCAGTCGTTGATGGCGATGCCGCTGAGCTTCTCGTCGTGGCCGTTGCTGACCGTCACCTCCAGCACCATCCGCGGGCTGATCAGCGAAGCGTCGGTCAGCGCCCGGTCGATGTGGGCCTCGAGCTCGTCGAGGTTAAAGGCCGCCAGGTAGCCGAGCTTGCCGAGGTTGATTCCGATCAGCGGGACCTGCTCGGCGCCCATCGCCCGCCCGGCCGTCAGGATCGTCCCGTCGCCGCCCAGGACGATGACCCGGTCGGCCCTGGCGGCGGTCGCCCGGTCCAGCGGCCGCATCTCGGCGGCGAGGATCTCGCCCTTGGGCTCGACCAGCCGGCACACGTGCTCCAGCGCCGCCTGCACGTTCGGCTTGTGCGGGTTGGCTACGATGTAGACCTTCGGTTTTGGCTGCATTGGGGTCATCCGAATCGTTACGACGCCGGCTGCGTGATCGCGCCGTTGGTTCGCCGTTTGGCGACGGTCTCGACCCCGACGACCTCCAGGGCGGCCGCGGCGATGCCTTCGGCGTCGATGCCGACCTGGCGGAGCTGCCAGCTTCGCGAGCCCTGGGGCACGTAGCGGTCGGCGGGAATCCCCAGCCGGCGGAACTGCTGGATGTCCACCGCCAGGCCCAGTTCGCCGGCCCGCTCGAGCACGGCCGAGCCGAACCCGCCGGCGACGCTGTGGTCCTCCACCGTCAGCACCGCCTTGCCCGGGCCAAAGGCCGTCCGCAGCATCTCGTCGTCCAGCGGCTGGGCGAACCGGGCGTTGTAGACGGTCGCCTCGACGCCCCGCGGCACCAGCAGCCGCGCCGCCTGCAGCGCTGCCGCCGCCGGGGCCCCGTACGCCAGGATCGTCACGTCGTCACCGTCGCGCAGCCGGACCGCGCGGCCCAGCTCAAACGGCGCCGTCTCATCGACCAGCGGGTTGCCCACGCGGTCGCGCGGGTAGCGCAGCGCCACCGGCCGCTCGCACGCCAGGGCAAACTGCAGGGCCGCCTGCATCTCGGGCTCGTCGGCCGGGGCCGCCAGCACCATCCGCGGCAGCACGCGCAGGAAGGCGATGTCGGCAAAGCCGTGGTGGACCGCCCCGTCCCCGCCGACCAGGCCTGCCCGGTCCATCGCCAGCACCACCGGCAGGCCCTGCAGGCTCAGCTCCTGGAAGATCTGGTCGAACGACCGCTGCATGAAGGTCGAGTAGATCGCCACGACGGGCCTGAGGCCGGCCTTGCACATGCCGGCCGCGACGTCGAGGGTCGCCGATTCGGCCAGACCGACGTCCAGGCAGCGGTCGGGAAATTCGTCGCTGAACTTCTTGAGGCCCGTGCCGTCCGGCATGGCGGCCGTCAGCGCCACCACCCGCTCGTCCCGGCGGCCCTGCTCGATGAGGGCATCGGCGAAGGCGTCGGTGAAGGTCCGCCCGTCGCTGTCGCACGGCTGGACCTCACCGGTCGGGGTGATGTTGAAGGGCGAGGGGCTGTGAAAGGCGGTCGGCTCGGCCTCGGCCCAGGTGCAGCCCTGCCCCTTGTTGGTGTGTACGTGCAGCAGGACCGGGTGCTCGACATCCTTGAGCACGTCGAGCAGCTCGATCAGGTGCCCGAGGTTGTGCCCATCCACCGGACCGACGTACAGCAGCCCCATCGGCTCCCAGATCTGGGTGGGCACCAGCGCGGCCTTGAGGGTCTGGCGGATGTGCTCCAGGGCGTTGAACATCGGCTTGCCGACCAGCGGCAGATTGTCGAGCATCCGCTTGGCGCGGCGCTTGCTGATCTCGTAGGCCTGGCTGACGCGAAAGCGGGTGAAGTAGTCCGCCAGGTTCCCCTGGGTCGGGGCGATGCCCATCGAGTTGTCGTTGAGCACCACCATGAACTGCCGGTTGAGCATGTTGAGCTGGTTGAGGCCCTCGAACGCCAGCCCGTTGGCGATGCTGGCGTCGCCGACGAACGCGACGGTCCGGCTGTCGTGGCCGAGCATCTCGTCGGCCTTGGCCAGGCCCAGCGCCGTCGCGATGGCTGTGCCGGCGTGACCGACGTGAAACAGGTCGTACTCGCTCTCGCTCGGGGAGGGGAACCCGCTGATGCCGCCCGCCTGGCGGAGGGTCTCGAACCGTTCGTTCCGGCCGGTCAGCAGCTTGTGCGGGTAGCACTGGTGCCCCACGTCGAAGACCAGGCGGTCGGTCGGCATGTCCAGGCAGCGGTGCAGGGCGAGGGTCAGTTCCACCACACCGAGGTTGCTGGACAGGTGCCCGCCGTTGCGGCTGACCACCTCGATCACCCGCTGGCGGATCTCCTCGGCGATCTGGCGGAGCTCAGCAAGGCTCCGTCCTTTCAGGTCCTGCGGTCCCCGGATCGTTCCGAGCAGTTTATTCATGCCTTCGCCTTTATCCTTGATATCTGTCGCACTTGCCGATCGATTCAGCAGGAGCGTCGCACTACGAACTCCGCCAGGGCCTTCAGCGGTGCCGCCGCCTCGCCATAGCGATCCACCGCCCCCAGCGCCCGCTGCACGTGGTCGTCGGCGGCCTGCAGTGTGGCTTCGACGCCGGCCAGCCGGACCATGGTCTGCTTGCCGGCCCGGGTGTCTTTACCCGTCCGCTTGCCGAGTTGTTCGGCGGTCGCGGTGGCGTCCAGGGCATCGTCCGCCAGTTGGAACGCCAACCCTAGATGATAACCGTATTCGCCCACCGCGCGAATGTCATCTTGCCCGGTCCGGCCCGAAAGGCCCCCCAGCCGGCACGACGCAGCGAGCAGGGCGGCGGTTTTGCGCTCGTGGATATATCGGACCTTCGCCGGAGTGGGCTCTTCGGTCTCGCCGAGGATGTCGGCGACCTGGCCGCCAATCATGCCGACCGGTCCGGTCGCCGTGGCCAGTTCTCGAACCATGGCCGCCGCGACCATGGCTTCGCCAACCCGCTCGGTCAGGATCTGGAACGCCAGGCTCAGCAGGGCATCGCCCGCCAGGATCGCCATCGCCTCGCCGAAGACCTTGTGGTTGGTCGGCACGCCACGTCGCAGGTCGTCGTCATCCATCGCTGGCAGGTCATCGTGGATCAGCGAAAAGGTGTGGACGCATTCCATGGCGGCCGCGGCGGGCAACATGTCGACCTCGGGTGCGTCGAAAAGGCTGCCGCAGGCGAACACCAGGGCAGGGCGGACCCGCTTGCCGCCGGCGAAGAGGCTGTATTGCATCGCCTCCAGCAGCTGCGGTGGGACCTGTGCCAGGTCGCCCATGTATTTGCGCAGGGCCTGTTCGGTGCGGCGGGCACTGTCAAGCAGCAGCGGCTGGACGAGGTCCAGCCGTTGGAGCGACGTCTCGGACTGGTCTGTAGAGGGCCTGGTCAATCTTCTGCCTTGCCTTCCCCGGGTGAGTCACGTACAGCGACGCAAATGCGTATTGTACGCCTTTCGGCACGACCAGACAATCCAGACTGCCCGACATCCGAACCTCGGGTCAGACCTCCCCCCGACAGGCGCCCACCTCTGCTATCCAGAAAAAGACCCCCGCGAGGTGGCTTCGCGGGGGTCGTCGGTTCCTTGCGGGCCAGTGTGGCCTCGATGTCGGCGGACCGTCAGTCGGCCCAGGCCGTCATGCCGTAGTAGGGCGTTTCCGTGACGGTCTTGAGCTCGTTGATGACGCGCAACCACTTGGCCATAAGGTTGTTAAGGGCCCGCCCATGCATGTGTGTGATATCGGCGCTGAGGGCGGCCATCCCCTCGGTCCACGAGGCCCAGCGGAGCGACATCAGGTCGAGGTCGGCAACGCTGGCGGGCGTCTGCGCGGCAGGCAGGGTCAGGTACGTAACGATGGCCAGCCGGATCGCGGCGAGGTCCGGATCGTCCGAGAGGAGGTCCGCACAGGCCCGGGATGTCGCTTCGGTCGCCTGGAGATCGGGGGCGGCGGCGACGGCCACCGGCTGTGGCACGGCTGGCGTCACCGGTCGCAGGGGATCAAAGCCCGGGGAGGCAACTGCCAGCGGGGCCGATACCTGCTCGTCCTGCACATCGCTCGCGGCTGGCGCAGCTGTGGACAGATCCAGGCCGCCGCAGAGCGGCGGGTTCATGCGGAAGGACTCGCGAGCCAGCCAGGCTGTCGCCTGCGTCGGGTCGAGGTCCACGCGGGACCAGCGCGGAGTCGCCACGTTGCGGGCGGGCTCGTTGACAGTGCCGGCATGGGTGTCTGCGTCCGAGGCGATGGCGCGAGCGTCCTTACTGGTATCGCTGATATCGACCTGGCCGGCATGAGCCAGGGCGGTCTGACCGTTGACGCTGGCGGCCGGCCGGGTGGACGGTGCGGCGGCCAGGTTGGCATCGGCGGCGGCGTCCTCGGCCCGCACGGTCAAGTCGGCGGGCGCGTCGGCATCGAGCAGGGTCCGGGGGTCCGGTTCGACGCGGGCGAGGGCGCCGGGTTTGACCGGGGCGGCAGCGACCGGATCGGTGGCGGGCGGGGCGGCAGGTTCTTGCGTCAGGCGTGCGAGGGCCTGGTCGAGGCCTTCGCGTGCGGCAGGAAATTCCTCCTGGAAGTGGAGGGCCTGCTGGAAGGAGTCGCGGGCATCCGCGGGCCGGTCGGCCGCCAGCTGCATGGTGCCGAGGTTGTAGCGGGCGAAGGCGTCGGGCAGGGCGGCCCGGAGGTGTCCGAGGGCTTCGGCGTCGCGGGACTGCTGGACGAGCAGGATCGCCAGGTTGAGGCGTGCCCGCTGGAAGTCCCCGCGGAGCATCAGGGCCTTGCCGAGGCACTGTTCGGCCTGGTCATAGTCCTTCAGGGCGAGGCAGGCGAAGCCCAGGTTGTTCCACACGTGCGGGGAGTCGGGCTGCAGTGCCACGGCCTTTTTGAGGACCTGGACGGCCATTTCGAACTGGCCTGTCTGGATGTAGCACAGGCCCAGGCGGCTGTAGGCGCCCCCGAACCGGTCGTTCAGGGCGATGGCCTTTTTGTACTGTTCGATGGCCTGGGCCCAGTGCCCCTGCTTTTCGAAGAGGCTGCCGGCGGAGAAATGGGTCATCGGGAGCAGCTTGGGATCATCCTCGGGCGCGGCGTCGGGCACGTCGATCGGCTTGCCGGCGGCCTGGGACCACCGCTGGGCCAGTTCGGCGCCGGGGCCGTTGAAGCGGGCCTGCTGCGCGGTCGAGGCACAGCCGGCCGTGAGGGTCAGACCGGTCAAGACGACTGCGATGCACGTGTAGTTCGGCTTTTTCAGCATTGCTCATCCTCGCCAGGTACTGCTTTGCACAAAAGATTCTCGGTCGGGTCCGCATGGCCGGCGGCGCGGGCCCGCTGCACATGGACCGCCTGTCGGCGGGCGGGGCTCAACAGCGGCCGCTGCGGGCCTGGCAGCGGCCTTTACGGCGCCATGCCCGGCATGACGGGCGGCATCAGGCTTCCGGCGGCGTCACCCGTGTCAGGCGCCAGGCCGGCGGACTGGGCCTTGATGGCCTGCTGCGCGGACATTCCGACACTGGCGGCCATGCCGACGCGGACGGAGCAGCGGTCCATGTCGCAACCGGCATCGGCGAGGTAGTTTTCGAGGCGCTCGAGGCGCTGCTGGACGAGTTTGTTGTCCTGCAGGTGGGTATCGTAGCGGAGCGCGCCGCCGTAGGTCGTGAAGAAGCCGACGAGCTGGTCGAGGCGGTATTCGCCCACGCCGCTAAGCTCGTCGCTGGTGCCGACGAAGTGGAAATCGGCGACGGTGAGGTCTTCGTGGGCGCTGCTGGTGACCATGGTGTCGAAGTACTCGGCCATGGGGTTGCGGTGGAAGGCCTCGCCCTGTGGCGGGGCGTTGAGCCGTTCGGACCGCTGCTGGCAGCCGGCGACCAGGAAGATCGAGATCATGATCATTGCGGACACATACAACGACTTCATTGGTAAGCCTCCTTTGGGCGCACGGACGCGGCCTTACACCTTCACGGGAGAGGCGGGCGCTCCGCGCTACGATCACCCCCTGTATCTTCGGCCGGCGGCGGCAGGCGCTTTAGGGTTATTGGGCGGGGTATCCGGCAGATGAAGAAGCCTTGGCGGGTCGCGCAGGACCGGGCGCGAACGGGTGCCGGCGACGGTCGGGGCGGGCGTCGTATTACCAGTATTGACAGGACCGCCGGGGGCGCGGGCGGGCCGCGGGGGACAGGCGTCGGACACAGGGTGAGCGTCTGAAGAATCTTTTTTCGATCGGTGCGGACGACCAGCAGCCCGGCCTGCAGACAGCCGCAGGACCGTGGCATCGGTGGCATCCATCCGGGGCGCCTGCCCAAGGGGGTCAGACCCCGTTTGACGCTTCAGGTATCGGTGCGGCCAACGCGATTGGAGCGTCGATCGCAGCGCGAACGTACTACCAGGGGTCAGACCCCCGGAAGCGGACGAACGATCAGCAGCCCGCCCTGAAAGCGGGTGTTGTGTTCGGCGAGGATGCGCTGCATCTGCTGTGCGGTGCAGCCGAGCAGGAGTTTGACCTCGGTGTCGCGTTTGAGCAGGTCGACCGTGCAGATGACGCCGACGAGCCGGCGGTCGGGCAGGTCGCCGACCCAGACGTCGATCTCGTTGCCGTCGGCGGCACAGGTGCCTTCGGGCAAGATGGCGAACCTTTTGCATCTGTCCGGCCCGTATCTTAGGGTCACTTCAACGGAACGGGAAAGATGTGAGGTGTACACATGACGTACGGATGGGGGAATGGCAGCAGGCGTCGCGGGACGGTGATACCGTTGTTTGCGGTGTGCCTGCTGGTGATTTTCGGATTTATGGCCTTGGCGATCGACACCGGCTTCATCTACGTGTGCAGATCGGAAATCCAGCGGGCGGTGGACTGCTCGGCCCTGGCGGGCGCGTCGGGGCTGTACCGCAATGACGGCACTGCCATCTCACGCGCAAAGAAATACGTAAAGCTCAATTCGCTGGCGGGCACACCGGTAGGCCCCGATGAGATCAAGATCACCATCGGCAACTGGAGCGGCACGCAGATGCAGTTCATCCCGCTGAGCGGGACGAGCGTCTGGACGCCCAACGCCATCCGCGTGGAAGGCGGGCGGACGGGCATCCCCCTGTACATCGGCGGCATCCTCCACAAGCCGACGACGGACGTGGCCAAGGGCGCAACCGCCGTGGCAGGCGGCGGCATTTGTGCGGGGGTCTGGGGCCTGGAAGGCATCACGGCCGACGGCGACATCGTCACCGACAGCTACGATTCCAATGCCGGACCGTACGGGGGCGGGAACAGGCATCCCAACGGCGATATCTGCAGCTGCACGGGGATCGTCTTCAACGGCGGCGTCCAGATTCGCGGCGATGCCATGTATGGGCATGGTCACGATCTGGTGGCGTCAGGAAAGTCTTACGAAGTGTGGGGCGTGATCGGCGAGCATACCATGGACGTCCAGCCGCCCGTGATCGACTGGGCGGACGTGATGGTCAACAACGACAACGACCTGATGCCCCTGACGTACAAGGGGAACGATCCATTCAACGGCACGGGGACGGACCTCTACGTCACCGGCAACGACAGGCTGGTCCTCAACGGCGGCAAGTTCTATTTGACTTCGGCCATGGTGGACGGGCGAGCCCATATCGCCATTGCGGGGCCGACGGAGTTCTATGTCGCCGGCCCCGGGGTGTTCACCGGCGGCGGCGTGGTCAACCTGACGGGAGATCCGAAGAACCTGATCATCTACTCCTCGGGTTCCTACGTGCACCTGCAGGGCAACGCCGCGTTTTACGGTGCGGTGGTCGCCCCCGACGCCGACGTCCTGCTGTGGGGCACGAGCGAGGTGTACGGCACGCTGCTGGGGCGGACCCTCGACTTCGACGGCAACGCGAATATCCACGTGGACGAGGCGCTTGTGCGGCAGCTGTACGACAGGAGCAGCATCTCGCCGATTCTGGTCGAGTAGCGAGCCGGTCCAGCCGATCGAGCGAACGATTTCCCCGCGGCAGTGCGTGTGTGTGGCCAGCCGCGTCCGGCATGCCGGGCGCGGCTGGTTTTTTTGTTGGCGGGCGCTGGGGTTCGAGAGGGCACGGTGGCGGTCTACCGCTCCCTCACGGTCGCGGCTCGTTGGCAGGGTTGCCGCCCCTCGTGGTCGCGGCTCGTTGGCGGTCTACCGCTCCCTTACAGTCGCGGCTCGTTGGCAGACACGCCCCCGGGGAACCTGACCGTCATATTCGTTGAGGTCGATTGGCCGCGGCGGCGTCTGAATCTTATGTATACCTCAGGCCGTGGTGTTGTTGAGACGCCTGCCGCTGTGTCGGACAGATGTCCCGGCAGAAACGTCCGCGAGGCGTACCGCGGCCGCACTGACCGCTGGAGGGGTAA
>JAWLBS010000118.1:0-3797 GCA_041687575.1 Phycisphaerae bacterium | reverse complement strand
TGGCGGCGGACGAGGCGCGCCGGATCGTCGAGGCGAACCCGGTGCAGGCCAAGATGATCACGATCAACCCGAGCGAGGACGTGGAGTTCGGCCGGGCCGTCTGGGATGAGGCGCTGGAAAACTACCGTTTCGAGCCGGGCGGCCAGACTCCGACTGCGGTGCGGGTGCAGGTCCGGATGGAAAAGGGTTCGCCCAACAAGCCGATGCAGATGTTGTTTGCGGGCATCTTCGGCCAGACGGACAAGAACATGCGGGCCCGGGCGACGGCGATGATCGTGCCGCGGGACATTGCGGTGGTGGCGGACCTGTCGGGCTCGATGAACGACGACAGCGAGCTGCGGCACTACAAGGATACCGAGATCAACCTGTGGAACATCTGGGTGTGCCTGCCGATCGAGAAGGGCAACAATGGCGTGGGCAACGGCATCGACCCGCCGCCGCCGGGCAACCCGCCGGTCAACGACGACTACGGCACGGGCCCGGGCAACCCCGGCAACCGGGGGGGGGCGAGTCCGAAGGAAGACCCGGGCCTGATGGGGCCGACCTGGGGACGGATGGCGACCTGGGGCGATTTGATCCTCGACGGAAACTACAACCCGGCCAGCGATCCCGGACTGGAATACCTGCCATACAGCCAGAACTGGAATGACAGCCATCTGCACCAGTGGCTGGAGATGGTGGGCTACTCGCCTGTCGAGAGGGATTGCCTGACCAGCGGCTGGTATGACTGGCGGGGCTACCACAAGTACCGCGTGGCGGTGGCCTTGGGCCTTGCGCGCTGGGACAGCGGGATCGATGGCGGGCTGTGGGACGACCTGCCCAAGGGCAAGACGAAAAACACCAAGGGTGACGGCGATTACGTGATTGAGGGTAACGAGCTGTACTGGATGGTCGACTTCCCGTTCCTCGACAAGCATGCCGACCAGGCGCAGCACGCGGCGATGTGGCTGGATTACATCAGTACCTACATGGCCAGCAGTGCTACAGAGATGGCCAAGGCTGACGGCCGGTTCCAGTACCGATACGGCCTCAAGACGTTCGTCAATTACCTGCTGGAAAAGCGGCCGAGCTACGAGCAGACGCCCGACCTGCATAAGACGCCTGCACAACCGCTGCAGGCGGTCAAGGACGCAGTGAGGTTCTGCATGGACCTGTTGATCGAACAGGAGGTCAACGACCAGGTCAGCCTCGAAATATACGGCACGACCAGCCGGCACCTCAAGAACCTCACCAACAACTTCACGCAGATCAGCGAAAAGATCGACGAGCTCCAGGCCGGCCACTACGACTCGTGGACGAACATGGGCGGGGGCATTGCAAAGGCGATCGACGAACTCACAAGCGACCGTGCCCGTTCGAACGCCGCCAAGGTGATGTTCCTGATGACCGATGGCCAGCCGAACGTCGACGAATGGGGCAACGCCGGCAACAGCTGGAAGGGCCAGCAGTGGGCCCTGGAGCAGGCGCAAAGGGCAGTCGACGCGGGGATCCAGATCTACTGCATCAGCGTGGGTGCGGACGCCAACCGCAGCCTGATGCAGCAGATCGCCGAGATGGGCGGCGGCGAGGAGTTCTACGCGGCCGGGACGATCGGCGAGTACAGCCTGCAGCTCAAGCAGATCTTCGGGGAGCTGGGCAGCCGGCGACCGGTGCGGCTGATTCACTAACGCGGGGGGCGGCGGGGACTTTCTCGCGGATTGTCAATGATGTGTAAGACCGGAAGCGCTTCGCCGGGGGGCGGGGCGCTTCCGGTTTCTATTGTGAAGGATCTCTACCTCTCGGCACGCTCCGTACCGTCATCCTGAACGAAGTGGCTGTCATCCTGAGCAACGTGAAGGATCTCGGCCAAGCGGGCCGCTCAATTCTGGGCGCTCCGTCCCGTTGTCATCCTGAACGGAGTGAAGGATCTCTGCCAAGCGAAGTGCGAAACCATGGGCACGCTGTCCCGTAGAGATTCCGCGCTGCGCTCAGAATGACAGTTTCGGGGCGGTGGTCTGACACGGGAGCGATCTGTCGGAACCGATCACCCGGGCATAGTCCCCGGGCTCGGCATCGGGATCTTTGCCGCGACCGCGAGGTCGCAGTGGATCTGCGGATGAGGGACCATTTCCTCCTCTGCGACCCTCAGCAACCGCGACGCCCCCATGCGACGAACAGCCCGACTCCCGCCAACACCATGAAGGTGAAACCCAGCGCCGGGCACACCGTCGCCGACGGCTCGATGCGGGGACAGCCCTGCGAGCCGCCCGCGTCGATCGCCGGAACCCGCTCGCCGGTCGGCTCGGCGGGGACCCCCACGCCGATCTTCAGCACGTACGTCCCCGGCATGGCCGTCTCGGGTCCTTGCGAGATATCCTGTGACACTTCAATGTAATACACGCCCGGCGCCGCCAGGGGCCACTCCAGATAGGGATCGGCGCCGCTGAAGCTGCCCGGGTCCGGCTCGCCGACCGGCGCGCCGGACGCGACGACCTGCCCGGCCGCATCGAGCAGCCGCAGGACGATCCGCTCGGCCCCGTTGTCGAGCAGCCCGCCCGCCTCGTCGATGTCCAGGATCACGGGCGTGCCGGCCGGTTGGTCGGTCAGGTCCAGGCGGTACACGTCCTGGTCCCGCTGCTGCGGATCATCGGCGTTTTCGCCGTAGAGCGAGGCGATGACGACCTCGCCCGGCTGGACGGCCATCGCCGATTCGAGGGTGTCGTTCTCCTCGAACTCGCCGGACCGCTCGATCTCGTAGCGGACGTTCGCGAATCGCAGCGGCGTGGTCTGGCGGTAGAGGTCCTTGGCCTCGGCGAGGATCTGCTCGGCGCCAGCCGGGTCGAGGTGCCGCAAAAGGAAGGCCACCGTCGCCCGGTCGTCCGGCGGGATCTGCGTCGCAAGCGTGCCGCGACGGATCGGGACCATGATCGAGTGCAGCTCCGTCTCGAGGATCGGGCGGCGGGCCTCCACGTCCATCCCGCCCACCCACAGGCTCGGTTCGAGGCACCCCGCCTCCAGCAGGATCGAGTCCATGCCCAGAAAATTGCGGTTCACTCGCCGGCGGATCGCTTCGCCGACGTGCCCGAGGCCCAATGTGTGTCCGATCTCGTGCAGGGCGATACTGTAGATGTCGTACTGCCGGCTGTCGACCAGCATCACGTACGGGTCGGCCAGCAGCGAGTCGGCCACCACCGGCGCATCCAGCAGGTTGCCGATGTCCTCGGTCGCGTCGAACCAGATCGGCAGCACGACGTGGATCCGCCGCAGTGGCCAGTCAATCGCCACCGCCACGCTGTCGCCGTCGATCAGCTTGATCGGCAGATTGTCGTACGGCAGGGCCCGCACGGCCACCTCCGCGCTGCCAGCCACCTCGACGAACTGCAGCCCCACCGGCGCGATCACGTCGTTCCACGTGGCGAACGCCTGGCGAATCCCATCTTCCAGCCGCGCCAACTCCGCGGCACTCAGCGATTTGCCCCCGAACAGGTTGAACCCGCTCAGTTCGACGTTGAAGGTGATCCTCCCGTCGGCGACCGCGATCGGATCAAGCAACTGGTACCTCGTCGGCTCGTCGCGCCAGAGGTGCGTTCCCGCCAGCGCCGAACCGGCCCACCCCCAGATCGCCACCCCGACCGCAAGCCAGGCCAGCCGCACCGGGGCCGCTGGCCCCCGCCGATGTCCGTCCCTGCCGACTCGATGCATCACGAAGATTCACTCCCCTGGCGGCCGCAACCGCCGACTGCTGCCCGTGCCGCCGGCCGCATCCCTACGACCGGACGGCCTGCAATCGTACCGCGAACCGGCCCGGCCCGCGAGAC
>JAWLBS010000117.1:0-13822 GCA_041687575.1 Phycisphaerae bacterium | reverse complement strand
GAGCCGCTGCTGACGGCCAATCGCAAGCATTACAGCCCGATCGCGGAGCTGGACATCCGGGTATTCCGACCGTGACAATGCGTGCATGAAGAAGATTACCTCCGGCACATACAAGAAGGACAAGTACTATCCCCGCGTGGTCCAGGCGGTCATCCGGGTGCTGACGCGGGCGGACTTCGTGGCGCCGGTCGAAGTGATGATGGAGATAGGGCATCTGTCCAAGGCCGACTACCTGGCGTGGCGGAAGGGGCAGGTGCCGTACCTGGAAAGGGTCTTTGTGGGGAACCTCTCCAAGGCCCAGCGGATCCTGCGGATCCTCGGCTGGCACATGCAGGCGATGGGCCTCAGGCCCAGCCAGACGGTCTACCACCACTGGGGCAAGGGGCGGCGTCGGGTGCTGCAGTTTTCGAAGTCCGGGGCCCCGTCGCTGGAGGCGGCGTACTGTCGCCACTACCTGACGAAGCGGGCGACGAAGAAGAAGGCGGCGCCGGCGGAGCGGCCGTCCGTAGATGAGCCGGAGCAGGGGCGGAAGGGGCGCGACGCGGCGGATCAGCCCGGCATTTGCGAGGGGTTCGACCTGGTGGATGAGGGGTGGGAGGAGATGGGCGAAGAGGACCGCCTCTCGCCGGACGAGCGGCCGGGGGGCGATCCGTTCTCCGATGACGATGAGGATATTCCGTTTTGAGCGAGTTGCCGCCCTGGCCCGGCGGGTGTAATGGAGTTACCAGCATGGCTGCCAGCAAAGTTGCTGTTACTATCGACGTCAGGCTTCTCAAACGCCTTGATCGCCCTGTTGCCAGCGGCAAGTTCCCCAATCGCAGTCGAGCCATCCAGGAGGCGGTCCGGGAGAAACTGGGACGTCCCGACCGCAGCCGCCTGGCCCGCGAGGCCGCCAAACTGGATGTCGCCTTCGAGCAGGCGATGGCCGAGGAAGGGATCGCCGGATACGCCGCGGGATGGCCCGAGTATTGAGAGGGGGCATTCTGCAACGCACGTCAACTACATGACCTTTGACGTTTTGTAACACGCGGTGGCTGCGGGACTTCACGGTCGCGGCTCTTTCCCGTTTGTTTCTGATCGCAACACGCATGCGAGGAATTCCATGGCCACATACGTCGTGGCCATGGCACCCGATAACGACACCGGCGCTGACGCTTGGCGGCTATTGACCCCGGCGCAGACAATGAATCCCCCGATTTGCGAGCGGACGCTTGTCCGGTGATTGCGTTGCCCGGCGGCGGGGGTATGCTGCGATCTGCGGTGATGGTTGATGGACAGTGATTCCCGATCCGGTGCGATGGAGATCGTGTGATGGGTGCAAGCGGTGCGTGGCTGGGCAATGCGGCGTGGCCTTCGAATCGGTCGTGCGGGGATTTCGCAAAGGACGTGTTCCGGCTGGCGGGGGCGAAGACCGACAAGCAGAAGGCGATGGCCTTTTTCACCTGGTTCAGCCGGTCCATGATGCGGGGGCGGAGTCTGCTCAAGCCGGACGGCTGCGGCGGGTACAGCCGCTGCTACGAGCCGCTGACGCTGCTGAGCAGCTGGGGCTTTGGCGAGTGCACCTTCTGGGGCTGGGTGGCGACCGAGTGCCTGGTGCGGGCGGGGATGAAGGCGCGGCGGGTGGTCGTCGAGAACCAGGGGCACACCTACTACGAGGTGTGGTACAAGGGCGACGACGGCGTCGAGCAGTGGCACGCGTTCGACCCGTTCATCGGCTGGTATGCCGTCAACGACAGCGGCGAGGTCGCCAGCGTCGAGCAGATCGCCGCCAACCCGCTGCTGATCCAGAGGCCTTTTCCGGGCACGCCCGCTCCCATGGGGCACCACCCCGAGCGGAGCGGCATGGCACACCGCACGGCCCTGCGCGATCAGCTCATCATCGACCAGCCGCTGCGGTCGGGCGAGAACCAGTGGGACCTCGAGCGGGGCATGCAGGTGACGCACAAGTTCTTCCCCGAGGCGGCCGACCGGGCCCTGTTTACCCGCAGCGCCGGCCCCGGCGAGGTCACCGACGATCGCTGGCCGGACGGGACGCACTGCGACATCGCCGAGATCAGCGGGTTCGGCTATCGCCAGCAGGCTGCCAATATTCCATACTGGAAGAACCACATGTGGCCGACGCGGGAGACGTGGCATTTGAACGAGGGCCGGCCGGTCCGCTGGCACGGGGCGGGGGCAATGCACTGGCGGCCGCTGCTGTACGGGGCGGACGTGGCGTGCGACATGCGGAACGCGCGGTTTGAAGGCGGGCGGTTGATGCCGGCGAAGAGTCATGATTTTACAGAAGTGTGGTATCACATCCGGCTGCCGTACCTGGCGAGCTGGATCTACGTGGACTACGACGTGGTCGGGGCGGGCAACGACTACTGGAGCCTGTCGATCAGCGGGGACAACCGCCAGTCGTGGTGGCAGCTGCCGCTCAAGTCGACCTCGCCGCACTGGGGCATCACGCAGAACGGCCAGGCGGAGTGGAAGGCGGGCAAGCCGAGCATCTGCGGGTTGAAGGAGTTCTGGCTGCGGATCGACATGGCCAGTCACAACGCCAACCCGGCGCTGGCGATCAACGCGCTGCAGATCGGGGTGGGGTTCCAGCACAACATGTACGTCCAGCCGCGGCTGGTGCCGGGGGAGAACACGCTGTGGCTGGAGGCGGAGCGCCTGGCGGCCAATGCGAAGCTGCAGGCGGAGTGGATCTACCAGGTCGACGAACAGGAGCGGCGTGCGTGCGTGGGGTTGAGCAAGGCCGGCCGGGCAGAGGAGAACGTGATCGTCGACGTGGAGTCGCCCTCGAAGATCCTGATGACGGGGGTGCGGTTGAGCTGTATGTAGGTTCGGGCGGCGGGTGGTTTTGGGTGTGATGCAGGATGCGGGAGGTGCGCGCGGCCGCAGCGGCGGAAAGGAAACCCTCGCTTACGCTTCGGGCTCGTTTGGGCGCAACTCAGGGTGCGGGGGCCGTGCTCTTGCCGGGGATTACCGCGACCTTGCGGTCGCGGCTTTTTCCCGCTCGTTTCTGAGCGCAACGCTCATCCGCAGGATTCCATGGCCACGAACGGCGTGGCCATGGCACCCGGCACCCGTCGTCAGTCCAGGTCGAGATGGATCTTGATAGCGCGGGCCACCTGTTGCATGTCTTGCGGGGAGAGCACTCCGATCCTGCGGGTCAGGCGATGCTTGCTGACGGTGACCATCTGGTCGGCCATGGCCTTGTTCGGCTTGCGCTTGAGGTGGACGATCGCCTCGCTCGGGTAGACGTGGGCGACGTTGATGGCCAGAGGGACGACCTGTACGCGATTGAGGAACTTGTTGGCTGCGTCGTTGCTGACGATGACAGCGGGGCGGGCCTTCTGCACTTCGCCGCCCCTGGCCGGCCCGAGGTCCACCCACCAGACCTCACCCCTTTTCATCGGTGAGATCTCCGATGGCGGCTTCGGCCCAGGCATCCGCTTCCTGTTCGCGCTGGCGATCCGCGGCCATCTGCGCGTACTCGGCATCGAGGTCCGCCCCGACCACGTGCGGGCGGACGAGGTTTTCGACGAACTTGCTGATCTTGCGGCGGCCGACGACCTTGTGGAGGCCCTTATAGACCTCCTCATCGACGGTGATCGTCAGTTTCTTCTGCATGGGACGGCCTCCAACGCCTCGGGTGTATACGTATAGTATACGTATATGGTCTCGTCGATCAACCTGGCGGATGTCAGGGGATGCGTTCCCGGCGGCGGAGGCATCCCTTGTTTCGAGGTGGGTGCGGAGGATGTATCCAACCCTTACAGGGCTGAATCAAGAGATGGGGGGCCGCCCCGGGCTGACTTATTCCGCCCCTGCGGGGCCTTGTTGCCAACGGCATTGATTTGGCGGGCGTAGCCCGCCCTACGTGCTACCGCTCCCTCACGGTCGCGGCTCGTTTGTCGAGCAGTTGTCGATCTTTTCAGCGGTGCGGGCGGGGGCTATAGTGCGGGGGCAGGTGTGATGGGCCAAAATAGTCGATTTTGCAGGGGAGAAACCCGTGGGTGCTGCGAACAGCTGGCTGGGGAACGGGGCGTGGCCTTCCAATCGGTCGTGCGGGGATTTCGCCAGGGACGTGTTCCGGATCGCCGGGGCCAAGACCGACAAGCAGAAGGCGCTGGCGTTTTACGAGTGGTTTACCCGGTGCATGATGCGGGGGCCGAGCCTGGCGATGCCCAACGGAATGGGCGGGTACAGCCGGTGCTACGACCCGCTGACGCTTTTTACGAGCTGGGGCCACGGCGAGTGCACCTTCTGGGGTTGGGTGGCGACCGAGTGCCTCGCCGCGGCGGGGCTGAAGGTCCGCCGTGTGGCCGTGCACAAGCAGGGGCACACCTACTACGAGGTGTGGTACAAGGGCGACGACGGCGTCGAGCAGTGGCACGCCTTCGACCCGTTCATCGGCTGGTACGTCCTGAACGAAAACGGCGAGGTCGCCAGCTGCGAGCAGATGGCCGCCAACCCGCAACTCGTCCAGAACCCCCGCCCGGGGCATCCCGAGCCGATGGGGCACCACCCCGAGCGCGGCGGCATGGGGCACCGTCACCGCACCGAGGACCAGCTGATCATCGACCAGCCGATCCGCAACGAGCAGAACCGATGGGATCTCCAGCGGGGTATGCAGGTCACGCAGACGTTCATGCCTGAGGCACCGGCCAAGGCGCTGTTTACGCGCCACCCCTCCCACGGAGTGACGGCGAGCGAGCGCCATCCCGACGGCCCGCACTGCGACATCACCGAGGTCTCCAAGCTCGGCTTCCGGCAGCAGCCCGGCAACATTCCCTACTGGAAGAACTACATGTGGCCGACGACCAACACCAGCCACTGCAACGAGGGCCGGCCGGTCCGCTTTCATGGGGCGGGGGCGCTGCGGTGGCGGCCGCTGCAGTTCGGCGAGCAGGTGGCCTGTGACGTCCGCAACGCCCGGTTCGATAACGGTTGCCTCATGCCGGCTGGCCCGCGCGCGTTTACAGAAGTGTGGTACCACATCAAGGTGCCGTACCTGATCTCCTGGCTGCAGCTGGACTATGACGTGGCCGGCGGCGGCGGGGACATCTGCGGGTTTGCCATCAGCGCCGACGACCGGCGGACGGTCCAGCCGCTGGCGATGGCGTCGCGCGGGCCGGGTTGGGGCACCGTTCACAACGGCCAGGCCGAATGGCAGCGGGGCGAGCCGAGCGTTCAGGGGCTCAAGGAGTTCTGGCTGCGGGTGGACATGCACACGCACAACCCGAGCCCGACGCTGGCGCTGCAGGCCCTGCAGGTCGCGGTCGGGTTCCAGCACAACATGCACGTGCAGCCGCGACTGGTGCCGGGCGCCAACGTGCTATGGGTCGAGGCGCAGGACCTGGCCGATGGCGCGAAGCTGCAGGGCGAGTGGATCTACCAGGTCCGCGGCCGGGAGCGGCGGACCTGCGTGGGGCTGAGCCAGGCCGGTCGGGCGGAAGAGGACGTCACCCTGGACGTCGACTGCCCATCGGAGATCCTGATGACCGGGGTGAAGCTCAACTGTATGTAGTGCCGGGCCCGGGGCGGGCGGAACTGCCCGTCCGGGGGATCTACAGGCCGAGCGGGTCGCGGCCGGTGGCCGGCCGCGACCTGCCCAGGTCTTCAGCCTGTGCGTTTTTCAGTTTGTCTTTGCGCGTCACGCAACCTTGTGCCTTTGGCGGAGCACGGCCCTGCTTGGCGGCTTCGTCAAACGACGACTGCGCCGTGACGAGGTCGCAAGGCCGTACCCAATACGCTCCTTCGAGGTTTTGTTCTCGTAGCGCAGCTTTGTTCCGCCTTTGTGGCTCGGCCACTCGCATCGCTGCGCTCGCTCGGGCGGACCGCCTGAAGGCGGTACTCCAAACGCCCGCTAAAGCGGGGACTCCTAACGCCGGCTGAAGCCGAGACTCCGAGCTTGGCGGGCACAGCCCGCCCTACAAGGACCGTGACACCCGACGCGCACGGTTCTGGTGAAATCGATATTGTGTTACTCCGGCGGCAGCAGGACGGCGTCGATGATGTGGATCACGCCGTTGCTGGCGACGATGTTCGCCTCGACGACCTGCGCCCCGTCGACCGAGATCGTCCCGTTGGCGATGTTCACCGTAATCGTCCTGCCGCTCAGCGTCGTCAGGGTCTGGCCGTCGCTCAGGTCGCGGGCGAACGTCTGACCTGCCACAATGTGCCCCTGCAGCACATCGACCAGCTGCGCCTGGTTGAGAGGCAACAGCAGGTCGTCCAGGGCCCCGACCGGCAGGTCCAGGAACGCCTGGTTGTTCGGCGCGAAAACGGTGAAGGGCCCGCCGGTTGCCAGTTCGTCATCGAGATCGGCCGCAGCGACCGCCACTGTGAACGTGTCGAGCGCATCGATGTCCGCCGCTGTTTCGAACAGGTTCTGCGGCGGCAGCAGCACCTCGTCGATGATGTGGATCACGCCGTTGCTGGCGACGATGTCTGCCCGGACGACCTGGGCGCCGCCGACCGTGACCGTGCCGTTGGTTACCTCGACGACAAGCTTCGTTCCGCTCAGCGTGGTCAGGACCTGACCATCGCTCAGCTCGCTGGCGAACAGCTCATCGGCGACGACGTGCCCCTGCAGCAGCGCGGCCAGCTCGTCGCGGTTGGCGGGCAGCAGCAGCCGCGCCAGTTCACCGACCGGCAGATTCTGGAATGCCGCGTTGTTCGGCGCAAAGACAGTGATTGGATCCGCCGTCGCCAGCTGCTCGTCGAGATCGGCCGCATCGACCGCCACAACGAGCGTATCCAGCTCATCGATCTCTGCCGCCGTCACCACCACGTTCTCCGGCGGCAGCAGGACCTCGTCAATGATGTGGATCACGCCATTGACGGCAAGCAGGTTCGGCGTGACGACCCGGGCGCCGCCGACAAAGACCGTGCCGTTCTCGATGCTGACAACCAGCGGATCGCCGCCGAGGGTCTGGAGGACCTGGCCGTCCTGAAGGTTAGCCGCCAGAAGTGTTCCCTCCACGATATGGTTCTGCAGCACCGCGACCAGCGTGTCCTGGTTTTCCGGCAGAAGCAGATCGTCCAGCGCGCCGGCCGGCAGGGCGCCAAAGGCGGCGTTATTGGGCGCAAAGACCGTAAACGGCCCGCCGTCGGCCAGTTCGTCATCCAGGTCTGCCGCCTGCACGGCGGCCACGAACGTGGTCAGTTCGGATTGATCTTGCGCAACTTCCAGAAGGTTGGGCAGCAGTGGCGGCACGGGGGGACAGCCCGCGCCGGTAACACCGGCGAGAATGCCGGCAGAAATGACGCACAGATACGACAGACGCCTCGAGAGAGTCATCGTGTTCCCCTTTTCTTTTCGATACGCACCGGATTTGGTCCGACCCGCGCTTCGGGCCACGTCATCTGCACACGGCAATTCTGTGTGAAAAAAAGGAACGGATTGGCTGGCATGAAGAACTGATCTGCGCCGACAATTCCACTACGGCGGATCATGCTCAGTAAGTCACGGACTTGTCATTCCCCTGCTCTGAACATTGTAGTCTCGGGTCAGACGAGAGAAGAAACGCCCTGCCCGACAAACATGCTCCTGGTGTCGCAACCGTCTGCCGCGGCAGGGCGTTCTCTCGCGTGGTTTTTAGACCGCGTGCTCCCGCGTGGTGTGCCCGTGCCCGGGCAGCGGGCACCAGCGCCGCTGGAAGGTCGGCGAGGCTACCGCCTGGTAGATCGCCGACAGGCCCACAAGGCTGTAGACGATACGGCTGAGCAGCGCATCGCTGCCGCCGAAAATGGCAGCGACCAGGTCGAAGCCGAAGAAGCCTACGAGGCCCCAGTTCAGGCCTCCCACGATCAACAGAACGAGCGTTACGATATCAAGTGTCTTCATCCTCTATCTCCTGTCTGACAAGACCACCCTAACCGGCCAGGCAAACTGTTGCCGCCAGTGCGGGCTGTAAGCACCCTTAAAACTCTATACGCGCTGTCTGGATAATTCCCGGTCATTGCCATCAAACCGCAGGTGCTCAGCAGTTGGCGCTGTACCGTCGGGGCGACCAGCTGTGGTCTGATCCGGCGTGTATATGCCAACTGCCGCACCGTAGACTCGGTCAAGAGGTTTCGTCGGCCCCAGCGATGACGGGCTCGCCGGGCGAGGCGCCGAGCGGCGAAGAGGTCTTGCCCGTTCACGTCGTCCATCAGCCAGACGGGGATGCGGTCATCAGGGTTCGTGGCGGCCTGGACAGGGATATCGATTGTGCCGCCGCGGCCAGTTGTGGTTATGTTGAGCATGATACAGCCCCCTTTCGGCTCACGACCAAAGTCGTTCAAATCGTTCATAGTAACACTAGGCCCCTTTTTCGCGGCGATCAAGCGTAGGCGTCATCATAGGCGTACTATTGGCCCTTTAACTGCACACAACGACTGCGTATGGAAGTAGACACCCGCGCCATGACGGGCGTATAATCGTTCATAACGTGCAGGAGTGCTGGATATGAAGACAACCCTGTCCCCCAGAGAAATGGCCACCGCGATTGGCGTAAGCGAGTCGTCGGTGAAGCGGTGGGTCGACGACGGCGTGATTGGTGCGGTCCGGACCCGTGGCGGGCATCGGCGGATTACCGTGGTGGAGGCCGTGCGGTTTGTCCGCGCCTCCGGCATCCCGGTCATCCGACCGGACCTGCTGGGGCTGCCCGACCTGGAGACAGTGAGCCAGACGGATACCCGTCATATGCCGGAGGAGGCGCTGCGGGAGGCGTTGCTGGCCGGGCAAGTCGAGCAGGTTCGTGGGCTGGTCCTGTCGCTGTACCTTGCGGGCCGGCCGGTCGCGGAGGCGTGGGATCGTGCGATCGCCCCGGCGATGCGGCATCTGGGGACGTTGTGGGAGCACGACCCGAGGGGGATTTATCTTGAACACCGGGCGACGGATCTGTGCATCCAGGCGATCACGCGGCTGCGCCTGGTGCTTCCGTTGCCGACGCCGGGGTCGCCGCTGGCGATGGGCGGGGCGCCCTCGGGCGACCCGTATGCGTTGCCGTCGCTGATGGCGGCGACGGTGGCGGCCGCGGCGGGGTTCCGGGAGATCAACCTCGGGCCGGAAACGCCCATGGCGATCCTCGCGCAGGCGGCGGCACAGTTCGAGGCGAAGATGGTCTGGCTGGCGGTGACGGCGCCGCGGCCGCAGGACGAGTTGCTCGATCAGGCCGAGCGGCTGGCGCGCGACCTGGAGGTGCACGGGGCCCACCTGGTGATCGGAGGGCGGGCGCTGCCGCAGGGCATGCCCGCACGGCGGCCGAACATGTACATTGCCGAGACGATGGCGGGCCTGGAGGCGTTCGCCAAGGGACTGGTCGCGGCGGCGGACGGGGCTCAAGAGAACGAGGGGGCGGAGGGGGAAAAGGGACCGGTTAGCGAGTGATGATGCAGGACTGTAGCCCCTGCGAGGTGTCTGGCCGGTCACGTACCGACGTCGGCGATGTCTTTTCGGGCGGCGAGGTAGCGTCGTTCCAGTTGTTGGCGGTCGTGGGGCTGGCGGATGCTTTCGGTCGCCTGCTGGTAGACGATCTCGAGGTGGCGGCTGAGGACCTGGCGGTGCTGGTCGGCGGGGGCCTGTCTTCCGATCTGCCCGAGGACTTCCAGCAGCCGCATCATAACGAGCAGATCGTGGTGGCCGTACTGGCGGATGGCACTGAAGGAGGCATCGACGATATCGGCGAAGCTCGAGACGGGGGTTACGATCCGCAGCTGCCCGGCATCGTCGTAGCGGTATGGGCCGGGCAGGTCGCCGCGGGCGATGCCGACCAGGGCGGCGGCGAGCCGGTCGATGCAGTTGGTCGCCGTCAGCGGGTCGTTGATTCCGGGCGAGAGGGCGCGCACGGCGATCTCGATGATCTGGTTGATGGCAAAGCCGATGTCCTGCTCGTTGGTCCGCTGCCGGCCAGTGATGAACGTGTTTTCCAGTTTGCGGAGCATTGCCGGGTCGCAGCGCTCGCCCGGCCAGACGTGCAGCAGGGGGGTGCCTGCGATCACATAGTCGCCGGGGCGGACGTTGAGTCTGAGCAGCAGGTCATGTCGGCTTGCCTGCTGCAGGAGCGTTTCGCCGTCGACGGCCTGGATGTAACCAGTGTTGCGGGCCAGACCCGGGCGGGCGCGGTGTTCGAAATCGCCCGGCAGTTCGGGACGGGCGATGCCGTCACCCTCGTCGGGGCGGAAGCGGTCGTGGCCGATCTGCTCGGGAAACAGTCGCTTGACCGCCTGCTGGAGGTCGTCGCCGACAGCGGCGACGACGTTGGGCGCCTGCAGCTTCGAGGCGATGTGGTGGATGAAGTAGACCAGCACGGCGACGTTGGCGATGGCCAGCAGGACCGAGACGCTGACGGCCAGGTTGGGGACGAAGGTGGTATGGTCCGGCCCGCGGACCTGGCGGAGCACCAGGATACAGTAGATGAACGTGCCCACGAAGGTGCCCAGGGTGACTTGGCTGTCGCGGTCGCGCATGAAGTTCTGGAGCAGGCGCGGTCCCATCTGCGTGGCGGTCAGGGCCAGGGCGGTGATCGTGATGGAGAACACGACGCCGGCGACGGTGATCACCGAGCCGGCAATGACCTGCAGCAGCAGCCGGGCGCCGATGACCCCGCCGTTGTAGAGCCACCCCCACCCCAGGAGGGGGCCGTAGGCCTGGTCGGTGGAGACCAGGCCTTCGGCGGGCCCGCCGGCCCCGACGATCATCACGCCGGGGATGAACCAGTAGCTCGACAGGAGGACGTCCCTCAGGTGCAGGATGCGGGTCTTCATGTCGGTTCCTCGTGTCAGTCCTGCTGCTCATCCTGGGCGAGAGGGGTCAGCAGCACCTCGCCGACGCGGCGGCGTTCGATCGACAGCACGCGGGCTTCGTAGCCCTCCAGGGGAATCGTATCCCCGACTTCGGGCAGGCGGCCGAGCCATTTGCCGATGTAGCCGCCGATGGTGTCGACCTCCTCCTCCTCGGCGAGTTTGGGCATCTGCAGGTGTGCGTGGAGTTCGTGGATGGGACACATGCCGCGGACGCGCCAGCCGCCGCCTTCCTGGCGGACGAAGGGGCTGGCGGGGATGTCGAACTCGTCCTCGATCTCGCCGACCATCTCCTCGATGACGTCTTCCAAGGTGACGATGCCCTGGGTCATGCCGTACTCGTCGACGACGACGGCCATGTGTTTGCGGGACTCCTGGAACTCGCGGAGCAGGTCGGGCACGGGCATCTGCTCGGGGACGAACATGGGGTTGCGCTTGACCCTTCGCAGGTCGATCTGGCCGGCCCCGATCACGTGCAGCGCCGCGCCGGGCAGGCCGTCGGCGATAGCGATGGCCTCGCCGTCTTCGGTGCGCTGGTCGCTGAAGCGGAGGCGGCCGACCATCAGACGGAGCTGTTTGAACAGGTCGCGGACGTGGACGACGCCGATGACGTGGTCCATGTCGTTTTCACAGAGGGGCAGGCGGGTGTGCACGCCCTGCTGGACGACCTGCAGGACCTCGCCGAGTGCATCGTCGACCTTGAGGAAGCGGACCTCGGTCCGCGGGGTCATGATCTGGCGTACGCGGAGACGGGGCAGGCGTGAGGCGGCACTGATGAGGCGTTCCTGGCGCCAGTCGATCTGGTTGCGCAGCCGGGCGGAGCTGGCTAGGGCGATGATCTCCTGCAGGTCAGTGCCCGCGATCTGCTGGTCGCCTTTGGCCTCGAAGGGCCTGTTGACCAGGCGGACGAGGTAGCTGATGGGGGTCAGGACCCGGATCAGCAAATCGAGCGGGCGGGCGACCAGCGGGGCGAGCGCGCGGTTGTAGCGAACGCCCAGGCTCTTGGGCAGGATCTCGGTGAACTGGAGCATCAGCCAGGTGAACACGATGCTGAAGATGACGAGGCCTTCCCGGCCGTAGATTGCTTCGAACTGCGCGCCGGCGATGGTGGCGCCGATGGTGTGGGCGGCGGTATTGACGATCAGGATCGCGGCGATGGGGCGCTCGATGTGACGTTTAAAGCGTTGCCAGATCGAGCCGGCGGTCGGGTACCTGGTTGACAGGTCGGCGACCTGGCTGGGCGTCAGGCTCAGCAGTGCCGCCTCGAGCAGCGAGCACATCGCCGAGATTCCCAGCGCCACGACCACACTGAGGAGCAACAGGGACATTTCCAATTCCTTACAACGATCACAACCGGGGGGCGGCCCCGGCGCAAAACCCACACCGGCGGGCATGCCGGTGCCCGCGCGTCGGCGCGAGGCGCCTATTTGAGACGCTTAACCAGTTCCAGCAGTTCCGGGCACTCCCAGTTGTCCTGGAAGGTGCTGCGGAAGTGCTCGAAGCCCATAGCCCGGTAAAAGGCCCGCGTCGCCACGTACGGCTCGTAATCACACCCGACACATCGGCTCGGCCGCGACCGAGTTGACCAGGTTGGCGGCCGCCTGTTCCTGCTCGGCGGTGCCGCGGACGGTGATCCAGAGGCTGCCCTCGGCGCCGTAGATCCCCCCGGCGGCGACGAGTCGGGCGGCTGCGCCGGTCAGCATCTCGATCGCGTCGAGTTCGGTGAAGGTCTCGCCGGGCAGGACCATCATCCGCGGGCCGCTGGCCTCGGGGGCGTTGAGCTCATCGGCAACGTCCGACAGGTCGTCGGCGATCCGCTTTTCCAGGCCGATGGGCACGATCATGCGGACCCGCCGGCCGATCACCGCGCGGACGGCCGCGCCGACGGTTCCGGTCTGCGGGTCGCCGATCAGGACGGCGGCCTGTCGGGCGAAGGCGTCGAGGGCGTTGCCGCCTTTGAGGATCAGATCGCCGAACTTGAGGTTGTCGGCGACATCGAAGATGGTTTTGCCCTTTTGCCACGTGCCGTCGACGATGATTACGTCGCCGGGGAAGTCGGCGGCGACGCTCTTGGCGTCGAAGGCGAGGGGAAAGACCGTTCCGCGGCGAAAGCCGGTGCGGCTGAAAGCCTCGGCCTGGCCAAGGCAGTGCAGGATTTCTTCGGCGACGTAGCCGTTGGTGGAGCCGGCGACAATGACGAGGGTGCCTTTGCTGATGGTTGCCTTGACGGCCGGATGGGCAGCCATCGCCTTGCCGATCAGGCGTTTGCCCATGGCCGGGGTGACGACGATCTGTTTCATGAACATAACCTTTTCGCAGCCGCGACCTGCGCGGAGTTCCCGTAAAGCCAACACCTTGGGGCGCAGTGATACAGCGACCCCGCGAAAAGGTCAACGTACCGGTCGTCGTCCGTCAGGTGGCGATGTGGGCCACCTTGGGGTGGACGAGGTTTTCGAAGTCGCGGTAGGCCAGCCGGATGCACTCGGTGTGCGTGCCGGCGTTGAAGGCGATCTGCTCGTCCTCGCCGAGGCTGTCGGCCACGATGGTCTCCATGCCGTAGAGGTTGCCGAAGGGGGGTTCGGCGCCGGGCTGACAGTCGGCGAATATGTCGGCGAACTCCTGTTCGCTGGCCAGTTGCACGTCGTCAGTGCCCATGACCCGTCGCAGCTCCTCCAGGTCCAGTCGCCTCGGCGCGGGCAGCACGGCCATGACCATCTTGCCGTCGGCCTTGACGATGACGGCCTTGGCGACGTCCCGCCCGGGGATGTGCGCCGCGGCGGCGACCCCTTGGGCCGTATAGGCCAGGGGATGGTTGATCACCTCGTACTCGATGCCGCTTTGGTCCAGGTATTCGGTCAGCTTTCGGACTGGCATGACGGGCTCCTTTGATATGTTGCCCCGTTTACGGATCTGGTTGCCGGGGGCTGCGCGTGTCGAACGAACGCGTCAGCACCGCCCGCATCGGGTGCGCTTACGCACATCAAGTATACCACCTATCTGAGCTTAAGCGGCCGGATGGCCGGGTCAAGAAGCGGGGCGA
>JAWLBS010000116.1:0-13873 GCA_041687575.1 Phycisphaerae bacterium | reverse complement strand
TCGACGATCGCCGGGCGGCGGGCCTGCTTCGGGTCCGGCCCGAAGCCGATCCAGGGGATGCCGACGCTGTCGCAGAAGGCGGCGGTCTGCTCGCCGAACTCGCCCCCGAAGTCAAGGATGTGGTTGTTGGCCAGGCTGAGCACGCCGAAGCCTGCCTGGGCAAGGCCTGCCCCGTCATTCCAGTTCATGATCATCTGCTGGCGGTGCTGGGGCTCCGGCACGTCTGGCCGGAACGCTGAGCATTCAAGATTGCCGAACGCCAGGTCGCTTTTCAGTGCCTCCCGGCACGGTTCGAACGGCCAGGCCGGCCCGTGTTCGGCGATGTTCTCGCGGACCGGCCCGTAGATACTGATATCTCCAACCGCCGCCAGCGTAACGTTGTCAGACATGTTTTCGGACCTCGTTTGGTAACCGGTGCCGCCTGGAATCCCTGTCTATGGCCATGGTAATCCATACACGAACGCCGACAAGGCGCAGCTTGAAAGATGCACCGTTTGCCCTGATGATACACGCGGTCACGACCCTTGGCGCGAGAGGAAGGACCGAATCCGTGATCGAAAACTTTCCAAGCAGTGCCGTGTCGTCGGGCCGGCGCCGGCCGGTCATGCCGCTTGTCCTGGCGGCGGGTCTTCTTGCCGTCGCCGCCCAGGCCCATGCCCAGCCCGCCCCGGCTCAGGCCTACGTCCAGCAGCAGCGCGAGATCGAGCAGCAGATCCGGGCCGAGCTCGGCGAGTACCTGCCGCCCTCGCAGGCGTGGCAGTTCGACGCCGGGGCCTGGATGAGCTTCTACCTGCTCGATTTCGACGACAGCATCCAGAACCGCACGCAGCGCCGCTACGACAGCCGCGTCTGGGCGGCCGCCTCGGGCGATCGGGGCACCCACCAGTTCTACGGCCGGATGCAGCTGACATACCTCGACTGGAACAGCGGCGACAGCTACGACCGCAACGACGACGACCTGATCGGCCCGAGGGTGGACCGGCTGTGGTACCAGTTCGACCTTCGCCAGGCGGCCAGGGTCTACGGCAAGACCGACCTGCCCTTCAACTTCCAGACCCGCGTCGGCCGGCAGTACGTGGAGTTCGGCACGGGCTATGCCCTGTCGCTGCCGCTGGATGCGGTGGTGCTGCGGGGCGGGACGGACCGGCTGGAGCTGACCGGCCTGATCAGCAGGACGGCAAAGGGCCTCGACGACCTGGTCGACCCCAGCCGGCCCTTCAGCGGCCAGACGGACCGGTGTTTTCTGGGCATCCAGGCCCGGTATCTGGGCGACAAGCACTCGCCGTTCGCCTACGTCTTCTGGAACCTCGACGAGAACGACCGGACGTTCTCGTTCGACCAGTCGCACGGCTACGACTCGGTCTACGCCGGCCTCGGCTCGACCGGCGAGCTGCTGCGATACCTGCGCTACTCGACGGAACTGGTCTACGAGGGCGGCAAGAGCTTCGGAGACCGGCAGGTCTTCCACCGCGACACGATCGACGCCTGGGCCTATGACGCCCGGCTGCAATACCTCGGGCCCAGTGCGTACCGGCCGATTTTCGACGTGGAATACATGTTCGCCAGCGGCGACGGCGACCGGGCCCTCAGTCCGATCAGCGCCCTTGGCGGCAACACGCGGGGGACGGACACCTCGTTTGTGGGGTTCGGCTATCGCGACACGGGCCTGGCGCTGGCCCCGCGGCTGTCGAACATCCACATCTGGCGGGCGGGCGCGTCGCTGCTGCCGCTGCCCCGGTGCAAGGCCTTGCGCCGGCTGCGGGCGGGGAGCGACTGGTTCCTGTACGCCAAGCACAAGGGCTCCGGCGCGATCAGCGACTTCGGCGCCGATCGCGACGCCAATTACCTCGGCTGGGAGATGGACTATTACGTCAACTGGCAGATTACGCAGGAGCTGACGACGACGGCCCGCTACGGTGTGTTCTTCCCGGGCGACGCCTTCAGCAACGATGAGACGCGAACGTTCTTCCTGCTGGGGATCACGTACAGCTTCTGAGCGGGATGGTATGAGAAATGTAGGGTGGGCTATTGCCCACCGCAGCGCCTGAACACGGTGGGCCGGGCCAAAGGCAGCTCCCACCGGATTGACCGGATGGACAATCAGGGAGTGCCCCTGCGATGAAACGCCTTGCCAGCATATTCGCGTTAACGCTTCTTTTGGCCGGCTGCGCGGTCACCCGTCCGCAGCCGAAGATCGACCCCGCGCCGCTCGACCGGATCAGCTTCTGGTCGTGGCTGGCGAACCAGCCCCTGGTCGGGGCGGCTGAAGGCTACCGGGCGATGCTCCTGGTCGCCACCGGCGAAGACCCGGGTTCGGACTTTGGCGCGCTGCAGGCAGCGGTCTTCGAGCGGGACATCGCCCGGCCGGAGTGGAATCTGGGTCCGGACACGGCGATCGACGCCGGCACAGCGGCGTACATGGCGGTGCAGGTGGCGAAGATCGAGGGCGGCATCAATCTGAACCTCTGGGGCCGAACGCTGCACTTGGGCGACCGCCGGTACGCCCTGCGCGAGGTGGCGTACCTGGATGGGCCGGTGGGGGGGCGCACGCCTGGCGAGGTGATTACGGGCGGGCAGTTCGTCGCATTGCTGACGTGGGTTGACGAGTTGCGGGACGTGGAGCAGGCCCCGCCGCTGCCGCCGCCCGTGGCCACTACCCGGCCGGAAGACTTGCCCGTCGGGCGGCCGCCGGCACCGTGAACGCGATTCAAACCATATGATTGCGAGGGACCGGCGCCTCGGGTCCCTGGCGTGAGGTTATGACATGATCGGACAAGCCCGTAACGAGTCGTGGACATACGCGTCCGTGGTCCTGCTGGTAGCGACGCTGTCGGCGGCTGTCTCGGCCCAGACGGCGGCTGTCTCGCCGTCGGCCAACGCAACGCAACCGGCCCCGCCTGCCGCCACGCAGCCCGCCGAGGCCGCCGTGCCCGCGGGGCTGACGCAGATCCAGGCCCTGGTCCTGGAAGTCAAGGGCCGCGCCCAGCACGCCCCGGTCGGCACCGAGGTCACCGATACCGCCGCCTGGCAGGCCGTGGCGGTCGGCGACACGTATCCGGCTGGCACGCTCGTCCGCACAGGCCTGGGCAGTCACGTGACGCTGCAGTTCGGTCGCGAAGAACCGTACACCGTGGTGATGGTCGAGCGGCTGACGTTGGCCAACCTGGCGACGCTCTACCGGACCGAGACCGAGAAGGTCGGGCAGGTAACGGTCAACTACGGCGCGGTCCGCGGGGGCGTCAGCGAGGGCGGACTGCGGTCGAGCTTCGTGGTCGACAGCACGGTGGCCACCCTGACCCGGCGGGGGACCTGGGGGTTCCGCCTGTTCGTCGAGCGGGGGACCGGCCGATACGTCGCCTCGCTGGCCGATGAGGGCATGATCCAGATCCTCAACGACATCACCCGCGAGCGGCAGACGCTCTATCCGGGGCAGTACGTCACGCAGGCGATGGTCCGCTGGGTCGACCAGACGCAGTTCGACCGGCTGATCCCGCTGCAGGACCGCACCGGCCTGACGACAGACGAGATCCAGGCCAAGGCTTTCCAGGATACGGGTCTGGCGGTCATCCAGCCGGCCCCGACCGCCGACGCGCCGGGCCTGGCGCGTCCCGGCTTTGACGCCTTCGTCAGCGACCAGGTTCGCCTGATCACGCAGCAGCAGCTCCGCGACCGTTTGAACGAGCTGCTCGCCCCCCGCCGCCCCGGCGTGATCGACCGCCCCGAGGGGGATTTCCGGGGGACGTTCGGGCAGTGATTTCCGGGTGCCGGGTGCCATGGCCGCCGGGTACCCGCTGCCAAGCGATAGCGCCGGCAGTGGGTGGTGGCGGCCATGGAATTTCTCGCATGTGCAGCGTACCCCTACCGCAACCAGCAAGAGGTAGAGATCCTTCACTGCGTTCAGGATGACAACCGGGCAGCATGTGCATGGTCTGGCGCCCCCTTGCCAATCGCCTTGTGCCCCCTTACTCTTGCTCGCCTGTTTCGACGACGCAGGACGTGAAGGCAGATGCAGGAAGTGAGCGACGCGAATTATGGCAGTGCTTTGCAAACTGAGATATCCTGAAAAGTACAAGGCGTGTACGTGGGAGCTGGCGGACGACCCGGAGGGCCGCGAGTACTGGCTCGGCCACTTCACCCGCCACACCGAAACCACGATCGAGCATATCATCGATCAGTACGGCGAGCAGCCCGCCGAAAAGCTCGAGCAGTTCCGCCGCGAGTTCATGGCCGGCATACAGGAGCGTCGTCTCGACCCCGAGAAGTTCAAGCCCTTCACCATCCTCGGCCTGGATGAATACCGCGAGGCCATGCTCCGCCAGTACGGCTGGCCCGACCCGTACGAGAAGGTCAAGCGGCAGGAGGACGACGCGGCCGTGCGGCTGTTCACGCAGGTTATCGCCGAGCTCGACGCCCACGCCATGCCCGAGCGGATCGAGGCGCTGATCCGCGGGGTGTTCGCCGGCAATATCTTTGATATGGGTTCGGCCGCGACGGTCCAGCATTACCAGAAGCACGGGATGGACTTTTTCGGCACGCGGCGGGGGCTGCCGCGGCGGCCGTGGCTGTCGGACACGTTCGACCTGCTGAGCTCGCGGTTCGCCGACGAGGTCTCGCCCTACAAGCAGGTCCTGTTCATGGTGGACAACGCCGGGGCCGACCTGGTGCTGGGGTGCATCCCGCTGGCCCGCCAGATCGCCCTGTGGGGCAGCCGGGTGGTGCTGGCCGCCAACGACCGCCCGAGCCTCAACGACGTGACCGTGCCGGAGCTGCGGCGGGTGCTGCAGGAGCTGAGCGAGCGGGATTCAACGCTTCGCCGGCTGCTGAGGGAAGACCGGATCGCCACGGTCGGCACGGGCAACGGCGCGCCGCTGATCGACCTGTCGAAGATCAGCGACGAGTGCAACTGCGTGGCCGAGCAGAGCGATTTCATTATTCTGGAAGGCATGGGCCGCTCGGTCGAGAGCAACTACGAGGCGCAGTTCACCTGCGACGCGATGAAGATCGCCCTGGTCAAGGACGAGATGGTCGCCCAGCGCATCGGCGGCAAGATCTTCGATGTCGTCTGCCGGTTCGAGCCGGCGGACTGACCGCACTGTCACGCCCAACGCGGCAGCGAATAGTTCACCTGGTAGTTGGACATATTCGGCTCCGGCCGGACCGGGTCATAGCGCTTGCCGCGCTTGCGCGGTTTGGTCTTGGGTGCGTAGACGTGCAGCCGGTTCTCGTCCCAGACGATCACCTGGTCAAAGCCCCAGCCCATCACGTCCTGGACCTCCATGTACTTGCCCGGCCGGTCGTTGTCCGGGAAGGGCACGACCAGGTCGAACTCGGCGTCCCACAGCCCGCCGTCGCCGTGGCGCGGTGAGAAGGCGATCAGTTCCCGACCGTCGCCGGTCCAGTTGACCGGCTGGCAGACCGCCCCGGCGCCGTAGCGCTCGATCTTGCGCAGGATCCGGTCCTCGGCGTCCATCAGCACGATGATGCCCTGGTTGCCGTGGTAGGTGACGATGATCCGCTCGAGGTCCGGCCGGTCCGGCATGAAGTTCGCGACCGACAGGTGCTGCACGTGGCCGAGGTGGACCTCCTCCATCCGGCCGTCGCTCATCTGGTCGATGAAGCCCGCCTCGCCGCACGGGTGCAGGTTGTGCCGCACGCCGTGGTTGTCGACATAGCTGAAGCAGGCGTCGGGGTGATCGCCGAGGTAGAGCCGGCCGATCAGGTTGCCCTTGCTGTCGACGCGGCTGTAGCCGAGCAGCGCCTCGTCCTTGCCGTCACCGTTCATGTCCGCGGTGAAGGGGTAATGCCCCGTGTTGCAGCGGTGGTGCCAGAGGACCTTGAGGCTTCGGCCGTCGATCGCCCAGACGTTGTGGTAGCGGTCCTTGATCAGCAGGTCGCCGTAGGGGGCGCGGCCGGTGAAGTTGCACAGGCGAATGCTGTCGGGGATGAGGTTGGGCACGTCGTCGCCGTGGCCGTCACCCCAGTACATGTTGATCTCGTCCCAGTAGGGCTCCATCTTCGGCGGTTTGGGCGTCTTTGTCTTCTTCTTGGTCTTGCCGGTCATCGGGTCGAGAACTTCGAGGCTCGGCCCGAACGCCGCGACGACCTCCATGCCGTTGCCGCGGTCGGCGGCCTGAACGGGCATGTCGGCGGTGATGTCCTGCGAGTCGTCCTTGATGCCGCCGCGCTTCCAGAGGACCTTGCCGTCGAGGTTCATCGCCGAGAGCTGCGCCAGCTTGTTGTACTGCCAGGTCCGCCCTTTGTGGTAGGTCGGGATGGCGAAAAGGATCTCCTTGCGGCCGTCGCCGTCGAGGTCGGCGAAGCGGATCTGCCGCCCGAGGGCGTGGCCGGTCACGTCGATGGCGGCGACGAGTTCCATTTCCGGATAATCGCCGCGCTTGGCCTGGACGCGTGCAGTCTGTTGCTTCTCGAGCTTCTCGATGCGTCGGGCCTCGGCGGCGGGGGCCTTGACGGTGACGGTGCCGAAGGCGGCGGTGCCGTTGGCCCACAGGCCGATGCCGCCCCACGTGAGGAAACTGTCGGTCGCGGCGAGTTTCGTCTTCTCGACCTTCGCATTGAGCTGGTCGCCCTTGACCTCCAGCGTGACGCGGAGCGGTTTGCGGCCGGGCTTGAAAACCGCGGAGGCGAGGACGGTGAAGGTGCCCTCCAGGACGCGGACGAGTTTGAAGACGTTGGCCTCGAAGACCGCTGCGTAGTAGTCGCGGTTGGTCTGGTACCGCGCGACCAGGCCGACCGACCGGTAGTCCTTGACGGTGATGTCCGCGGTCACGGTGTAGTCCTGCCACGGCTGCGGTCCCGGCGTGACCACCAGCGACGGTCCCCAGGGGGCGCTGATGTCGGCCGGCACCTCGAGCGTGCGGCCGGTGCGGGTCTTCTTGACGATCAGGCGGGAGTGGTCGCGGTCGATCGACTTGCCGGCGCTGGCGTTGTGGTACCAGCCGCCGGGGTTGTCGGGCACGACCATCGACATGTACTCGCCGCGGGCGGTGTTGTCGCGAAGGATGGGGCCGGTGGGGAACTTCGACCAGTTTTCCCTGAGCAGGGTTACGGTAGCGGACTTGGCCACGTCATGTCTCCTGTTCTTCGTATCGCTCGTTCCGCGCATCATGTGTCGCAACCAGAGTAGCGTCTTTCCCTCCGGACGGCAAAAGCTGCGTGGGACAAAGATGTCGGGCGGCGGGGAGGCATCCTTTGTTCGGTGTCAGAGGAATCCGGGGTGCCGTTTCCGGCGGCGGCGGGGCTTACCCCGAAGCGAACGTCAATACCGGGACAACGGAACGACAACGGGACAACGGGGACATTACTGATGTCTGATCCGAGCCGCGGCCGCAAAGCAGGGAACCCCCCGGTTAGTTGTTGACATGCCTCGTCCTCTTGAACAAAATACCAGTCATGCCCAGAACCGCACGAGCCATCGAGGCCGGCTGCATCTACCCTGTCCTCCAGCCGGGGCAATGGCAGGATGCAGGTCTTCCCCAAGGACCCCGACTACGAGACCTTCGAGCAGGTGCTGACCGAGGGGCTGGGGCGGTACCCGGTGCAGCTGTTCACCTACTGCCTGATGCCCAACCACTGGCATATGGTGGTTCGGCCGCAGACGGACGAGGCCCTGGCCGGGCTAACGTCCCCATTGTTTCGCCCTCGGAACCATTGAGTATCCATTCCATATCTACGGGTACTGGAGCAGCGCTGCAAGCGGAACAGTAAGGAGCTGCAACAGTGAATGACCTTGATCACCATACGCAGGACCAAGGCAGCTGGATCAAGGCAGTGGGCATGGGTATTGCTTCCTTTGTCCTGACTCTGTGCCTGCTGATCCTAGCTTCAAACTTCTTGTTTCCGGAAGTTGCGGATAGGACTCTTCAATATGCATTCCTTTATGAGATTGCCATCGTGTTGGTATCTATTGTCGCGGGCATCTCACAGATTCTGCGTCACCGACCACGAAAATGACGATGTGACATGTCATGGACGCTGTACTACTACTACTACTACTACTATTCCGATTTCCGTGGGGGTGGGAAATAGGGAGCTAACTGATACCCTGCGACCGAGCATCGGCCGGAAACAGGTGTCAGGAAAAAAAGGAACAGGGAAAAGGTGTCAAGGGCGAGAAAAAGGTGTCAGGAAGAATTTTGAGCGTCCTTGCGTGGCCGGCCCCGCGCCCGTAGCGTCAGGTCCAGGCCCAGCCGGGCCGCGATCCGTACCCGCCAGGAGTCCGATCCCAGCGGTGCTGCCCGCACCACCGCCTGCCGAATCCGCGCCAGACCTTCCTCGTCTACGCCGTCATTGACCAGCGCCAGCCAGTTGCGCGGGCGATCCACCGGCCAATCGCTCAACCGGCGGTGCAGCAACGAGTCTCGCTGCCGCCAAGCCCACAGGCTGCTCCACCTCCACGCCTCCGCCCGCTTCGCCAGCCCTGCTCGAAGGGCATTGGCCTCCACATACCGGCAGACGGTCAGCAGATGGGTCTCCTCCTCGATCGGGAAACTCTTGAATCGTCCCTGATAGAGCGGACCCTCCCCGGCCGTGCCACGGCAGGCATGCCAGCGGTGCGTGTGGGTGACCGTCACCCACTGCATCCAGGTGGACAGGTTCGTCGCGTCCTGTGCCTGGACCACCAGGTGCCAGTGGTTCGGCATCAGGCAGTAGGCGAGCAGCCCCGGGCAGTCCGGCCGGTCCAGCGAGCCAGCCAGCACGCGCTCAAACGCCGCGTAGTCGGCGTCGTTCTCAAACATGCGCAGGCGCATCACCCGGCGATTCAGCAGGTGGTAGACCAGACCCGGTTCCGTAACTCGCGGTGCCCTTCCCATGATCACAGAATAACGGAAGCCTTGGCGGGGGGCAAGAAAATCTTCCTGACACCTTTTCGTTTCTGTAACCTGTCCCCTGTAACCTGACCCCTTCCGCTGCCGTGGCCGTAGTCGTTGCCTGCTGTGTCTGGACCGGCCTGGGGCCGGCCGCGAGGTGCGTCGAACCCGTCGCCGGCAGGTCCTCGATGGCATCGGTGCGGAAGAACGTGGCGAAGGTTTCTATCAGAAAAAAGTACAACCGACTGGCCAGCCACCCCTTGGCGGGCTATACTTTTGGCGAATCCGGCTTACGGGGGATTCGCCTTTCCGCCTCGCGATCATTGCATGATTGACGTTGCTCCCTGTGCAGCGGCCATGAGTGCCCTGCCGGGAGCATTACCGGTACCTGCGGTTCGGCCTGCACGGCGCGGGCTGCAGATGACATCCAGGCACCAGGCGGGTGCCGCGGGTCCAGCCGGGGCGGCATGGAAAGCCGGCCCGGCCGCCGCGGATGCGTGCACCGCCTCACAGACCAGGAAAGGAGCAAAGGCCGCCTCGATCCGATGAGCTCGCAGAGCAGGTTCGCCTCCCGCGCTGGAATCCGACTCGGCGGGGGACGTGGGCCGGCCTTCCCATCTGTTGGCAGTTCCGTCAGTGGAAACGTATCGGCACATGCAGCATCGCGGCGCACGTCGCGCCGCCGGGGATTCGGCGCGCCATCCGCGCGCCAGCAAGGGGGAACCATTATGGCTCGTTCATTCATCCGCAGTGCATCCGCAGCAAGCATCCTGATTCTGCTTCTCACTGCCGCCTCGCCTGCCATCACCTATGAGAACATCACCGCTGACGCCGGCCGGGGCTTCGGCAGTACCTGGAACCGCTATGCCTGGGGCATGGCGGAATTCAACGGCAAACTGTACGTCGGCACGTGGAACGCCAGCATGGACTACGCCGGGATCGCCGGCGCGATCATGTCCGGCGGCGTGAACTTCCAGGACCTGTTCCAAGGCGACACGGACATCCTGGATTTCACGGGCCTGATGAAATCCACCGGCGCCGAGATCTGGCGGTGGAACGGCTGTGCCTGGATCCGGGTCTACAAATCGCCCCCGGAGGAACAGGGCATCCGCAAGATGCTCGTGCACGGCAACGTCCTCTACGCCGCCTCGGCCAACTACCAGACCGGCTGCAAGGTTTTGCGCACCGAGAACGGCCTGGACTGGGTCACAATGGTCGGCGGCCCGATGGGCAATCCCGACAACACGTCCATCCGGACGCTGCTGTCCCACGGCGACAAGCTCTATGTCGGAACCGAGAATTCCGCGACCGGCGGCGAGCTCTGGGCGTATGACGCCGTCGCGCAGACATGGGATCTCAAGCAGGTGTTCCCCGAGGACACCGCCGTCGCCGAGATCGCCGTGTGTAACGGCATGATGTTCGTCGGCACCTGGGACTTCGGCGACAGCTACCGCCTCTACTGCGACGGGGGCAACACGAACTGGCACGACGTGACGCCCTCGTTCCCCGGCAGTAACGACCTCCACAACCTCGGCGTGATGCTGCTCTTGCCGTTCAAGGAGCATCTGTATCTCGGCACCGTCAACTACGTCGATGGTTTCACGCTGCTGCGCTCGCAGACGCCTGAAAGCAGCTCCAGCTGGGACGTCATCACCACCAACGGCATGGGCGATCCCGACAACGCCTACACCTGGGCCGGCGCCATTTGGCAGGACAAACTCTGCATTGGCACATTCAACCACGGGATCCGCGGCGGCGTGCTGGCCCCCCTGCCGGTGGTGCTGGACGGCCGGGCCAAGCTGCTCATGTCCGAGGACGGCTGGAATTGGCAGGTGGCGATGGCGGACGGCTTCGGCTCGCCGTTCACCTACGGCATCCGCACGATGCTCGTCAGCGAATCGGGCGATCTGATCTGCGGCACGGCCAGCAACCTGATGCTCCCGGACCCGTTCAACAACCCGGCTTTGGCCGACATCGACCCGCAGGTCATCCGGCGCGTCCTGACGGCCCACCTCGGCGAGTTCGAGCCGTGTCCGTATCTCGAGCGGTGCGGGGTCCCGCCGTGCGGCAAGCGGGCCTGGATCGGCTGCGAAGTCTACGTCGTCAGCCCCAACGCGGACGGCGATTCCGACGACGGCTGCCCGGATGGCGATGACGGCTGCCCGGACGGAAACGACGGCTTCCCCGACGGCGATGACGGTTGCCCGGACGGAAACAACGGCTTCCCCGACGGCGACGACGGCTGCATTGACGACACCTGTCCGGATGGCGGCAACAGCAACGGGGGCAGCGGCCCGGACCAGCAGATCGCGGTGGTGCCACTGACGGGGGACATCAACGGCGACGGGGTGGTCGACATGCGCGACCTCGTGGCGATCGCCGTCAGCTGGGGCCGGATCATGGGCGAAACCGGCTTCGACAGCCGCTGCGACCTGATCAGCGATGGGTGCATCAACGTTCTGGACCTGCTCCTGCTGGTCTACAACTGGACGGCCGACTGATCGGTCGAATACTCCCGCAGGGCGTGCCGCGGCGGCTGTCGTCGCGGCACGCCTTTGCACCCGTCGACTCGCTTCGGTCGCTGACCGCAGGCAGCGCGGTCGTGGATCCCGAAGCAGGGAGTTGTTGCTGCACAAACCCTAACATGTCCCCTGCCGTTGTTTTTGCTGTTTCTAATCTGCGCAATCTGCGTAATCTGCGGATAAATAGTTATCCCCTGCCCCTTCACGTTAGCGCTCAAACCATCCGCCGCAGGATCAGGATCGTGATGTCCTCGTCCGGCATGGCGTCGCCCAGGTGCAGGGCAAGGTCGTCGACCAGGACCTGCAGCATCACGTGGGCGCTCTTGTTGGGCACGTCCTCCATGCCGGTCAGGACCCGGTCCAGGCCGAACGGCTCGCCGGCGGGGTTGGCGGCCGTGAGCAGCCCGCGGGTGAACAGCAGCAGGCTCTCGCCCGGTGCGAGCTGGACCTCTTCGAGGTTGTACTCCATCTGGGGCTGGGCGCCGATCTCGGGCATCTCGGCGGCGACCAGGTCCGTCGCCTCGCCATCGCGGCTGATCCGGTAGGCGCCCTGCGGGCCGGCGATGCTGTAGCGGAGCCGGCCGCTGTCCGGGTCGAGCAGCCCGGTGAAGCAGCGCATCGCCTGCTGGCCGACCGACTCGTGGACCAGCCAGTTGAGCTCCTTGAGCACGAAGTGCGGGGCATCAGCGTGCAGCAGGGCGACGCGAAAGCCGGCGCGGACCTCGGCCATGACGATCGCCGATTCCGCCCCGCCGGTCAGCGCGTGGCCAAGGACAATCGCGGCGGTCCCCTTGGGCAGGCGGATGATGTCGTAGATGTCGCCGCAGCAGATCCGCCCGGCCTTGCGCCAGGCGGCGACCTCCATATTCTCCCAGGCCGGCAGCACGGCCGGGGTGAGGCGCTGCTGGATCTGGTGGGCCCACTCCATCTGCTGGTTGACCTGGCGGCGCTGGACGACGTGCTGGTCGCGGAGCAGCTCGTCCAGCCGCACGCCCGCCTGGCTGCCGGTCGCCCGCAGGATCGCCAGGTCGTTCTTGCGGAAGACCGGTTTGCCGGGGGCCCGCTCGACATACGCCAGGCCCAGCGACATGGGCCCAGCTAGCAGCGGGGCGACCATGGCGCTGGCGTAGCGATCGGGGTCGGCCGGCAGGAGGATGGCCTGGTGGCGCTGGACGCTACGGTAGATGAGCATGCCCGTCTGCTCGGGCTCGCGGAAGGGGCGGTCGGCGGCGCTGGCGGCGGCGGTCAGGTGCGGGTCGTGCTGCGGGTCGGTCGCCAGGCAGACCCAGGCCCGGTCGGCCTTGACGGCGGCCAGCAGATGGTCGGCGACGGCCTGCAGCAGGTCCTGAGGCTGGTCGAGGCGGTAGAGCCTGCAGTTGGCCTGGCCGAGTGCGGTCAGGGCGGCGGCCTCGAGGGCGACCGGCTCGCTGGAACGGAGGATGACCGCATCGGCGGGCACGGGCCAGCGGGTGGGCACCATCGTGTCTTCCAGTCGGCTGACCGGGGTGATGGGGCTTTCGCCGCCGGCGGACTGGTCGGGGTAGACGCGGATGCTGTAGTCGCCAAAGCCGATCTCGTCGCCGGTCTTGAGGCGACAGCGGCTGTGCAGCAGGGTATTGTTGACGGTGGTCGGGGTCCCCGTGTCCAGCGGCCGGACCGTCCAGCCCTGCCCCTCGGGCTCGAGGATGGCGTGTCGCGGACCGAGCCGGCCGTCGGGCAGGTAGACGTCGCAGTTGGGATGGGACCCGATCAGCACAATGCCGCCGGAGACATTGAGGTCGCTGACCATACTCTCGCGCTCGCGAATGATCAGTCGCATACGGCACCTGTTTTCGAAATGAACAGTCGACATGCGCGGCCGGTCCTGCTGGCCAACCGCCTCCATTAACAGTATAAAGCCCTTCGTTGCGTCGGGCTACAGGAAATATTGTTTGTGCCCGGTTTCATTGCGGTAAGTGCTTGTGGAGTCAATGCATGCTGATTCGCGTGGGACATTCGCCGGACCCGGACGATGCCTTCATGTTTTATGCCCTGTCGGCGGGGCGGATCGAGACGGGGCCGTATCAGTTTCAGCACATCCTGCAGGATATCCAGACGCTCAACGAGCGGGCGATGCGGGCGGAGCTGGAGGTCACGGCGATCAGCATGGCGTCGTACCCGGCCCTGCAGGAGACGTACGCCCTGATGGACCTCGGTTCGAGCATGGGCGACGGGTACGGGCCGATGGTTGTCGCCCGCGAGGCGCTGTCGGTGGAGGATCTGGCCGGCCGGAAGATCGCCGTGCCGGGCACGGGGACCACGGCGTTTTTGACGCTGAACCTGCTGCTGGGGCGGGACCGGTTCGAATACGAGGTGATGCCGTTCGACACGATCCTGCAGGCCGTGACAGATGGGAAGGTCGACGCCGGGCTGATCATCCACGAGGGGCAGCTGACCTACGGCCAGCTGGGCCTGAAGCTGGTGGTGGACCTGGGGGCGTGGTGGAAGCAGACGCGGTCGCTGCCGCTGCCGCTGGGGGGTAAC